>NZ_JBHWDS010000004.1:51896-229633 GCF_042734615.1 Kitasatospora sp. NPDC059646
GCGCCCGCCGCCTCGCGCGTGGGCCCCGCCCCCCCCCCCCACAACCAGGGGGGCCGCCCCCCCCCGGGGGGGGGGCCCCCCCCCCCCCGCCGCTTTCAGGTCATCCGACCGGCGCTTTTCCGCTGCTTGTGGCAACACGGAAGATCCGAGCCGAGCAGGGTGTACCGCTCTGGAACCTCTCTTCGATACGCTGGACCCCGGCGGGCCGCGCCACGCTGCGCGCTCCCTTCGACCACCCCGCCGCCGTACCACCGCAGGCCCCGTCGTCCGGGCCGCCCCCACTTTTCAGGAGTGTCCACCGCATGGCCGGTCCCGCGTTCCGCGCCGCCGCCGTCCGGGTCCGCGTCCCCGCGACCAGCGCCAACCTCGGCCCCGGCTTCGACGCCTTCGGCCTCGCCCTGGGCCTGTACGACGACGTCGTGGTCCGGGTCGCCGACTCCGGCCTGAGCGTGGACATCGCCGGCGAGGGCGCCGACACCCTGCCCCGCGACGAGCGCCACCTGCTGGTCCGCTCGCTGCGCGCCGCCTTCGACCGGCTCGGCGGACAGCCCCGCGGCCTCGAAGTGGTCTGCGCCAACCGCATACCGCACGGCCGCGGCCTGGGCTCCTCGTCCGCCGCGATCTGCGCCGGCATCGTCGCCGCCCGCGCCGTCACCATCGGCGGCGCCTCCGCCCTCGACGACGACGCGCTGCTCGCCCTCGCCTCCGAGCTGGAGGGCCACCCCGACAACGTCGCGGCCTGTCTGCGCGGCAACTTCACCGTCGCCTGGACCGAGGACGGCACCGCCCGCACCATCACGCTCGACCCCTCCGACCGGGTGGTTCCGGTCGTGTTCGTGCCCTCCACCGAGGTGCTCACCGAGACGGCCCGCGGTCTCCTCCCCAAGACCGTCCCGCTCGCCGACGCGGCCGTCAACGCCGGCCGCGCCGCCCTGCTGGTCGAGGCGCTCACCCGCCGCCCCGAACTGCTGCTCACCGCCACCGAGGACCGCCTGCACCAGGACTACCGGGCCTCCGCCATGCCCGACAGCGCCGCCCTGGTCGCCGCGCTGCGTGCCGAGGGCGTACCCGCCGTCGTCTCGGGCGCCGGGCCGACGGTGCTCGCGCTCACCGACGAGGCCGGCGCCGAGAAGCTGCTGAACTTCGCCGGGCCGCAGTTCGCCGCGCACCGGCTGGAGCTCGACCGCACCGGTGCGACCGTTCTGCCGCTCGACATGTGAGACGGACACGATTGACAAGCAAAGGGCTGGGGAATGTGTCAGGGGGTCGGTAGTGTTAACCTCATTGCTGCACCAGATGCCCTCCGGGGCCCGGTGCGACGCATCCCGATCCCGTTCCCCCGTCACGGGGGCCGGAAGCTCGGGATCACGATTCTCCGGGAGCCCGCCACACCGCGTACGCAGCCTGCCTGCGCGATTGAGGCCCATCCCGAAGCCGTGACGGCACCAGACTCCCACCCGCAGCCTCTGCACTGAGGCCCGGCCGGGCGGGGCCCGAACTGCCGCCGCGCGACGGGGGCCCGGGCATCAACAGGCGCAGCGAGGTCGGCACGAGTACCGGCCGTCCGCGCCACCTTCGCACCACAGTGCACCGCACTTCGCAGCTCCCCGGAAGGACCAGCCTTCCGCGGGAATCCAGCCCCTGACCAGCGCACAGAGATGCTGGACAGGACAGCACAACCGGTCGCCGTGCCAGACAGGCCGACGTCCGCTCCAGGGAAGGACCCTTAGTGAGCGACACCACCGATCTGATGGGCGCGCGCCCGGACGCCGAGGCGTCGGACGCTGCCGCCGCCCCCGCGGCTCCGGCGCGACGCCGTCGTACCGCTGCCGCCGGCCTGGACGGCCTGGTCCTGGCCGAGCTCCAGAAGCTCGCCTCGACCCTCGGGATCAGCGGTACCGGACGCATGCGCAAGAGCCAGCTGATCGAGGCCATCAAGGAGAAGAGCGGCGGAGACCCGCTGCTCGCGGGCGGCTCCGCCGCCGCCGCTCCCGCCGCCAAGAAGGCCGCCAAGTCGGCCGCTCCCGCCGCCGAGGCCGCTCCGGCCGCCGACGAGCAGGGCGAATCGGCGGCCTCGCCGCGGACCGCCCGCCGTGCCCGCACCGCCGCCGCCACCGAGCCGCAGCCGCAGGCGCAGATCGAGATCCCGGTGCAGGCCGCCGCCGAGACCGCGGCCGCCGCTGCCCGCAGCGAGCGCCCGCGCCGCCGGGCCACCGCCGCCGCCGGCGCGCCGACCGCCGAGGCCGCGGGCAGCACCGCCACCGCCGAGCAGGCCCAGCCGGCCGCCGAGGCCAAGGCCGAGGGCCAGCGCCCGGCCGCCGAGGGCGAGGGCCGTTCCGAGCGCCGCGAGCGCCGGGACCGCCGCGAGCGCCGCGACGGCGGCGAGCGCACCGAGCGTTCCGAGCGCACCGAGGCCCCCGCGGCCGAGGGCGACAACGAGATCCGCGAGTCCCGCCGGGACCGCCGCAACCGCCGCGAGCGCGACCGCGCCGACCGGCAGCAGGGCGGCCAGCAGCAGGACGGCGGCCAGTCCCGCCAGCAGGGCCAGCAGCAGGGCCAGCAGCAGGGCGGCGGCGCCCAGCAGCAGGGCGGCTACGACGACGACGAGTTCGGCGACGGGCGCCGCGGCCGCCGCGGCCGCTACCGCGACCGCCGGGGCCGCCGCCGTGACGGCTTCGAGGGCCAGGGCGGCCCCGAGGTCCCGCTGAGCGACGACGACGTCCTGATCCCGGTCGCGGGCATCCTGGACATCCTCGACAACTACGCCTTCGTCCGGACCTCCGGCTACCTGCCCGGCCAGAACGACGTCTACGTCTCGCTGGCCCAGGTCCGCAAGCACGGCCTGCGCAAGGGCGACGCCATCACCGGCGCTGTCCGGCAGCCGAAGGACGGCGAGCGCCGGGAGAAGTTCAACGCCCTGGTGCGCCTGGACTCCGTCAACGGCATGGACCCGGACAGCGGCCGCGGCCGCCCCGAGTTCGGCAAGCTGACCCCGCTGTACCCGCAGGAGCGGCTGCGCCTGGAGACCGACCCGGGCGTGCTGACCACCCGGATCATCGACCTGGTCTCGCCGATCGGCAAGGGCCAGCGCGGTCTGATCGTGGCCCCGCCGAAGACCGGCAAGACCATGATCATGCAGGCGATCGCCAACGCGATCACCCACAACAACCCCGAGTGCCACCTGATGGTCGTCCTGGTCGACGAGCGTCCGGAAGAGGTCACCGACATGCAGCGGTCGGTGAAGGGCGAGGTCATCTCCTCGACCTTCGACCGCCCGGCCGAGGACCACACCACCGTCGCCGAGCTCGCCATCGAGCGCGCCAAGCGCCTGGTGGAGCTGGGCCACGACGTGGTGATCCTGCTGGACTCCATCACCCGCCTGGGCCGCGCCTACAACCTGGCCGCGCCCGCCTCCGGCCGCATCCTGTCCGGTGGTGTCGACTCGACCGCGCTGTACCCGCCGAAGAAGTTCTTCGGCGCCGCGCGCAACATCGAGAACGGCGGCTCGCTGACCATCCTCGCCACCGCGCTGGTCGACACCGGCTCCCGGATGGACGAGGTGATCTTCGAGGAGTTCAAGGGCACCGGCAACATGGAGCTCAAGCTCGACCGGAAGCTCTCGGACAAGCGCATCTTCCCCTCCGTCGACGTGGACGCCTCCGGCACCCGCAAGGAGGAGATCCTGCTCGGCCACGAGGAGCTGGCCATCGTCTGGAAGCTCCGCCGGGTGCTGCACGCCCTGGACTCGCAGCAGGCGATCGAGCTGCTGCTGGACAAGATGAAGCAGACCAAGTCGAACGCCGAGTTCCTGATGCAGATCGCCAAGAACACCCCCGGTTCCGGCGACTGACCCGCCAGGACCCTCCGGGACCCCGTACCGCTCCGCGCGGTGCGGGGTCCCGGCGTTTTCCCGGGCGGGAGGCAGAACCGGGTCGCGCTACCGGCGCGTCACTTATGCTCGAAAGGTCGCACTCCTGGCGAAAAGAGGCGATATGGCCGAGCACCGGAAGGGCCGCACCCCGCGCCGCCGCGGACTGCGGATCGCGCTGTTCGCCCTGGCCGCCGTGGTGCTGGTGGCCGTGGGCCTGGGCGGCCTCGCCTACTGGAAGCTGAACCGCAACCTGCACGGCGTCGACATCTCCGGGCAGCTGGGCAGCGCCCGCCCGCCGGCCTCCACCGACGGCTCGTTCAACCTCCTGGTGCTCGGCTCCGACTCGCGGGCCGGCGCCAACGGCACCCTGGCGGGCGGCAGCACCGGCGACACCGCCCGCTCGGACACCGCGATGGTGGTGCACGTCAACCAGACCCACACGGCCGCCTCGGTGGTCTCGATACCGCGCGACACCCTGGTGGCCCGCCCGGCCTGCACCGGGACGGACGGCAAGCCGGTCCCGGCGGTCCGCAGCGCGATGTACAACTCGGCGTTCGAGGTCGGCGGCCCGGCGTGCGCGGTGAAGACCACCGAGCAGCTCACCGGGATGCGGATGGACCACTTCGTCGAGGTGGACTTCGCCGGGTTCGCCTCGCTGATCGACGCGATCGGCGGCGTGGACGTCACCACCACCGTGCCGATAAGCGACCAGGACAGCGGGCTGCACCTGGCGGCCGGCACCCACCACCTGGGCGGGCAGCAGGCGCTGGCGTTCGTCCGCACCCGGCACGGCGTCGGCGACGGCAGCGACCTGGGGCGGATCGAGCTCCAGAAGGAGATGGTGAAGGCCGTGCTGGGCCGGATCGGCGCGCTCGGCCTGGCCACCGACCCGGTCGCGATGTGGAACCTCGGGGACAAGCTGACCAAGTCCCTCACCACCGACTCCGACCTGGCGTCGGTGAGCTCGCTGGTGGGCCTGGCGCAGACCCTCAAGCAGATCGGCCCGGACCAGCTCACCATGGTCACGCTGCCGGTGGCGTACGCCGCCAGCGACCCGAACCGGGTGGTCCCCAGGGCTGCGGAGTCCCAGCAGCTGTGGGCGGCGCTGCGGGCCGACCGGCCGGTGCCGAGCACGGTGCTGGCCCAGCAGCCGACCAACCCGGCGGACGCCTCTCCGTCCGCCGCGGCCTCGCGCGCCACCGGCGCGGAGGCGGTGCTCGGGGGCGCGGAATAGCGGGCTCCGGCTCCCGGTTTGGGAAGAAGCGGGCAGTGCTGGCACACTGGTCCGTCGGTCCCGGTTCACGCGTGGATGTCCAAGTCCGCCGACCCGGTGCCCTCCCGATCAGCTAGGAGAATCCGTTGAAGTCCAACGTTCACCCGGAGTACGTGGTCACCAAGGTGACCTGCACCTGCGGCAACGAGTTCACCACTCGCTCGACCGAGACCAGCGGCGAGATCCGCGCCGAGGTCTGCTCGAACTGCCACCCGTTCTACACCGGCAAGCAGAAGATTCTGGACACCGGTGGCCGCGTGGCCCGCTTCGAGGCGCGCTTCGGCAAGAAGCTCTCCGGCAACAAGTCGGCCTAGCGCTTCCACGGCGCCGGTCTCGGGTGTCCCCGTGTTCGTTCACGGGGGCGTCCGGGCCGGCGCCGTTCGCGTCTCTCCCGCCACACCCCCGTTCGGCACTCACGGAAGTAGGACCACCCGATGTTCGAGGCAGTCGAAGAGCTCCTCGTCGAGCACGCCGACCTCGAAAAGAGGCTGGCCGACCCGTCGGTGCACGCCGACCAGGCGAACGCGCGCAAGCTGGCCAAGCGGTACGCCGAGCTGACCCCGATCACCCGCACCTACCTGGCCTGGAAGCAGGCCGGCGAGGACATCGCCGCCGCGCGCGAACTCGCCGTCGAGGACCCGGACTTCCTCGCCGAGGCGAAGGCGTCCGAGGCGCGCCGGGACGAGCTGACCGAGGAGCTGCGGCTGCTGCTGGTCCCGCGCGACCCCAATGACGACAAGGACGTCATCCTGGAGGTCAAGGCGGGCGAGGGCGGCGAGGAGTCTGCGCTGTTCGCCGGCGACCTGCTGCGGATGTACCTGCGGTACGCGGAGCGGGTCGGCTGGAAGACCGAGATCATCGACGCCAACGAGTCCGACCTCGGCGGCTACAAGGACGTCTCGGTGGCCGTGAAGACCAAGGGCAACGCCGAACCCGGCCACGGCGTCTGGGCGCAGCTGAAGTACGAGGGCGGCGTGCACCGCGTGCAGCGGGTGCCCGCGACCGAGTCGCAGGGCCGCATCCACACCTCCGCCGCGGGCGTGCTGGTCACCCCGGAGGCCGAGGAGGTCGAGGTGGAGATCCACGCCAACGACCTGCGGATCGACGTCTACCGGTCCTCCGGCCCGGGCGGGCAGTCGGTCAACACCACCGACTCCGCGGTCCGGATCACCCACCTGCCGACCGGTATCGTGGCGTCCTGCCAGAACGAGAAGAGCCAGCTGCAGAACAAGGAGCAGGCGATGCGCATCCTGCGTTCGCGGCTGCTGGCCGCCGCGCAGGAGGAGGCCGAGCGGGAGGCGTCCGACGCCCGCCGCAGCCAGGTCCGCACGGTGGACCGCTCCGAGCGGATCCGGACGTACAACTTCCCGGAGAACCGCATCTCCGACCACCGCACCGGCTTCAAGTCGTACAACCTGGACCAGGTGCTGGACGGCGACCTGAACGCGGTGATCCAGTCCTGTGTGGACGCCGACGCCGCGGCCAAGCTGGCCGCCGCGCAGGAGAACTGAGCCTAAGGGGCCCGAGGGATGAACCTGCTGCTCGCCGAGGTGGCCCAGGCCACCCAGCGCCTGGCCGCGGCCGGGGTGCCCTCGCCGCGCTTCGACGCGGAGGAGCTGGCCGCGCACGTCCACGGGGTGAAGCGCAGCCAGCTCCACACCGTGCCGGACGGCGACTTCGACGCCCGCTACTGGGAGGCGGTCTCCCGCCGCGAGCAGCGCGAGCCGCTGCAGCACATCACCGGGCGCGCGTTCTTCCGCTACCTCGAACTGGAGGTCGGCCCCGGGGTGTTCGTGCCCCGGCCGGAGACCGAGTCGGTGGTCGAGTGGGCGATAGACGCGGTCCGGGCGATGGACGTCGCCGAGCCGCTGGTGGTCGACCTGTGCACCGGCTCCGGGGCGATCGCGCTGGCCCTCGCCCAGGAACTGCCGCGCTCCACGGTGCACGCCTTCGAACTCGACGAGGGCGCGATCGCGTACACCCGCCGCAACATCGAGGCCAGCCCCGACCGGGCCCGGGTCCACCTGCACCAGGGCGACGCCACCAAGGCGTTCGTCGACGACCGGGCCTGGGACGGCCGCTTCGACCTGGTGATCAGCAATCCGCCGTACATCCCGCTCACCGAGTGGGAGTACGTCGCCCCCGAGGCCCGCGACCACGACCCGCAGATGTCGCTGTTCTCCGGCGAGGACGGCCTGGACACCATCCGCGGCATCGAGCGGGTCGCCGCCCGGCTGCTGAAGCCCGGCGGCGCGGTGGTGATCGAGCACGCGGACACCCAGGGCGGCCAGGTGCCGTGGATCTTCCGCGAGGAGAGCGGCTGGACGGACGCCGCCGACCACCGGGACCTCAACAACCGCCCCCGCTTCACGACCGCCCGCAGGGCCTCGTTGTGAACCTCGGGCGCGGCACGACGGGTCCGGAGGGGCTCGTCGTGCCCACCGGACGCCGCACGACCGCGCGTCGCGCCCCGCTGCAGACCACCACAGATGTCACCGGAAGGGGATTGCTCCGATGAGCCGCCGATACGACTGCTCCGATGCCCAGGACCGCGCCAGCGGGCTGCGTGAGGCCGCCACCGCGATCCGCCGCGGGGAGCTGGTCGTGGTGCCGACCGACACGCTGTACGGGATCGCCGCCGACGCGTTCTCGCCGGAGGCGGTGGGCGCGCTGCTGGCCGCCAAGGGCCGCGGGCGGAACATGCCCTCGCCGGTGCTGGTCGGCTCGCCGACCACGCTGCACGGGCTGGTCACCGACTTCTCCGAGCAGGCCTGGGAGCTGGTGGACGCGTTCTGGCCGGGCGGCCTGACCCTGGTGGCCCGGCACCAGCCGTCGCTGCGCTGGGACCTCGGCGAGACCCGCGGCACCGTCGCGGTCCGGATGCCGCTGCACCCGGTCGCGCTGGAGCTGCTGAACACCACCGGCCCGCTCGCGGTGTCCTCCGCCAACAAGACCGGCGGCCCGTCCCCGTCGACCTGCGACGCCGCCGAGGAGCAGCTCGGCGACGCGGTGTCGATCTACCTCGACGGCGGGACGGCCGACTACGCCACGGCCTCCACCATCGTCGACGTCACCGGCAAGGTGCCGGTGGTGCTGCGGGCGGGCGCGATCAGCGTCGAGCAGCTGAGGGAGGTCGCTCCGGACGTCGAGGCCGGCAGTTGACCGCCGTCCCGTTGTACGGAGCGGGGAGTGCCCTGGCGCCGTTCCCGGCGTCCGGGCCCGTCCCGCTGGACACCTTTCGGATCCTCTTCGTCTGCACCGGCAACGTCTGCCGCTCCCCGATCGCCGAGCGGCTGGCCCGGCTGGAGCTGGACTCCCGGCTGGGCGCCCCGGTGGGCCGCCGGATCGTGGTGGAGAGCGCCGGCACCTGGGGTCACGAGGGCGCCCCGATGGAGGCGCACGCGGCCACCGTGCTCGGCGAGTACGGCGCGGACAGCGCGGACTTCGCCGGCCGGGAGCTGCTCGACGAGCACGTGATCGACGCCGACCTGGTGCTGACCGCGACCCTGGACCACCGCGCGCAGGTGATCTCGATGGGGCACGCGGCGGGTCTGCGCACCTTCACGCTGAAGGAGTTCACCCGGCTGGTGCAAAGGGTCGACCCGCGGACCCTGCCGGACCCCCGGGACGGCGCGCGGCTGACCGAACGCGCCCGCGCGCTGGTCCGCTCGGCCGCCGCACTGCGCGGCTGGCTGCTGGCCGCGTCTCCGGAGTCGGACGAGCTGAGGGACCCGTACGGGGCACCGATCGGCATGTTCCGCAACTGCGGCGAGGAGATATTCGACGCGCTGGACCCGGTGGTGACCGCCCTGACCGGCGTGGACCGGTGAGTTGAGCGCCCTCCACTAAAGTTTCGGTGGAGGATTTGTGAAGCCCATGTGCGCGGGCGGTGCAGGTCGGCGGCGGGCAACCGGAAAGGCGCAGTCCCGCGTGTGCGGGCGGGCCCGGCGGCGGGGGCCGACCTACGCTGGAGGAATCTCCGCCCGCACCGGCCCCCCGGCCCCCGGCTGGGGGACCCCCCACCCGGGAGCCCACCATGACGGTCGCCGACGCCCAACCGATCCACTGGCAGGCCGCCGAGGCCCTGCGCGCGGCCGACCCGCTGATCGCCGACCTGCTCACCGCCGAGGACGAGCGCCGGGCCGACTCCCTGCAGCTGCTGGCCGGCGAGAACCTGGCCACCCCCGCCGTGCTGGCCGCGCTGGCCGGCCCGCTGGTCGACAAGTACGCCGAGGGCTACCCGGGCCGCCGCCACCACACCGGCTGCGCCCCCGCCGACACCGTCGAGCTGCTGGCGATCGACCGGGCCCGCGAGCTGTTCTCCGCCCCGCACGCCAACGTCCAGCCCCGGTCCGCGACTTCGGCCGTCCTGGCGGCCTACGCGGCGCTGCTGCGGCCGGGCGACGCGGTGCTGGCGATGTCGCTGGAGCACGGCGGCCACCTGAGCGCCGGCTCCCGGGCCAACTTCTCCGGCCGCTGGTTCCAGTTCCACGGCTACGGGGTGCGCGAGGAGGACGGCCTGATCGACCTGGAGCAGGTCCGCCGGCTGGCCCTGGAGCACCGGCCGAAGGCGATCGTCGCGGGCGGCATCTCCTACCCCCGGCACCTCGACTGGGCGGCCTTCCGGGAGATCGCCGACGAGGTGGACGCCTACCTGATCGCCACCGCCGGGCAGACCGCCGGCCTGGTCGCGGCCGGCGCCGCGCCCTCCCCGGTGCCGTACGCGGACGTCACGGTGGTGGCCACCCACAAGCTGCTGCGCGGCCCGCGCGGCGGCCTGCTGCTGTGCGGCGCCGAGCTGGCGGACCGGATCGACCGGGCGGTGTTCCCGTTCTGCCAGGGCGGGGCGGCGATGAACGAGGTGGCCGCCAAGGCGGTGGCGCTGGCCCAGGCCGCCACCCCCGGGTTCGCCGAGTACGTCCGCCGGGCGGTGGACGGGGCGCGGGCGCTGGCCGCCGCACTGGCCGCCGCCGGGGCCGCGCCGCTCACCGGCGGCACCGACACCCACCTGGTGACCGCCGAGGTCGGCACCCTCGGCCTGACCGGCGTGGAGGCCGAACGCCGTTGCGCCGCAGCCGGGTTGATGCTCGGCCGGTGCGCCGTCCCGTACGATCCGGCGCCGCCCACCGAGACCTCCGGGATCCGGCTGGGAACGGGCGTGTGCGCCGCGCAGGGGATGGGGGAGTCCGAGCTCGGCGAGGTCGGCGAGCTGCTCGGCCGGGCGCTCTCCGGGGACGGCGGGGAGCCGGTCCGGGCCCGGGTCCGGGAGCTGGCGCGGGCCTTCGCCGGGCGCCGCTGAACGATCGCCGGCCGCGGAGGCGAACCGCGATGCGGGGGCCGGGCGTCGGAGTCAATAAGGTGTGCACCGTGGCGACGCACCTCGAACCCCGAACCTGCGCGGGAGTACCCTGCGTACTCGACCGTCGGACCGCGACCCTGGAGGCCAGTGGTGCGTGAGTATCTGCTGGTCCTGTTCGTCTCGGCGGCGGTGACCTACCTGCTGGTCAGCCCCGTGCGCAAGTTCGCGATCGCGGCCGGCGCGATGCCCGCCGTCCGGGCGCGTGACGTGCACCGCGAACCGACCCCCCGGCTGGGCGGCATCGCGATGTTCGGCGGCCTGCTGGCCGGCCTGCTGGCGGCGTCCCAACTCACCAACCTGGGGCGGCTGTTCGTGCAGAGCGCGGACGTCAAGGCGCTGCTGTCCGGGGCCGGGATCATGTTCGTGCTGGGCGTCCTGGACGACAAGTGGGGCGTCGACGCGCTGGTGAAGCTCGGCGGCCAGATGATCGCCGCCGGCGTGATGGTCTGGCAGGGCGTCACGGTGATCTCCATCCCGGTGCCCGGCTACGGCCCGGTCGCGGTGACCCCCACCCAGGGAATGATCATCTCGGTCACGCTGGTGGTCGTCATGGTGAACGCGGTGAACTTCATCGACGGCCTGGACGGCCTGGCGGCGGGCATGGTGTGCATCGCCGCGATCGCGTTCTTCCTGTACTCGTACCGGCTCTGGCTGGGCTACGGCATCAACGACGCCGCGCCGGCCGCGCTGTTCACCGCGGTGCTGATCGGCATGTGCCTGGGCTTCCTGCCGCACAACCTGCACCCGGCGCGGATCTTCATGGGCGACTCCGGCTCGATGATGCTCGGCCTGATGCTGGCCGTCGCCGCGATCTCCATCACCGGCCGCGTCGACCCCGACCTGGTGTCCGCCCGGACCGGTTCGCAGACCCTCGCCGTGCACGCCCTGGTGCCGATCTACATCCCGCTGCTGCTGCCGCTGACCGTGATCGCGCTGCCGCTGGCGGACCTGCTGCTGGCCGTGGTGCGCCGCACCTGGGCGGGCAAGTCGCCGTTCGCGGCGGACAAGCAGCACCTGCACCACCGGCTGCTGGAGGTCGGGCACTCGCACAGCCGGGCCGTGCTGATCATGTACTTCTGGGCCGCGCTGATCGCCTTCGGCACCGTCGCGGTCTCGGTCACCAACACCGGCCGCACCGTGGTCCTCACCATGGCGGGCCTGTGCCTGGTCGGCCTCGCGGTGCTGCTGATGCCGCGCTTCAAGCCGCGCGCCCCGAAGGCCGTCCAGCCGTTCGTGCCGCCCCGCTACCGCAACGGCGAGCAGGCCCCGGCGGAGGGTGCGGCGGAGAGCGCCGAGACGCCCGCGATGGCCGAGCTGTCGGCCGAGGACAAGGCCCTGCTGGGGCGGATCGGAACGGGCGCGACGGCGGCCGGCCGACGCGGCGACCAGCAGTCCTGACGGAGCGTCAACTCCCGCCGGGCCGTTCGGATGCACCCGTTCGGCGGCACCGGCGGGGGGATGGTGTGACAGGTGCCACACGTTCATGGTAAAGCTCTCATCAAATAGTTTGTGATACCGTTCACGAGTACCGAGAACACGCCGAAAGACCTGACAGGTGGAGGACTTCCGTCCCTGGTCGGTCTCCGCGACGGGCTCGCCTGAACGGCGGTCCGCGGCGTGGTCCTCGCTCACGTACTTCTGCCCCTTGCCGCCGACATGCCGCCGGAGCTGCCGACATGCCGTCCCACGACGCCCGGATCCTCCGTGGCGCCGCAATTCCCACTGCGGCCGCCGGAGTGATCGCCATGGTCATCTCCTTCGCCGTCGCCCAGGGGAAGGGACTGCTCGGCGCCCTGCTCGCGACCGTGGTGGTGCTGGGCTTCTTCAGCTTCGGGCAGGTCGCGCTCGACCGCCTGACCCGGAACAACCCGCAGATCATGATGGCCGCGGCGCTGATGGTCTACACGACCCAGATCGTCGCGATCGGCATCCTGCTCGCGGTGGCCAAGCACCTGACGTTCTTCGACCGCAAGGTCTTCGGGTTCACCCTGCTCGGACTCGCGATCATCTGGACCGCCTTCCAGGTCCGGGGTGCGCTGAAGGCGAAGATCTATTACGTGGAACCCGACGGCAAGCCGAAATCCGGGCGTCAACCGTGAGCGGGGCACACTGTCCCCCTCGCGAGGGGGGCGGTGTTTATGCCCTCCTGACGGGCTGCTATCGTCCGTCCCAACGGCGGAGTACGGGAAGCGGCCAGGTCCCTCCGAGAATCGGACGGATCGCCCCCCGGCTCCACGAAGCTTTCGAAGATCCCGCGGCGTGGATGTGCGCCGCGCGGGGTCCGCGAGAAATCCAACTAGTTCCAGTGCCGCACCGTGGCCGCAGGCCACGCCGACACACCGAGGTTGCCGTAACCATGCGTCAGAACGAAGGAGTCTGTGGTGGGTGCTGACGTCCAGCTCGCCTCCGAGGCCGGTTGCCACTTCGACTCCGGCTGCGGCTTCCCCGCCCCCGGCCTGAACGAGTTCGACTTCAAGCCGATCTTCACGGTCGGCGGCGTCGACTTCAACAAGCCGATGCTGCTGTCGATCATCTGTGCGCTGCTGGTGGTCGGCTTCTTCTGGGCCGCGTTCGCCAAGCCGAAGCTGCTCCCGGGCAAGCTCCAGCTGGTCGGCGAGATCGGGTACGACTTCGTGAAGCGGAGCATCGTGCTCGAGACGATCGGCAAGAAGGGCGAGAAGTACGTCCCGATGCTGGTCTCGATGTTCTTCTTCGTGTGGATCATGAACATCATGTCCATCATCCCGTTCGCCCAGTTCCCGGTGGCGTCGAAGATCGCCTTCCCCGCCGGCCTCGCACTGGTCGTCTGGATCACCTACATGTCGCTGACGTTCAAGAAGCACGGCTTCGTCGGCGGTATGAAGAACCTCTGCTGGCCGTCCGGCATCCCCGGCTGGGTCATGTTCATCCTGGTGCCGATCGAGTTCTTCTCGAACATCTTCGTGCGCCCCTTCACCCTCGCGGTCCGAGCCTTCGCCAACATGTTCGCCGGTCACCTGCTGATCGTCGTCTTCTCGGTGGCCTCGTGGTACCTGCTCAGCCCCACCATCGGCGCCCTGTACGGCTCCGTGTCCTTCGTGGTGGCCGTCGGTCTGACCGCCTTCGAGCTGCTGGTGCAGTTCCTGCAGGCGTACATCTTCGTGATGCTCGCCAGCAGCTACATCGCCGGTGCCCTGGAAGAGGCGCACTGAGCCCCGCGGCCCCGGCCGCGCCCTTGAACTCCCGGTGGCCAACACCCACCGGTATCCCATCCCCGCAAAGGATTAGCTGAGATGTCCGCTCTCGCTGAGGTTTCCGGTTCCGTCGCGTCCATCGGCTACGGCCTCGCCGCCATCGGCCCCGGCATCGGCGTCGGTCTGATCTTCGGTAACGGCGTGCAGGCGATGGCCCGTCAGCCCGAGGCTGCCGGCCTGATCCGCTCCAACATGTTCATCGGCTTCGCCCTGACCGAGGCCCTCGCCCTGATCGGCATCGTCATGCCGTTCGTCTACGGCCAGTGAGCCAGGCGCACCGGTAGTCAATTCCGACGAAAGGTTCTGATATGACCCCCGAGGTTCTCCTCGCGGCTGAAGAGAAGATGAACCCTCTTCTCCCCGCGTGGCCCGAGGTCATCATCGGCCTGCTCTGCTTCTTCATCGTCTTCGGTCTTCTCGGCAAGAAGCTCCTCCCCAGCATCGAGAAGGTGCTGGAGGAGCGCCGCGACGCCATCGAAGGCGGCATGAAGCGCGCGGAGACCGCTCAGGCCGAGGCCCAGGCCCTGCTTGAGCAGTACCGTGCCGAGCTGGCCGAGGCGCGTCACGAGGCTGCCCGGATCACCGAGCACGCCCGTGAGCAGGGTGCTGTCCTGATCGCCGAGATGCGCGAGGAGGGCCAGCGCCAGCGCGAGGCCATCGTCGCCGCCGGCCACGCGCAGATCGACGCCGACAAGAAGCAGGCGACCGCCGCCCTGCGCCAGGACGTGGGCTCGCTGGCCTCCCAGCTGGCGTCCCGCATCGTCGGTGAGTCCCTGGAGGACCACGCCCGCCAGAGCGGTGTCATCGACCGCTTCCTGGACGAGCTGGAGTCCAAGGCCGCCGCTGCCCAGGGTGCGGCCAAGTGATCGGCGCGAGCCGCGAGGCACTCGCCGCCGGTCGCGAGAACCTCGAGAGCCTGACCGACAACACCTCGGTGGACGCGGCCAAGCTCGCCGAGGAACTCGCCGCCGTCACCGTGCTGCTGGACCGCGAGGTCTCGCTGCGCCGGGTGCTGACCGACCCGTCCCGGTCCGGTCAGGACAAGGCCCAGCTGGTCTCCTCGCTGCTGGCCGGTCAGGTCTCCGGCGAGACCGTCGACCTGGTCTCCGGCCTGGTGCGCTCGCGCTGGTCGGGTTCGCGTGACCTGGCCGACGCGGCCGAGCAGCTGACCGCGTACGCCGAGGTCATCGCTGCCGACAAGGCGGGCGCGCTGGACGACGTCGAGGACGAGCTGTTCCGGTTCGGCCGGGTGGTGGCGGGCTCGCACGAGCTGCGCGCCGCGCTGACCGAGCCCAAGGCCGACACCGCCGCCAAGACGGCGCTGATCCGCAAGCTCCTCGGCGGCAAGGCCAACGCGGGCACCGTCCGCCTGGTCACCAGCCTGGTCACCGTCCCCCGGGGCCGTAGCCTGGAGGGTGGCCTGGAGTCCTACTCCAAGCTCGCCGCCTCCCGGCGTGGCCGCGTGGTGGCCCAGGTCACCAGCGCCGTGCCGCTGTCGGACCGCCAGAAGGAGCGGCTCGCCGCTGCCCTGGCCGGCCTGCACGGCCGCCCGGTCCACCTGAACATCGACGTGGACCCCGAGGTCCAGGGCGGTGTCCGGGTGCAGATCGGCGACGAGGTCATCGACGGAACGGTCGCGAGCCGCCTGGAGGGCGCTCGCCAGGGCCTCGAAGGCTGAGCACCAGCACTATCCGACCCTCGGTCGGGCGTCGGTCCACACCAGGTGGGCCGGCAAAACGTACGGCCGGTTCACCCGACCCGGCCGAGAGTCGAGCACTTGCGGCCCTCAATGGCGGGCCGAGGATCGCAAACTAGGAGAGCAGGGAAGCCTGATGGCGGAGCTTACGATCCGTCCGGAGGAGATCCGGGACGCGCTGGCCGACTTTGTCCAGTCGTACCAGCCGGACGCCGCTTCTGTGGAAGAGGTCGGCAAGGTCACTGACGCTGCGGACGGCATCGCGCATGTCGAGGGCCTGCCCTCGGTCATGGCGAACGAGCTGCTGAAGTTCGAGGACGGCACGCTCGGCCTCGCGCTGAACCTCGACACCCGCGAGATCGGTGTCGTCATCCTCGGTGAGTTCGGCGGCATCGAAGAGGGCCAGACCGTGCGCCGCACCGGCGAGGTCCTCTCGGTTCCGGTCGGCGACGGCTACCTCGGCCGCGTCGTGGACCCGCTGGGCAACCCGATCGACGGCCTGGGCGACATCGCCTCCACCGGCCGTCGCGCCCTGGAACTGCAGGCCCCCGGCGTCATGGCCCGCAAGTCGGTCAAGCAGCCGCTGCAGACCGGCATCAAGGCCATCGACGCGATGACCCCGATCGGCCGCGGCCAGCGCCAGCTGATCATCGGTGACCGCCAGACCGGCAAGACCGCCGTCGCCGTCGACACCATCATCAACCAGCGCGACAACTGGCGTTCGGGCGACCCGGAGAAGCAGGTCCGCTGCATCTACGTCGCCGTCGGCCAGAAGGGCTCCACCATCGCGTCCGTCCGCGGCGCCCTGGAGGAGGCCGGCGCGCTGGAGTACACCACCATCGTGGCTGCTCCCGCCTCCGACCCGGCCGGCTTCAAGTACCTCGCCCCGTACACCGGTTCGGCCATCGGCCAGGAGTGGATGTACGACGGCAAGCACGTCCTGATCATCTTCGACGACCTGTCGAAGCAGGCCGAGGCCTACCGCTCCGTCTCCCTGCTGCTGCGCCGCCCGCCGGGCCGCGAGGCCTACCCGGGTGACGTCTTCTACCTGCACTCCCGCCTGCTGGAGCGCTGCGCCAAGCTGAACGACGCCCTCGGCGGCGGCTCGATGACCGGTCTGCCGATCATCGAGACCAAGGCCAACGACGTCTCGGCGTACATCCCGACCAACGTCATCTCCATCACCGACGGCCAGTGCTTCCTGGAGTCCGACCTGTTCAACGCCGGCATCCGCCCGGCCGTGAACGTCGGCATCTCGGTCTCCCGCGTCGGTGGCTCCGCCCAGATCAAGGCCATGCGCTCGGTCGCCGGCCGTCTGCGCCTGGACCTGGCCCAGTACCGCGAGCTGGAGGCCTTCGCCGCCTTCGGTTCCGACCTGGACTCGGCCTCCAAGGCCCAGCTGGAGCGCGGCGCCCGCATGGTCGAGCTGCTGAAGCAGGGCCAGTACCAGCCGTTCCCGGTCGAGGAGCAGGTCGTCTCCATCTGGGCCGGCACCACCGGTCAGCTGGACGACGTCCCGGTCGCCGACATCCGCCGCTTCGAGCGCGAGTTCCTGGACCACGTGCGCCTGGAGCACAAGGGCATCCTGGCCGGCATCGTCGAGACCGGCCTGCTGGAGCAGGGCACCATCGACGCGCTGACCTCCGCCATCACCGGCTTCAAGCAGGGCTTCACCACCGCGGACGGCAAGCTGCTGTCTGAGCAGGCCTGAGTCCGGTAGCGAGGGAAAGGACGTAACGACCCATGGGAGCACAGCTTCGGGTCTACAAGCGCCGCATCCGCTCCGTCACCGCGACGAAGAAGATCACCAAGGCGATGGAGATGATCTCCGCGTCGCGCATCGTCAAGGCGCAGCGCGCGGTGGCCGCCTCCACTCCGTACGCCGATGAGCTCACCCGTGCGGTGACCGCGGTGGCCACCCGGTCCAACGCGAAGCACCCGCTGACCACCGAGAACCCGAACGCCACCCGGGCCGCCGTGCTGCTGATCACGGCGGACCGCGGCCTGGCGGGCGGCTACTCGACCAACGCCATCAAGCAGGCCCTGGCGGTCACCGCCAAGCTCCGCGACGAGGGCAAGGAAGTGGTCACCTACATCGTCGGCCGCAAGGGCGTCGGCTACTACGGGTTCCGCAACCTCGCGGTCGCGAACTCGTGGACCGGCTTCTCGGACAAGCCGACCTACGGGGACGCGAAGGCCGTCGCGGCGGACCTCATCGAGGCCTTCACCGCGGAGACCGGCGGCGTGGACGAGCTGCACCTGGTGTCGACCGAGTTCGTGTCGATGCTGACGCAGACCGCCGTGGACGCCCGCCTGCTGCCGCTGAAGCTCGACGAGGTCGAGCTCAGCGACAAGTCGCCGGCGAAGAACCAGATCTTCCCGCTGTACGACTTCGAACCGTCGGCCGAGGGCGTTCTCGACGCCCTGCTGCCGCGGTACGTCGAGAGCCGGATCTACAACGCTCTCCTGCAGTCGGCCGCCTCCGAGCACGCCGCCCGCCGGCGTGCGATGAAGAGCGCGACGGACAACGCCGGCGAGCTCATCAAGTCGCTCACGCGGCTTGCCAACTCGGCCCGTCAGGCCGAGATCACCCAGGAAATCAGCGAGATCGTCGGTGGCGCCAACGCGCTGGCCGACGCTAGCGCGGGGAGCGAATGACTATGACCACCACTGTTGAGACCACGGCGACGGGCCGCGTCGCGCGGGTCATCGGCCCGGTCGTCGACGTGGAGTTCCCCGTCGACGCGATTCCGGACATGTACAACGCCCTGCACGTCGAGGTGGACAACCCCGACGGCTCGGGCAAGAAGACGCTGACCCTCGAGGTTGCCCAGCACCTCGGCGACGGTCTGGTCCGCGGCATCTCGATGCAGCCGACCGACGGTCTGGTCCGCGGCTCGCAGGTCACGGACACCGGCGCGGCGATCTCCGTCCCGGTCGGCCAGATCACCAAGGGCAAGGTCTTCAACGCCCTCGGCGAGGTGCTGAACGTCGACAAGGCCGAGTTCGAGGCCTCCGTCGAGGTCAAGTGGCCGATCCACCGCAAGGCCCCGAACTTCTCCGACCTCGAGTCGAAGACCGAGATGTTCGAGACGGGCATCAAGGTCATCGACCTGCTCACCCCGTACGTCCAGGGTGGCAAGATCGGTCTGTTCGGTGGTGCCGGTGTCGGCAAGACCGTTCTGATCCAGGAGATGATCTACCGCGTCGCCGAGAACTTCGGTGGTGTGTCGGTGTTCGCCGGTGTCGGTGAGCGCACCCGTGAGGGCAACGACCTCATCGACGAGATGGTCGACTCGGGCGTTCTGGACAAGACCGCGCTGGTCTTCGGCCAGATGGACGAGCCGCCGGGCACCCGTCTGCGCGTCGCGCTCTCCGCGCTGACCATGGCGGAGTACTTCCGCGACGTCGAGAAGCAGGACGTGCTCCTCTTCATCGACAACATCTTCCGGTTCACCCAGGCCGGTTCCGAGGTGTCGACCCTGCTCGGCCGCATGCCCTCCGCGGTGGGCTACCAGCCGAACCTGGCCGACGAGATGGGCCTCCTGCAGGAGCGCATCACCTCGACCCGCGGTCACTCGATCACCTCGATGCAGGCGATCTACGTCCCCGCGGACGACCTGACCGACCCGGCGCCGGCCACCACCTTCGCCCACCTGGACGCGACCACCGTTCTGTCGCGCCCGATCTCGGAGAAGGGCATCTACCCGGCCGTCGACCCGCTGGACTCCACGTCCCGCATCCTCGACCCGCGGTACATCGCGCAGAACCACTACGACACGGCCATCCGTATCAAGGGGATCCTGCAGAAGTACAAGGACCTGCAGGACATCATCGCGATCCTCGGTATCGACGAGCTGTCCGAGGAAGACAAGATCACGGTGCAGCGTGCCCGCCGCATCGAGCGCTTCCTCTCGCAGAACACCTACGTGGCGAAGCAGTTCACCGGTGTCGAGGGCTCGACCGTTCCGCTGTCGGAGACCATCGAGGCCTTCAACGCCATCGCGGACGGCAAGTACGACCACGTCCCGGAGCAGGCCTTCTTCATGTGCGGTGGCATCGACGACCTCGAGCGCAACGCCGCCGAGCTGCTGAAGAAGTAACCGCAGACCGGTCGCACGGCAGACCCAACCGTTGAGGGGTGGTTCCCGGCTCTCGTCGGGGGCCACCCCTCACCGCTGGATCTGCTGTGATCCCGGTCATTTACGGGCCCTTGGTTTCGTTCCGGGGGCGCGTGACCGTTATTCTTACCGAAACTGCCGAGATCGACGCCCGTTCGCCCGGGTGGCCGAGGCCCGGCAAGAGCCAAGGAGCCCACGTTGGCTGAGCTGCACGTCGAGCTGGTCGCAGCCGACCGCAAGGTGTGGTCCGGTGCGGCCACCATCGTTGTCGCCCGTACGGCCTCCGGTGACACCGGCATCATGCCGGGTCACACCCCGGTGCTGAGCGTGCTGGAGACCGGCCCGGTCACCATCCGCACCGCCGACCAGGGCACCATCGTCGCCGCGGTGCACGGTGGCTTCATTTCGTTCGCCGACAACAAGCTGTCGATCCTCGCCGAGATCGCCGAGCTGGCCGACGAGATCGACGTCGCCCGCGCCGAGCGCGCGCTGGACAACGCCCGGACCGAGGCCGACGCGCACGCCGCGCGCCGCGCCGAGGTCCGTCTGATCGCCGCCGGCGGTCTGAAGGCGCACCACTGAGCCTGGTAGCAGCGACGGTCCCGGGGACGCCTGGAGCGTGTCCTCGGGACTGTCGTATCAGTTGGTAGGAATGGGCGGCCGTCATCGGCCGCCGACGGGGATGAAGGCAGCGAGGAGGTAGGTGAGCGTGGTCCTCGCCCTTGTGGTGTGCGCGTCGGTAGTGGTCCTCGCCGTCGCGGGCCTGGTCGGCTTCGCGGTACGCCGCCGCCTCATCCAGCGGGTCGGCGGCACCTTCGACTGCTCCTACCGCCTGAAAATGCCCGCGGACGCCTCCACGCAGCCGGATCTCGACGAGAACGGCCAACCCACCTCCGCCCCGGTCCCGCAGACCGACGGCAAGGGGTGGGTTTTTGGTATCGGCCGGTACAGCGGCGACTCCATCGAATGGTTCCGGGTGTTCTCGTACGCGCCCCGGCCGCGCCGGGTGCTGCCGCGCACCGAGATCGAGGTGCTGGGCCGCCGCTACCCGCAGGGGCAGGAGGAGCTCGCCCTGCTGTCCGGCTCGGTGGTGCTGCGCTGCCTGCACCGGGGCGCCCCGCTGGAGCTGGCGATGAGC
Source organism: Kitasatospora sp. NPDC059646 (assembly GCF_042734615.1). NCBI lineage: Bacteria > Bacillati > Actinomycetota > Actinomycetes > Kitasatosporales > Streptomycetaceae > Kitasatospora > Kitasatospora sp. NPDC059646. Next base: position 72,588 of record NZ_JBHWDS010000004.1, read on the forward strand.
GACGACGCGCTGACCGGCTTCCTGGCCTGGCTGGAGGCCGCCCCGCCGGGGCAGAGGGTCAACGTCGCCTGAGTTCCCGGCGCCCTGATCGCCCGTCAGAGGTGACGCGGCTCGCACCGGCGGCCCCGGACCTGCGCGCTAGGCTGCGGGCATGGTGAACCTGACGCGCATCTACACCCGCACCGGGGACGACGGCACGACCGCGCTCGGCGACATGAGCCGGACCACGAAGACCGACCCGCGGCTGATCGCGTACGCCGACACCAACGAGGCCAACGCCGCGATCGGCGTGGCGCTGGCGGCCGGGGCGCTGGACGGCGAACTGGTGACGGTGCTGACCCGGATCCAGAACGACCTGTTCGACGTGGGCGCGGACCTGGCGACGCCGATCGTCGAGGACCCCAAGTACCCGCCGCTGCGGGTCGAGCAGTCGTACATCGACCGGCTGGAGGGGGACTGCGACCGGTTCCTGGAGGAGCTGGAGAAGCTGCGCAGCTTCATCCTGCCCGGCGGCACCCCCGGCGCCGCGTACCTGCACCTGGCGTGCACCGTGGTGCGGCGGGCCGAGCGGGCCACCTGGGCGGCGATCGCCGAGCACGGGGAGAGCGTCAACCCGCTGACCGCGAAGTACCTGAACCGGCTGTCGGACCTGCTGTTCATCCTGGCCCGGACCGCCAACAAGGAGCGCGGCGACGTGCTGTGGGTGCCCGGCGAGAACCGCTGACGCCCGCTACTCGGCCCGGTCGGGCCGCTCGGAGCGCCCGGGCTGCCTGGGCTGCTTCGGGAAGAGCGTGTAGCTGGCGGCGATCACCAGGTTGATGCCGACCACCACCGCCATCCGCGGGTACCAGGAATCCAGCGCCGCGGTGCGCGCCGGATCGCCGGCCAGCCACTGGACGGCGGCGATCAGCGCCACCGTGACGGCCGAGGCGAGCAGCGTCAGCAGGAACACGCCCCACTCGTAACGGGCCCGCGGCGCACCGTACTTGGGCGCGCCGACGGGCTTCGGGCCGCCGGCCAGCCGGTACGCGGCACGGCTGTCGGCCCAGCGGACCATGCGGTGGCCGTAGGCGAGCGAGAAGCCGACGTACGCCGCGGCCAGGCCGTGCGTGGTGTCGGCGACGGCGCCGCCGCGCAGATCGGCGACGGTGGCGCCGAGGATCACCAGGTCGACCACCGGGAGCAGCGCCAGCAGCACCAGGCCGGTCCGGCGCAGCCGCAGGACGTAGCGGGCCAGCAGCCCCGCTGCCAGCACCACCCAGAAGCCGGCCTCGCCGGCCAGGATCAGGGAAACCATGCTTCGATCCTCCCCGGGCGCGGGCCCGCGGGCATCGTCGGTCCGGCGGAGCCGGACGTCAGACGTTCGTCGGACGGCGGGTCGTCCGACCGGTCGTTCCGGAGGACGGGGAGGAGTGCTGGGATGGGCCGGGTGAGACTCTCCGAGCAGCGGCAGGACCTGGCGATCGCCCTCGGCGGGCTGCTCGGCGGCCTGCTGCTGATCGCGGTCGGCGCGTACGACCGGCGGCCCGGCCTGCCCTGGTGGGTGCCGGTGCTGCCGCTGGTCGTGATGGCCGGGCTGTCGGTGCTGCGGCGCCGGTGCACGGTGTGGACGGTGAGCGTCGGCGGCGTGGTGCTCGGCCTCGGCCTGTACTTCGGCTCGGTGATGGCCACCACGCTGCTGTACACCGACCTGCTGTACGCGGCCGTGCTGTACGGGCGGCCGCGGATGAGCAAGGTGCTGGCGCTGACGGGCGGCGCCACCACGCTGGTGCTGATGGGCCTGGCCTGGCGGTACCTGTCGATCTCCGAGGGCCTGCTGGTCGGCGTGTTCGGGGCGCTGGTGTTCCTCTCCCCGGTGTGGACGGCCGACCTGCTGCGCCACCACCGCGAGCGCGCCGAGTCGGAGCGGTTGCGCGCCGAGCAGACCGCGCTGCTCGCCGAGCTGGACCGGCGCGGCGCGGTGGTCGCCGAACGCGCCCGGATGGCCCGCGAGCTGCACGACGTGATCGCCAACCACCTGTCGGCGATCGCGATCCACGCCACCGGGGCGCAGGCGGTGGCGCGCCGTCAGGAGCGGTCGGCGGACGAGCCGTTGGTGGAGGCGCTCGCGGTGATCCGGGAGAACAGCGTGCAGGGCCTCGCCGAGATGCGCCGGATGATCGGCCTGCTGCGCGAGGCCGCCCCCGAAGAGCCGTACGCCGCACCGCGGTTGGCCGCGCTGGACGTGCTGCTGGAGCAGGCCGGGACGGCCGGGCGAGCCGCCGGGCTGCGGTTCGAGGCCGAGCAGGACGGCGAGCCGGGGGAGCTGCCCGCGCCGGTCGAGCTGGCCGCGTACCGGATCGTCCAGGAGTCGCTGACCAACGCGGTGAAGCACGCCGCGCCGGGCGCCGTCCGGCTGCGGATCCGGTACGGCGAACGGGAGTTGGAGATCACCGTGGAGTCCCCGTACCGGGCGGGCGAGGGCCGGGCGGTGCCCGGTGCGAAGGCCGGGCTGGTCGGCATGGGCGAGCGGGCGCAGCTGCTCGGCGGCGCGTTCGAGGCCGGGCCGGACGGGCGGACGTGGCGGGTCCGGGCGGTGCTGCCGCGGACGGCGAGCGAGGAGCGGGCGTGATCCGGGTACTGGTGGCGGAGGACCAGGCGGCCGTCCGGGCCGCCCTGGTGATGATCCTGCGGGCCGAGGACGACGTCGAGGTGGTCGGCGAGGCCGCCGACGGCGAGCAGGCCGTCCGGATGGCGCTCGACCTGCGGCCCGACGTCGTCCTGATGGACGTGCAGATGCCGCGCCTGGACGGTGTCGCCGCGACCCGGCGGGTGGTGGAGGCCGGGGCGGCGCAGGTGCTGGTGCTCACCACCTTCGACCTCGACGAGTACGTGTGGGGCGCGCTGCGGGCCGGCGCCGCCGGGTTCCTGCTCAAGGACCTGGAGGCGGACGCCCTGGTGGAGGGCGTCCGCACGGTCGCCCGCGGCGACGGCATGCTCGCGCCGTCCGTCACCCGGCGGCTGATCGCCTCGTTCGCCCGGCCCGAGGCGCCGGCGGCGGACCAGGCGGCGCTGGACGGGCTGACGCCCAAGGAGCGGGAGGTGTTCGGCTGCCTCGGCGCGGGCCTGTCCAACGCCGAGATCGCGCACCGGCTCGGGACGGTGGAGGCGACCACCAAGACGCACGTCAGCCGGATCCTCGCCAAGCTCGGGCTGCGCAGCCGGGTGCAGGCGGCGATCCTCGCGCAGGAGTGGGGAGTGCCCGTCCCCGGGGAGCGCTGAGCGGCCGCGGGGGCGAGGGGGCACAGATCACACCGGTTCCGGTGCAGATCACACCGCCGAACCGCACCACGGGGCGCGTGCTGCCACTAGAGTCCGGCGCAGAGCGATGTGGCTCCCACGGGCGGTCGGTGCCGCCCCGGCACGGGCAGCCCTCGGCGTGCCCCGGGAGGATCAGAGATGACCGCACGACCGGCCCCCGTACGGGCGTTCTCACCCGCCGGGTGAGTTTGCTCACGGAGCACCCCGCAGACGGGTGATTTGGGCGGGAATCGAGCATGGGTACCAGGCGTACCTGCGTATATTCCCTCGGACGGGTGAAGTTGAGGGACAGTCCGCCGGTGGCAGCAACCTGCGGAACTGGTCGGCCGTCAGATTCAGGAAGGGGCCGGGGCGAACCCGGCCCGGAACGTGGCGCGCAGAGCCCTGGGGCACGGGACGGGCGGCAGACGCAACGCGGCGGACGAACGGCACACACGGCCGAGGAGGAGGACAGCGTGCGCATCACCGGCGACCACACCGGACTGGCCATCGAAGGGCGGCTCGACGTGCGCAGCGCCGCCGACGCCAGGGCGCTGCTGCACGCCGCGGTCGACGGCGGTGAGGGCGACCTCGTCCTCGACCTCGGACGGCTCGAGTTCTGGGACGCGACCGGGCTCGGCGTCATCATGGGCACCCACCGGCGCGCCGGCCGGGCCGGCCGGCGGCTGGTGCTGCGGGACGTGCCGGGCCAGCTCCAGCGGCTGCTGGTGGCGACGCGGCTGCACCGGATCCTCGCGGTCGAGGGAGCGGTGCAGGACCCGGTGGGGACGACCCTGCCGGCGCTGGGCTGACGCACCGCCCGGAGCGCCTTCCGCGCAGGTCACCGCTCGGCGCCGGCCCCGCCGCCCGCCGCCCTCCGCCGCGCGCCTGCCCACCCGCCCCGGGGCGCGCCAACGGCTGCCGCCACCCGGTGTGTTGACCCGGCTCGGTCATGTGGGAAAGTCTCCGGTCAGGTGTCCGAGTGGCGGGGAGCAGTGACGTGGGTCAGCCGAGCGGGGAGTTCCGGGGGGACGGGGTGCGCCCGCGGGGTGGAGAACTGGTCAGCGGCGAGCGGCTGGTGGTGGTCGGGGGACCGGAAGGCACGGAGGCCCGGCACTGCCCGGACGAGTGGCTGCCGCAGCCGCGCCGGATCCGCGGACTGGTGCAGGCACGGCCGGAGCTCGGGCCGAGCGCCGCGGTCGGGCCGCTCGCACTGGGCGCCGGACCCGGGGACCTGCCGCTGCTGGACCGGGAGGGCGACATCGCCGCCGTGCTCGGGCAGCTCCGGGAGGGCCGCTCGGTGCGCCTGGTCGGCCAGGCCGGGTCGGGACGCTCGGCGCTGCTGGCAGCCGTCGCCGAGGCCGCGGGGGAGCTGGCGCCGGACGGCGTCGTACGGCTCAGCGGCTACCGCCGGACGGCCGCCGACCTGTTGCAGGACCTGTTCGCGGCGACCCACCACGCGCCGGACTTCCGGCCCGACCGGGAGCAGCTGGCCGACCTGCTGGCCGGCGTCGCCGCGGTGGTGGTGATCGACGACGTGGAGCCGTCCGGCGACGAGCTGGAGGACCTGCTCGCGACGGCGCCCGAGTGCGCGTTCCTGATCGCCACCACCCCGGACGGGCTGCCGTCGCCGGCCGGCTCGCGACTGCGCGACCACCTGGTGGCGGGCCTGTCCCGGCCCGCCTGCCTGACGCTCGCGGCCCGTTTGGCGGGCCGTCCGCTGGACGACGCCGAGCGGGCCTGGGCCGTGGACCTGTGGTTCGAGTCGGAGGGCCTGCCGCTGCGGTTCGTCCGGGCGGCCGCGCTGCTCCGGCAGCGGGACGTCGCGGTGGACGCGCTGGTCGCCGCGCAGGAGGACCGGCGGAATGTCTTCGGCTTCGCCCAGGAGTACGAACTCCCGGACGACCCGGCCGAGTTGGAGAGCGAACTGCGGGCGCAGGTGCCGCTGCCGTCGGTCGGGGAGAGCGCCGCGCCGGCCCGGCTGCTGGTGCAGGGCCTCAGCGGGCCGGCCCGGCGGGTGCTGCGACTGGCCCTCGCCCTGGACGGCGAGTGCCCGACCGCCCCGCACCTGCCCGCACTGGTCGACGTCGGCCTCGGCGAGAGCGCCCTGCAGGAACTGGTCGACAACGGCCTGGCCGTGTCGGTGGGCGGCCACCACCGGCTCACCGAGGGCGTGGTCGACGCCCTGCTGCCCGAACTGGAGGGCGACGGACACGGCCGGCCCGCCCCGTTCGGCCCCGGCGGGATCGCGCAGGGCGCCGCCGAACACCTCTCCTGGTGGGTCGGCCACGCCTCGGTGACCACCCGTCAGGTCGCCGCCGAGGCCGAGGTGATCCTCGCCGTCATGCTCGCCGAGCGGGACGCCGACCGCCCCGCGGAGGTGCTGCGACTGGCCCGCGCCGCCGCGCCCGTGCTCGCCCTGTCGCTGCGCTGGGGCGCCTGGGAACGGGCCCTGCAGCTCGGCCTGGAGGCCGCCCGGATGCTCGGGGCGACCGCCGAACAGGCCTGGTTCCACCACGAGGCCGGGGTGTACGCGCTGTGCACCGGCAGCCCGCAGCGGGCCGTCGGCGAGCTGGAGGCGGCGCTCGCGCTGCGCGCCGCCGCCGGCGACCAGCGCGGCGGGCAGGCCGCGCGGCGGATGCTCGACCTGATCCGGCTGGAGGAGACCGCGGCACTCACCGCCGGCCCCGGCAGCGCCGAGCCGGTCCGCGGCCGGCGCACCATCCGGGCGATCGCCCAGGTGCCGGCCCGGCTGCGCAAGCGGGCCCCCGCCGGGGCCCGGAAGACCGCGCTGGCGGCCGGCGCCGCGGTGATGGCGCTCGGCGTGCTCGGCACCGCGATCGGCGTGGCCGTCAGCAGCGAGGAGACGCCCGTCGGCAAGCAGCCCGGAACCTCGGCGGACGACACCGCCCCCGAGTCGGACAGCGGCACCAGCCCCCGGCCGAGCACCAGCCCCCGGCCGTCGGCCGGCAGCAGCGCGAGCCCGTCGGACAGCGCGACGCCCTCGGACGCTCCGACCGGAACGGCCAGTTCGTCGGCCAGCCACCGGCCGAGCGGCACCCCGACCACCACGAAGGCGACGACCACCGGCCCGACCACGACGAAGCCGACGACGCCGCAGACGACCTCGCCGTCGACCGGCAAGCCGTCCACTCCGCCACCGGCCGGCTCCACGCCGCCGGCCAGCCCCACGCCGCCGGCCAGCCCCACCCCGTCGGAGAGCCCTTCCCCGCCGGCCAGCCCCAGCTGAGAGCCCCGGTCACTCGTTCGGCCGGCTGCCGCGAGGGCGGGCGGCCGGCGCGGCGCCGCGGGACGGGCGGCGGACTCAGGCGCGGAGCCAGGAGTCGACGGTCTCCGGGGGGAGGCTGCCGTCGGCGATCCGGCCGGCGTACCAGGACCAGGCCGGGCAGGCGAGCATCGCGGCGGCGAGGTCCGCGGGGGCGGCCGGGCCGAGGGCCCGGGCGGTCAGGCGGTGGGCCAGGACGAACGGCGCCCGGCGGGCCGCCAGCCAGGCCTGGCCGGCGGCGAAGCCCTCCTCGGCGGTCAGGCGGCGGACCGGGCCGAGCCAGCCTTCGAGCCACCAGGCGGCCCGGTCGGCGTCCGGCACCTCGGCGAACGTCGGGGCGAGCGCGGCGGTCAGGCGGCGGGCGTGCTCGGACTCCTCGCCGGCCAACTGCGGGTACTCGGCGGCGAAGTTCGCCCAGTCGCTCTCGGTGGGCACGCTGTCCGGGCCGACCGGTTCCTCGGCGTAGTGGGCCTCGCCGGTGGTGAAGACGTCGCGCAGCACCTCGTAGCGCAGGCGGGTGGAGCCGGCCAGCAGAGCGGCGTCGTACAGGTCCTTGCCCTGCGGGTACATGTCGGTGGTGAGCCACAGGAGCTTCCAGGCGAGCGAGAGTTCGCGCCCGGCGACGTTCAGCACCGCGCCCGGGACGACCTCCAACGTCTCGGCGGGGACGGGCAGTTGCTCGTTGAAGACGAAGTCGAGCTGCAGCGTGCCGGCGGGCAGGCCGGCGGCCTCCCAGACGAACAGCAGGCGGCGGCCCGGGGCCCGCTCGTACGTCCAGATGTCCTCGGTGACGGTCTGTTCGGCCAGGAAGCGGACCGGGCCGGAGGAGGCGGCGACGGCGCGGGTGAGGCCGTGGAACAGCTCCTCGGTGCGCGGGTCGTCGAGCGCCCAGTCGGCGGGGGTGACGACGAAGTCCAGGTCGCCGGGTTCGCGGGCCGCGTCGCCGAACCAGGTCTTCAGCACCACGGAGCCGCGCAGCACCAGGTGGCCGGCCCAGCCGGAGCCGGCGACGGCGGTGAGGACGGCGTCCATCGCGGTGCGCCGGGCGGCGTACCAGGCGGCGGAGAGGGCCGGGTCGGTGAAGCGCGGTTCGCCGGCCCGGTAGGCGTTGTCGAACTGCTTGAGCGCCGGGTCGAAGACCTTGGGCTGGGCGGCCCGCGGGTCGTCGACGGTCCGGAAGGTGGAGGGCAGGCCGCGGCGGTCGGCCGGCAGCAGGCGGTGGTCGGACACGGGGGCTCCTCAGGTGGTCGGGGCGTCGTCGAGCCAGCCGGCGTCCAGCGCCAGCGCCGAGTCGTGCACCACGTACTCGCGGGTGACCTTCAGCGGCGGGAAGCCCGCGGCGGTCAGCGCGGCGGTGAGGCGGTCGAGGCGGCCGCCGGCGGTGGCCAGGCCGAGGCGGTGGCAGCGCTGGGTGACGAAGTACTGGCGGTGGCCGCCCGGTTCGGTGCGGCGGGCGTTCCAGGAGACGTGCGCGTGGTGGCCGGCCGCGGCCCGGACCAGCGCGTCGCGGGCCACGCCGGGGTCCAGCCGGACCTTCACGTGGTGCTCGAAGTAGTGGGCCGGGTCGGCCAGTTCGGCTTCCGCGTCGGTGCCGGGGACGCCCGGCGCCCACGGCGCGGCCTCGATCTTCACCCGGACCGGGGTGAACCCGGCGGCCCGCAGCCGGGCCGCCTCGGCGGCGGCCCGCCGGTGCTGGTCGGCCAGCGTGCCGTCGTCCTGCCAGGACAGCATCGGCTGCGAGGGGTGCCGGCCGCGGGCCAGCAGGATGTGGGTGAACTCCAGGCCGTGCGCGTCCGCCCAGCGGGCCAGCGGGTCGGCCTCGGCCGGGGCCAGGGTGAGATGGGTCTCGTACCGGCCGACCGGCTCGGCGCTTCGAACGGGCATGCGGGGAAGTGTGGCAGCGGCCCGGGACGGCGGCCAAACCGGTTTCGTGGCGGACCGGGGGCCGGTCACCGGCGGCGGAACGCGGAGAACGGCTCGTCGGCGGCGTCGGGGACGTGCAGCGAGCCCCCGTACGTGGCGGAGCTCAGCAGGGCCGTGACCCCGCCGCCCTGCGCGGGCAGCCCGCTGACGGTGCAGCGGGCGCCGCCGAGGTCGCTCTGCCGCAGCAGGCCGCCGGTCGCCGGGTCGACGCGGCGATGCGCCCCACCGCCCGCCGGCGGCGCCGCCACCGGTCCGTCCGCCCGTGCCGCCCCCCGTGCCGGTGCTTCATCGGTGCACAGGATGAGGGAGGGGTGGGGCGGGACGGCCGGTGAGGGCGGGTCAGAACAGCTTCAGCTTGTCGTCGTCGATGCCGCGCAGCTCGTCGTAGTCGAGGACGACGCAGCCGATGCCGCGGTCGGTGGCCAGCACCCGGGCCTGCGGCTTGATCTCCTGGGCGGCGAAGACGCCCTTGACCGGGGCGAGCAGCGGGTCGCGGTTCAGCAGTTCGAGGTAGCGGGTGAGCTGCTCGACGCCGTCGATCTCGCCGCGGCGCTTGATCTCCACGGCGACGGTGGCGCCGTCGGAGTCCCGGCAGAGGATGTCGACGGGGCCGATCGCGGTCGGGTACTCGCGGCGGATCAGCTGCCAGCCGGCGCCGAGCACCTCCATCCGGTCGGCGAGCAGTTCCTGCAGGTGGGCCTCGACGCCGTCCTTCACCAGGCCGGGGTCGACGCCGAGTTCGTGGCTGGAGTCGTGGTGGACGTCCTCCAGCGTGATGATCAGCTTCTCGCCGGCCTTGTTGGTGACCGTCCACACCCCCTCGGTCTCCTTCAGGGAGCACGGCGGGGACATCCAGTTCAGCGGCTTGTAGGCCCGGTCGTCGGCGTGGATGCTGACGCTCCCGTCGGCCTTCACGATCACCAGGCGCACGGCGGAGGGCAGATGTGCAGCGAGGCGGCCCGCGTAGTCCACGGTGCACTTGGCGATTACAAGACGCATGGGGACAAGCCTACGGCCCGCTCGGGAGTGCCCCCGTCCCTGTTCGATTTCGGGGGGAGCGGGGACAGGGCGTGCGACAGGTGGGTGTGCGCCCGGCGCGCAGTGCGTAGCGGGGGCGCGTTTTGTGAGACAGGCGGCCGGGCCGGGGCGGGCCGGGAGGCCGTTTGAAGCGACTGTCCGCAGGGCGGGTGCCGGCCGCCCCGGACCGGCGAACCATGGTGACCGCACGGCCGCCCGCGGTGCGGCGCGCCGGCCCGCCGCGCCGGGTGGGTGCACAACGGATTCCGGCCAATCTCGGCCCCGGCACGGCGATTCGGGCGGCAATACCCGGATTCGCCAGCCGGGTCGGGGAAGGACTGACACGCTGGTCTGACCCCTGGCCAGGACCTCGACGAACGCGGCGTCCCCCCAGCCCGTCGCCTCGTCGGCACTCGAACATCGCGCGCGGTCCACCGCACGACCGTCCACCTGCACCCTCAGCACACCGGTACGACCGCCCCGGCGAAACCGCCGGGGCGGACCGTGAGAGGAGAACCCATGTCGCTCGACGTCTCACCGGCCCTGTTGGAGAAGGCCGAACGAGGCGAGGTCGACGAGCGGGAGTTCGTCGACTGTGTCCGCACCTCGCTGCCCTACGCCTGGGACATGATCAGCTCGCTGGTCGCCCAACTCAAGGTCGACGGTTCCGACTTCGCCGACAACGAGGTCCCGCCGCCGAGCGAGCAGGAACGCGGGCAGCTGCTCCGGGCGATGGCCAGCGACGCCATCCGCGGAGCCCTGCAGCGCCACTTCGGCGTCCAGCTGGCCTTCCAGAACTGCCACCGGGTCGCGGTCTTCGCCCCCGGCCCCGACACCGCGGACCGGCTCGCCCGGTTCACCTCGGTCCGCGCCCAGCTGCTCAACCAGTCGCCGGAACTGCGCGACTGCTGACACCGGGTCAGCGCCCGGCCGGCACCCGACCGCACCGCCTCGGGCCTGCCGCGGGCCGTCCCCGTCCCTCGCCGGACGGGGCGGCCCGCGGGCGCGGTCAGCGCAGCTGCGGAAGCACCTCGTCACCGATCCGGTCCAGGTTGTGCAGCGTCGCCGCGGTGTCGCCCGAACCCTCGGCGAGCAGCGCGAAGCGCCGGATCCCGGTGCGCTCCGCGGTCGCCAGCAGCCGGTCCGCGCACTGCCGGGGCGTGCCCACCGCGTGCAGGTCGCAGAGCAGCTCGGTGTACGCCCGCGGGTCGCGCATCGAGCGCTCCCGGCCGTCCACCGTGCGGTGCGCGCCCAGCCCGTACGCGAAGAAGTCCGGCATCGTCCGCAGCAGGCTGGCCCGGGCCGCGCCCGCCCGGTCGTCGACCTGCACCACGCCCGCCGCGACGTGCTCCCGCTCCACCCGGGCCAACTGCTCCTCGCCGCGCCCCGCGGCCCGCCAGGCCGACCGGTAGGCGGCCAGCATGTCCCGCTTGTCCTCGTCGCCCGAGTGCATGCCCAGCAGCATCGGCAGGCCCCGCTCGGCGGCCGTCCGCACCCCGGCCGGCGAGGTGCACGCCATCACCACCGGCGGGCCCGACTGCGGCTGCGGGGACGGCTCCTGACGCTGCCTCGGGATGACCGCGGCCGCCGCCCCGTCCAGGCCCAGCCAGCCGGTCAGGTCCGGTCGCCGGGCCGGCTCGGCGGCCCGCGGCACCACCGCCACCTCCGGGAAGTCGAACTGCGGCCCCGAACCGCCCACCCGGGCCCCGCGCAGCCAGCGCAGCAGCAGGTCCAGCCGCTCCGGGAAGCCCTGCTCGTACGCCTCCAGGCCGCCGCCGAACACCGCCAGGTCGATCCACGGCCCGCCGCGGCCCACGCCCAGGGTGAACCGGCCGCCGGACGTCAGGTGCAGCAGTGCCGCCTGCTCGCCCAGTGCCACCGGGTGACGGGTGCTCAGCACGCTGACGGCGGTGCCCACGCCGATCCGCCGGGTGCGGCCCAGCAGCACGCCGGCCAGCGTCGCCGCGTCCGGGCACACGCCGTACGGCACGAAGTGGTGCTCGGCCAGCCACACCGCGTCCAGGCCGACCCGCTCGGCGGTCAGCGCCGCCGAGACGGTCCGCTCCAGCGCCTCGGCGTGGCTCTGGCCGGGGAACTGCGCGGACAGCAGGAAGGCGCCGATCCGGAGCGCGTCCGTGTCGGCGCGCGGCGGCTGCTCCGGGGCCGGCTGCGGGGCCGGGGCCGCGCCCCGGCCGGCCGGTCGCCGGTCGGCGGGGCGGCCGGTGGGCCGGGCGGTGGTCTTCGTCATCGGGTGCCTCCTCGGTGCGCGCAGGGGTCGCGGGCCCCGCCGTGTCACCTCGTGAGTAACCCATGTCATGTGCCAATGGCACGCCGAACCCTCAATTTGCCCAAGGGAAGGGTGGATTACCGTCGAATCGCTGGAGCCGGCCGGTGAACCATGCTAGTGGCGCGCGTGGTGCCGGTGTGACGGCAGTGACGGACGGGACTGCGACGGGAAGGCGTCCGACGGCCCCGCGGCCCGTACCCTGGAGGGACAACGTGCCGCAACGAGAGGTAGTCACGTGTCACCCCGCCGCAACCGGATCCAGAAGTCCGAGGACCGCGAGAGCGCCGCGCCGATGGGCGGGTCGCTGCGGCGGGTGGAGTCGTACCGGGGCGAGGACTGGATCGTGCAGACCGTGGCCGGCACCGCCGGGCGGTACTACCGGTGCCCGGGCTGCGACCAGGAGATCCCGCCGGGCGTGGGGCACGTGGTGGCGTGGCCGGACCACGGCAGCGGGGTGGACGACCGGCGGCACTGGCACCGGGCGTGCTGGGGAGCGCGGGAGCGCCGCGGCTCCAACATCCTGCGGGGCCGCGGCGCTCCGAAGTACTGACGGCGCGTCAGGCGTCGCGCTTCTTCAGCACCAGGTAGCCGCCGATCAGCGCGGCCGCCGTCCACGCCGCGCAGATCAGCAGGCCGGTCCACGGCCCGTACGGGTAGTCGGAGGTCGGGTACACCTGCAGCGCCGCCTGGCCCGCCCGGTCCGGGAAGTAGCGGACCACGTTCTCGACCTTGGGGACGATCGACAGGATCGGCGAGACCAGGAAGAAGAACGGGATCAGGATGCCCAGCGCCAGCACCTGGTTGCGCAGCATCATGGTGACGCCGACCGAGAACAGGCACAGCAGGGTCAGGTAGCAGGCCGCGCCGAACACCGCCCGCAGCACGTGGGGTTCACCGAGGCTCGTCGAGTACCTGCCGAGCGCCGCCTGGCCGAGGAAGAACGCGACGAACACCGTCACCAGCGAGGCCACCAGGGCGAGGCCGCCGAGCACCGCGGTCTTCGCGCCCATCAGGACGCCGCGCTGCGGGACGGCGGCCAGCGAGACCCGGATCATGCCGCTCGCGTACTCGTTGCCGATCGCCAGCACGCCGAACACGATGATGGCCAGCTCGCCGAGCGAGATCCCGGCCAGCGAGGTGTTCGTCGCGTCGAACGGGCCGGGTTTGTGCTCGGTGAACTGCTGGTAGTTGAGCTTGGTCACCAGCGAGATCGCGAAGCCCATCGCGACCACCACCAGGAAGGTGACGACGAGCGTCCACACGGTGGAGCGGACGCTGCGGACCTTCGTCCACTCGGACTGCAGGACGGCGGGGAACGCGGCCATCTCAGCTCTCCTTTCCGGACTTGTTGCGGGCGTCCCAGCCGGCGCCCCAGGCGGGCTGCTGCTCCAGGACGGGAACGGCGGTGCCGTCGGTGCGGTACTCCACGGAGTCCGCCGTCATCTGCATGAACGCCTCTTCCAGCGACGCCTGCTGCGGGCTCAGCTCGTGCAGCGTGATGCCGTGCGCGGCGGCCAGGTCGCCGAGGAACACCGGGTCGCCGTCGGTCACCTCCCAGGAGCCGTCCGGGCCCGGCTCGGCGGTCAGGCCGGCGCCGCGCAGCGCGTCCAGCAGCCGCTCCTGGTGCGGGGTGCGCAGGCGCACCGCGGAGCGCGAGTTCTGCTTGATGAACTCGGCCATCGACAGGTCCGCCAGCAGCCGGCCGCGGCCGATCACCACCAGGTGGTCGGCGGTCAGCGCCATCTCGCTCATCAGGTGCGAGGAGACGAACACCGTCCGGCCCTCGGCGGCGAGGGACTTCATCAGCCTCCGGATCCAGACGATGCCCTCGGGGTCGAGACCGTTCACCGGCTCGTCGAACATCAGGATCTGCGGGTCGCCGAGCAGGGCCGAGGCGATGCCCAGCCGCTGGCCCATGCCGAGGGAGAAGCCGCGGGCGCGCTTCTTCGCGACGGCGGTCAGGCCGACGACCTCCAGCACCTGGTCCACCCGCTGCCGGGGGATCCGGTTGGACTGCGCCATCCACAGCAGGTGGTCGTACGCCGTCCGGCCGGGGTGCACGCTCTTCGCCTCCAGCAGCGCGCCGATCTGCCGCAGCGGGTCCTGGATGGAGGCGTAGCTGCGGCCGTTGATGGTGACCTCGCCGCCGGTCGGCCGGTCCAGGTCGAGGATCATCCGCATCGTGGTGGACTTGCCGGCGCCGTTCGGCCCGAGGAACCCGGTGACCACGCCCTCCGGGATCCGGAAGCTCAGATCGTCCACGGCCAACTTGTCGTCATAACGCTTCGTCAGGTGGTGCAACTCGATCACGTGCCACTCCCTTGGTCTGCGGCCAGGGTAGGACAAAAGCCGATGAATCGGACGAACGTCGTCCGGGGCGCGGCCCCGGGCCCTACGGTGGAGCCATGACCTCCCCCAGCGCGCCGGCCGTCCGCGAGAACGGCACCGGCACCCCGCTCGTCCTGCTGCACGCCTTCCCGCTCTCCGCGCGGATGTGGGAAGGACAACTGGAACGCGTACCCGGGCCCGCGGGTGACGATGCCCGGGTGGTCGCACCGGACCAGTGCGGCTTCGGCGCCGCCCCGCTCGGCGACCGGCCGCCCTCGCTGGACACCGCCGCCGACGACCTCGCCGACCTGCTGGACGAGTTGGGCATCGAACAGGCCGTGCTCGGCGGCCTGTCCATGGGCGGCTACGTGGCGATGGCCTTCGCCCGCCGCCACCCCGAACGCCTGGCCGGACTGGTCCTCGCCGACACCCGGGCGACCCCCGACACCGACGCCGTCCGCGCCAACCGCGAACGCATCGCCGCCGCCGTCCTCGAACGCGGCAGCGTCGACCTGCTGCTGGAGGAGAACACCGCGGAGAACCTGCTCGCCCCCGGCACCGACCCCGAACTCACCGACACCGTCCGGAAGATGATCGCCGAGGCCGACCCGGCCGCGGTCGCCTGGGCGCAGCGCGCGATGGCCGCCCGCCCCGACTCGCTGGAAGCCCTCGCCGCGCTGGACGTGCCCGCCGCGGTCATCGTCGGCGAACTCGACACCGTCACCCCGCTCGCCGAGGCCCGGATGATGGCGGCCGCCCTGCACGACGCCGAACTGACGGTCATTCCGGCCGTCGGCCACCTGTCCTCACTGGAAGCCCCCGAGACCTTCAACGCCGCCGTCCGGTCCTTCCTCAAGCGCCTCAAGCAGCACGGGTCCTGACGTGCCGGAAGGGCCCGGAGCGTGAAGCTCCGGGCCCTTCCGGGCAGTTCTCAGCGGGCTGCCCCGGACGGGGCCGCCGTCAGCGCGACTGCTGCGCCGGGACGCCCAGGCCGTCGTCGGTCGGCAGCGAGGCCGCGGCGACCGCCGCACCGGTCAGGGTGGCCAGCATCTCGCGGACGTTGGTCAGCTGCGCGTTGATCGAGTCGCGCCGGTTGGTGAGCGCCGCCAGCTCGCGCTCCGACTCGCTGCGGACCCGGTCGGCCTTCGCGTTGGCGTCGGCCACGATGTCCTCGGCCTGGCGCTGCGCCGTCTCGATGGTCTGCCGGGAACGGCGCTCCGCGTCGGTGCGCAGCTTCTCCGCCTCCAGGCGGAGCTGCTCGGCGCGGTGCTCGATCTCGGCGAGCCGCTTCTCCGCCTTGGCCTGACGGGCCGCCAGGTCGCGCTCGGACTGCTCCCGGCGCTTGGCCAGGTTGGTCTCGAACTCCAGCGCCGCCTGCGCGGCCTTGGTGCGGGTCTCCTCGAAGAGGGCGTCCGCCTCCTCGCGCTTGTTCTGCGCGTCCTTGTTGGCCTCGGCGCGCAGCTGCGCCGCGTCCGACTTGGCCTTGTCGACGATCCGCAGGCCTTCGTCCTCCGCCTTGGCCTTGCGGTCCTTGGCGTAGTTCTCGGCCTCGGTGCGGACCTGCTGCGCCGCGGCCTCGGCCAGCTCGCGGTGCTGCTCGGCGGCGCGGTGCGCCTCGTCGCGCAGGTCCTTGGCCTCCTCCTCGGCGAGGCGGAGGATCTTCTCGACGCGGGCGCCGAGACCGGCGTACGAGGGCTCCGCCTCGGTGACCGCCGCCTGCGCGGTCTGGGTCTCCAGGTGGAGTTCCTCGATGCGCTTCTCCAGCGCGCTGATCCGGGAGAGCGCGCTGTCTCGGTCGGCCACCAGCTTGGCGATCCGCTCGTCGACCTGGGCGCGCTCGTACCCACGGCGTACCAGGTCGAAGCCGTGCGGGGAGTGACTGTCGCTCATGGGATTTCTGGGCTTCCTGTCGTCAAACCGCTGAGATGGTTGAGGGAATCCTGACACGGTACCGGAGTGTCAACGGCGAAACGCCGTCGGTTCGCGGACAATGTCCGCTCAATCGGGTGGCGCGCCCCCGGAGCGATTGCCTCCCGATCGCGGAGAGCCCACCCCGGCACCGGCCTTGGGCCCTCCGTCCTTCTTGCTGCCCCCGTTGCTGTGGGCCGCCGGCGCGGGCGCCTCGAACGCCTCCAACGCCGACAGCACGTCCTGGACCCGAGAGATCTCGGTGTTGATGTCCTTGCGGCGGCGGACCAGTTCGTCCAACTCCCGCTGGCCCTCGTCGGTCACGCGCTTCGCCTCGGCCTTCGCCTCGGCGAGCAGCCGCTCCGCCTCCTCGGCGGCCAGCCGCAGCTGCTCCTCGGCGTCCGAACCGGCCCGGCGGATCCGCTTCTCCGACTCCTCGTCGGCGCGCCGCAGCCGGGACGCGGCCTCGTCGGCCGCCGCCTCCAGCTTCTCCTCGGACTCCATCTCGGCGGCCTTCAGCTTGGCCTCCGCCTTGATGATCAGCGCCTCGGCCCGGGTGGTGGAGTCGGCGAGCTTGTTCTCCGCCTCCTTCAGCAGCGTCTCGGCCTTGCGCACCGCCGAGATCCGCACCCGCCCGGCCTCCGCCGACGCCTCCGACGTCAGCTCCGCCGCCCGCGTCTCGGCCGCCGCGATCAGCTCCGCCGCGCGCTCCTCGGCCTCCGCGACCTGCGCCTGCGCCTGCTCCTCGGCCTCGGTCAGCTGCTCCTGAGCCGCCGTCACCAGCGCGTCCACCCGCTCGCCGGCCGACTTCATCGCCTGCGCGTTCTCCTTGCGGGCCCGCTCGTGCAGCGCCTCGATCTCGGCGTCGGTGCGCTCGCGCAGCTCCTCGGCCCGCGTCCGGATCGCGGTCGAGTCCCGGCGGGCCTCGGACAGCAGCGCGTCCGCGTCCGAACGGGCCTTCTCCACCTCGGCCTTGCCCTGCGCCTCGGCCGTCGCGACCAGCCGCTCGGCCTCCTTGCGGGCCGCCGTCACCAGGGCGTCGGCCTGCTCCTCGGCCGCCGCGGCCGCCGCCAGCGCCTCCGCCTGGGCCGACTCGGCGAGCTGCTCGGCGTCCGCGAACGCCTTCTCCAGCACCGACTTGGCCTGCTCGCGGGTCGACCGGTCGTACGCCTCCGCGCTCTCCCGCAGCTCCGCGTCGAACGCCTCGGCGCGGGCCCGGATGTCCGCGTCGAACTCCTCCGCCAGGGTGCGGGTCGCCAGCGCGTACTCCTCGGCGTCCGCCCGCAGCGCCGCGGCGCGCTCCTCCGCGTCCGCCAGCGCCGCCGCCGCCAGCTCGTCCGCCTCGGCCAGCGCGCGCTGCGCCCCGGCCTCCGCGGCGGCCCGCTGCTGCTCGGCGAACTCGGCCGCGGCCGCCTTGAGTTCCGCGGTCTCCCGCTCCGCCGCGGCGCGCAGCTCCCGGTCGAACGCGGCCGCGGACTCGCGCAGCTCGCGGTCGAACGCGGTGGCGGCCTCCCGGAGTCCGGTGGTCTCCCGGTCGGCGGTGGCCCGCAGCTCCGCGGTCTCCCGCTCGGCGGCGGCGCGCAGCTCGGCCGCCTCGCGGGCGGTGCTCTCGCGCAGCTCGGCGGTCTCCCGCTCGGCGGTGGCCCGCAGCTCCGCCACCTCCCGCTCGGCGGCGGCGCGCAGCTCGGCGATCTGCTTGGTCGCCGTCTCGTGCAGGCCGGCCACCGACTGGCGGACCTCGGCGGCGTCCTGCTCGGCCTGCGAGACCAGCTCGGCGGCCTGCGCCGCGCCCTCGGCCCGCAGCTCCTCGGAGGCCCGCGCGGCCTCCCTGCGCAGCTCGGTGCTCTCCCGGACGGCGGTGGCGCGGAGTTCCGCCACCTCCTGCTCCGCGGTGGCGCGCAGCTCGGCCGTGTCGGCGTCCGCGCGCTCGCGCAGCTCCCGGTCGTACGCGGCGGCGGCCTCGCGGAGTTCGGTGGTCTCCCGCTCGGCGGCGGCGCGGAGTTCGGCCGCCTCCTGCTCGGCGGCGGCGCGCAGCTCCGCCGTCTCGCGGTCGGCGACGGCGCGCAGTTCGGCGGTCTCCCGCTCCGCGGTGGCCCGCAGCTCCCGGTCGAAGGACTCGGCGTCCGCGCGCAGGCGGGCGGCCTCGGAGCGGTCGGCGGCGGCGTCGGCGGCCAGCGCCTCGGCCTCGGTGCGGGCGGCGGCGAGCTCCTGCTCGGCCTCGGCGCGCATCCGGTGGGCGTCCTGTGCGGCGGCCTCGCGGACCGTCGCGGCCTCGCCGTCGGCGGCCTCGCGGATCGCGGCGGCCTCGGCCAACTTCTCGGCGGTCAGCGCCTGTTCGCGCTCCAGGTCGGCGCGGGCCGCCTCGCGGGCGGCGGTCGCCTCGTCGCGCAGCGCCTGTGCGGCGGCCTCGGCCTGCTCGGCGAGCGCGCGGGCGGCCTCCTCGGCCTCGGCGCGCACGGCCCGGGCGGCCTCCTCGGCCCGGCCGCGGTGCTGCTCGGCCCACTGCGCGGCCTCCGCGCGGACGGCCTCGGCAGCGGCGTCGGCGTCGGCCCGGACCGCGCCGGCGGCCGCGTCGGCCTCCGCGCGGAGAGCGGCGGCGGCGGCCTCGGCCTGCTCGCGGGTCTGCGCGGCGTCCCGGGCGGCGGCGGCCCGCTGCTCCTCGGCGGCGGCCTCGGCGGCGGCCAGCAGTTCGTCGCGGGCGGCGGTGGCGGAGGCGGTGAGCTTCTCGGCCTCGGCGCGCGCCCTGGTCAGGGTCTGCTCGGCCCGGCCCTGGACGGCGGCGGCCTGCTCGCGGGTCTCGGCGCGCAGCCGTTCGACCTCTTCGGCGGCGCCGGAGCGCAGCGCGTCCGCGTCGGTCTTGGCGCCGGTCAGCAGCTCCTCGGCCTGCTTCGCGGCCTCCTCGATCTGGACGGCGGCCTGCCGGCGGGCCTCGGCGCGCACCCGTTCGGCCTCGGCCTCGGCGGCGGAGCGCTGCTCCTCGGCCTGCTCGCGGGCCTGGGCGGCCTCGGCCTGCATCCGCTCCAGCTGCTCGCGGATCGAGGCGGCGTCCTCCATGGCGGCGTTCTGCGCCTGCTCGACGGCCTCGCGGGCCTGCTCCAGCAGCGTGCCGGCCTCGGACTTGGCGTGCTCGACCAGCCGTTCGGCCTCGGCGGCGGCCTCGCCGCGGGTGGCCTCGGCGTCGGTGGTCGCGCGGGCGAGCACCTCCTCGGCCTGCTTGGCGGCCCGGGCCAGGCGGAGCGCGGCGTCCTTGGCGCCTTCGGCGCGGCCGGCCTCCTCGGCCTCGGCGCGCAGCCGCTCGGCGTCGGCGGCGGCCTGTTCGCGCAGCTCGGCGGCCTTGCGCTCGGCGGCGGCCCAGTGCTCGGCGATCTCCTTCTCGGCGTCCGCGCGCAGCTCGTTGGCGACCGACTCGGCGGCGCTGCGCAGGCGTTCGCTCTCCTCGGCGGCGGCGGCCTTGGCGGCGTCGGCCTCGGCCTGGGCGGTGGAGGCGGCGGCCTTGATCAGCTCGGCCTCGCGGGTGGCGGCGGCCACCATCTTGGCGATCTCGGCCTTGGCGGTCTGCGAGCGCTGTTCGCTGGCGGCGGTGCCGTCGGCGACCTTCCGCTCGGCCTCGGCGGCGGCCTCGGCCTGGAGGCGTTCGGCGGCGGCGAGGGCCTCCTCGCGCATCCGGGCGGCCTCGCTGCGGGCCCGCTCGGCCTCGGCGAGGGCTTCGGCGCGCAGCCGCTCTATCTCGGTCTGGGCTCCGACCAGGGCGGCTTCGGCGCGCTCCTGGTCGGCGCGGGCCTGGGCCTTGAGTGCGGTGATCTCGGCCTCGGCGGCGGCGAGCTGCTGCTGGGCGGCGGCGTGCGCCTCGGCGAGCTGCTGCTGGGCGGCGGCGGTGAGGGCGACGCGTTGTTCCTCGGCCTGGGCGCCGGTCTGCTGGGCCTGCTCGGAGGCGGCGCGCAGCAGGCGTTCGGCGTCGGACTGGGCGCGCAGCAGCGCTTCCTCGGCGCGGGCCTGGGCCTCGCCGCGGGCGGCGTCGACGTCGGCGGCGGTCTGGGCGCGGGCCTGGTCGGCGAGCGCGGCGGCCTCGGCGCGGACGGCGGCCATCATCCGCTCGGCCTCGGCGCGGGCCTCCTGGAGCAGGCGCTGCGCCTCCTGCTCGGTTCCGGCGCGGGTCTGCTCCGCCCAGTTGACGTTCTCGTTGACGTGGCGTTCGGCGGCGGCGCGGAACTCGGCGAGCTCCTCCTCCAGCCGGCGGCGCCGGGCGTTGAACTCGGCCTCCAGCTGGGCGGTGCGCTCGGCGGCCTCCGCCATCATCCGCTGGGTCGCGGCCTGGGATTCGCGGAGTTGGCGTTCGGCGTCGGCGCGCAGCGCCTCGGCCTGCATCTCGGCGTTGCGCAGGACCTGCTCGGCCTGGCCGGAGACGGAGTCGAAGGCGCGCGGCTGCGCGAGCTGCCGGCGGGCCTCGTGGAGCTTGGCCCGCAGCACCTCCACCTGGTAGGCGAGGTCGTCGGCGTGCTCGATGGTCTTGTCCCGCTCCTTGCGGGCCTTCTCCAGCTCGGCCTCGAACTTGGAGAGGTGATCCTCAACGCGGTCGTAGCCCCGCACTCCGCGGTCCCATCCATCTCCTGGTCGCGTCCTCGACCGGGGCCGCTCCGCTCCCTGGCCGTGCCCGGGGTCGGACCGGTCGGTCCTTGCAATCGCTCCGCCGTCCGGGTGGACTCCTGAGCGAACTGTTGCCTCTGGAGAATGGTGACAGATCCGAACGGCGACCGTTCGGCCGTGCCCGCGTCGTGGACTCCCCTGCGGTGCGCGGACCGGAGGTACCGGCGCACCTGGGCATTGTAGTGGGAGCCGTGACGGGGGGAATGGGGGCGAGGTCCTTTTCGGAAGTTACCGGCCAGTTTGTTACCGCTTCGTCGAAACCGGCCCGGCTCCGGTCGGACCCGTACCGGCCCCGGTCGGGGCCCGTACGGTCCGCGGTCAGTGCTCGCCCGGCTCCGCGCCGGTGACCAGCTCGGTCAGCACGCCGCCGCAGTCCTTCGGGTGCAGGAAGGTGATCCGGGAGCCCATCGAGCCGCGCCGCGGCTCGTCGTACAGCACCCGCACGCCCTTCGACCGGATCTCGGCGGCGTCGCCGTCCACGTCGGCGGTGCCGAAGGCGATGTGGTGCACGCCCTCGCCGTTCTTCGCCAGCCACTTGGCGACCGTCGAGTCGTCCCGGGTGGGCTCCAGCAGCTGGAGGTAGGAGGCGGCGCCGTCGCCGGTGTCGTTGATCTTCAGCATGGCCTCGCGGACGCCCTGCTCCTCGTTGACCTCGGAGTGGAACACCTCGAAGCCGTACGTGGACCGGTAGAACTCGACGGTCCGGTCCAGGTCGAAGCAGGCGATGCCGATGTGGTCGATGCGGGTCAGCACGGAGAACCTCCGAGGGCGGGGCCGGGACGGGGACGGCACCCAGTGCAGCGCATCGGCCGAGCCGGGCGCCAGCAGCGCGCCTTGCGAGTCTGCTCACACCGAAGTCCCGCCGGTGGAACTTCCCGCAACTGACACGGTGTTCACTGGAAGGTGCCAGTAGCGCTGATCACATCCTCGCGGCGGTGACGCGGCGGTGACCGATCAGTACATTGACCGCATCCCCATACCCTCTGGTCCGACGCGCGAAGGGGCTCGTCCATGACTACTTCTGTGATCGTCGCAGGTGCGCGCACGCCGATGGGCCGGCTGCTCGGCTCGTTGAAGGGCTTCTCCGGCGCCGAGCTGGGCGGCTTCGCGATCAAGGCGGCGCTGGAGCGGGCCGGCGTCTCCGGCGACCAGGTCCAGTACGTGATCATGGGCCAGGTGCTGCAGGCCGGCGCGGGCCAGATCCCGGCGCGGCAGGCCGCGGTGAAGGCCGGCATCCCGATGAACGTCCCGGCGCTCACCATCAACAAGGTGTGCCTGTCCGGCCTGGACGCCATCGCGCTGGCCGACCAGCTGATCCGGGCCGGCGAGTTCGACATCGTGGTGGCCGGCGGCCAGGAGTCGATGACCAACGCGCCGCACCTGCTGCCGAAGTCCCGCGAGGGCTTCAAGTACGGCGCGATCGAGATGCTCGACGCGATGGCCCACGACGGCCTGACCGACGCCTACGAGAACATCCCGATGGGCGAGTCGACCGAGAAGCACAACACCCGGCTCGGCATCGGCCGCGAGGTGCAGGACGCCATCGCCGCCGCCTCCCACCAGCGCGCCGCCAAGGCCCAGGCCGACGGCGTGTTCGAGGCGGAGATCGTCCCGGTGGCGATCCCGCAGCGCAAGGGCGAGCCGGTGCTGTTCAGCCAGGACGAGGGCATCCGCGCCGACACCACCGTCGAGGGCCTGGCCAAGCTGCGCCCGGCCTTCGCCAAGGACGGCACGATCACGGCCGGCACCTCCTCGCAGATCTCCGACGGCGCCGCCGCGGTCGTGGTGATGAGCAAGGCCAAGGCCGAGGAGCTGGGCCTGAGCTGGATCGCCGAGATCGGCGCGCACGGCAACGTCGCGGGCCCGGACAACTCGCTGCAGTCGCAGCCGTCCAACGCGATCAAGCACGCCCTCGCCAAGGAGGGCCTGGAGGTCGCCGACCTCGACCTGATCGAGATCAACGAGGCGTTCGCCGCCGTCGCCCACCAGTCGATGAAGGACCTGGGCGTCAGCGACGAGATCGTCAACGTCAACGGCGGCGCGATCGCGCTCGGCCACCCGATCGGCATGTCCGGCGCCCGCGTGGTGCTGCACCTGGCGCTGGAGCTGCAGCGCCGCGGCGGCGGCGTCGGCGCGGCCGCGCTGTGCGGCGGCGGCGGCCAGGGCGACGCGCTGATCGTCAAGGTCCCCGCGCAGGGCTGACCGTTCGTCACGTCCCCGCGGGGCGGCGCACCGCCGCCCCGCGGGGCATCCGTCTTTCTGCTGCGAGGAGCAACCCGATGGCCGATGTGGCGACGCTGGTCGAGCAGGCCCGGCAGGGCCGCCCCCGGGCGGTGGCCCGGCTGATCACCCTGGTGGAGAACGCCGCCCCGGAGCTGCGCGAGGTGATGGCCGCGCTGGCCCCGTACAGCGGGCGCGCGTACACGGTGGGCCTGACCGGCTCGCCCGGGGTGGGCAAGTCCACCTCGACCTCCGCGCTGGTGACCGCCTACCGCAGGCTCGGCAAGCGGGTCGGGGTGCTCGCCGTCGACCCGTCCTCGCCGTTCTCCGGCGGGGCGCTGCTCGGCGACCGGGTGCGGATGCAGGAGCACGCCACCGACCCGGAGGTGTTCATCCGCTCGATGGCCACCCGCGGCCACCTCGGCGGCCTGTCCTGGGCGGCCCCGCAGGCGCTGCGGGTGCTGGACGGGGCGGGCTGCGACGTGATCCTGGTGGAGACCGTCGGCGTCGGCCAGTCCGAGGTGGAGATCGCCGCGCAGGCCGACACCTCGGTGGTGCTGCTCGCGCCGGGCATGGGCGACGGCATCCAGGCCGCCAAGGCGGGCATCCT
Organism: Kitasatospora sp. NPDC059646; assembly: GCF_042734615.1. Lineage (NCBI taxonomy): Bacteria > Bacillati > Actinomycetota > Actinomycetes > Kitasatosporales > Streptomycetaceae > Kitasatospora > Kitasatospora sp. NPDC059646. The sequence goes on from NZ_JBHWDS010000004.1 coordinate 96,090, forward strand.
GGAGATCGGCGACGTGTTCGTGGTCAACAAGGCCGACCGGGACGGCGCGGACGCCACCGCCCGCGAGCTGAACCACATGCTGGGCCTGGGGGAGTCCCGGCAGCCCGGCGACTGGCGGCCGCCGATCGTGAAGACCGTGGCCGCCCGCGGCGAGGGCGTGGACGAGCTGGTCGAGGCGCTGGAGAAGCACCACGGCTGGCTGGCCGAGACCGGCGAGCTCGCCGCCCGGCGGCGGCGCCGGGCCGCCCAGGAGGTCGAGGCGATCACGCTGGCCGCGCTGCGCGCCCGGATCGGCGACCTGCGCGGCGACCGGCACCTGGACGCGCTGGCCGGCCAGGTCGCCGAGGGCACCCTCGACCCCTACTCCGCCGCCGACCGGCTGGTCGCCGAACTGACCGGCTGAGCGGGGCGGTTCAGCTCCGGCCGCGCAGCGCCCGCAGGTGCTCGACGATCGGGGCGAGGGCGCTGTACATGGCGTCCAGCTGCTCGTCGGTCAGGCGGTCGACGAAGTGCTCGCGGACGCTGCGCACGTGGTCGGGGGCGACCTTGCGCAGCGTCTCCCAGCCGAGGTCGGTCAGGTGCGCGTAGAGGCCGCGGCGGTCGCCGGGGCACTCCTGGCGCAGCACCAGGCCCGCCGCCTCCATCCGGGTGATCTGGTGGGAGAGGCGGCTCTTGGACTGCAGGGTGGCGGTGGCCAGGTCGGTCATCCGCATCCGGCGCTCGGGCGACTCGGAGAGCACCACCAGGATCTCGTAGTCGTTGATGGCGAGGTTGTGGGCCTGCAGCTCCCGGCTCAGCTGGTGTTCGAGCAGCTTCCCGACCTCCAGGTGGGCGCGCCAGAACCGCTGCTCACGGGCGTCGAGCCACGGGACCTCCTCCTCCGGGCGGGAGGAGGGGACCGCAGGCGCTTCGGTCACAGGAGTATCCATGGCACCGAGTATACGACATTGTTCAATGTTGTACGAGTTCACAACCGGCGGCCGGGGGTAAAGGTCCGCCCCCGGTCGGAGCGATCGCTCCGTATCCGCACAACCGCCTTCCCGCCTGGCCGAATTGAAACGGGCATGCTCAATTTGCGGGGTGCAGTCGGATGGTGACGGCATGTTAGGCATAATCGCGCCCATGACGACGCGGACCGCGAACTTCCATTCGATAGCCGACGGCGTGTACGCCTGGCAGCCGCAGCAGCGCGGATGGGGCCTGGCCAATTGCGGCCTGGTCGCGTCCGACACCACCGCGCTGTGGATCGACACCCCGTACGACCGGAAGCTGGCCGGCCAGTTCCTGGACCGCACCCGCGCCGTGCTCCGCAAGGGCGTCACCGTCGACCGCATCGTCGTCACCCACGCCAACGGCGACCACATGTGGGGCGCCGGCGTCCTGCCCGACGCCGAACTCATCACCACCCACGAGGCGCTGCACCACATCGCCTACGAGCCCACCCCCGAGCAGCAGCACTCCCTGCTGAAGACCCTCGACCCGGCCAGCGACACCGGCTCCTACCTGCACGAGCACTTCGGCTGCTTCGACTGGTCCGACACCCCGGCGATCCGGCCCGACACCGTGTTCACCGGCGAACTCGAACTCCGCGTCGGCGACATCCCGGTCCAGGTCAGCAGCCTCCCGCCGGCCCACACCAGCGGCGACCTGATCGTCCACCTGCCCACCCGCTCCACCGTGTTCACCGGCGACATCGTGTTCGGCTCCACCGCCACCCAGCCCGGCGACCACCCCGTGCACTGGGCCGGCCCGCTCGGCAACGTCATCGCCGCCGTCGAACGCGTCCTCGCCACCGGCGCCGAGACGATCGTCCCCGGCCACGGCCCGCTGCTCACCCGCTACGACCTGCGCGCCCACGCCGAGTACCTCGGCCACGTCCGCGACCGCGCGCACGCCCTGCACGCCGCCGGCGTCCCGGTCGCCGAGGCCGCGCAGACCGTCATCGACGAACGGCGCTACCCCGAACTCGGCCTGCCCGAACGCCTGCTGGTCACCCTCGCCACCGAGTACCGGCACCTCGACGGCAGCGAGCCGCCCGCCATGCTGGAGGTCTTCGGCCGGATGGCCGGCCTCGCCCGGCAGCACGGCGCCGAGAACGCCGCCAGCACCGTCTGACCCCCCGACCCGCGACGACGACACCCCCGAGGACCCCATGGTCGTGATCGTGCTCGCCCTGCTGGCCGGCGCCGCCCTGACCGCAGGACCGCTGCTGTGGTCCGCCCGGCGCGCCGCCCACACCGCCCGCGCCGCCGAACAGCGCGCCGCCGACGCCGAGCAGCGCTGCGCCGACGCCGAACGCCGCGCCGCCGACGCCGACAACCGGGCCCGCACCGCCACCGCCCGCGCCGACGCCGCCGAGGACCGCGCCCACGGCGCCGAGACCGAGGCCCGCGCCGCCGAGGCCCACCGCACCGTCGCCGACGCCCGGTACGCCGCCGCCGTGCGCGAACTCGGCCACCTCGCGCACGAGCGGCTCCCCGCCGCCGCCACCGCGCTCAACCACCCCAGGACGCCCGTCCCCGGACCGCTCGACACCACCGGCGGCACCGACGAACTCCACCACGCCCTGGACACCGCGCTCACCGCCGCAGTCCGGGCCGTGCTCGCCGAACGCGAGCGCACCGACGCCGCCGCCCGGGCCGCCCTGCGCGGCGCCGCCTCCAAGATCCAGGCCCTGCTGATCCAGGTCCGCTCGCTGCTGGAGGAGATCCAGCTCAGCGTCGACGACCCGCGCCTGCTGGCCCTCGACTTCCGCAACGAACTGACGCTGCGCCGGGTCCAGTCCCTCGCGGTGCTCTCCGGCGCCTGGCCCGGCATGACCCGGGAGGACTCGCCGCTCGCCGAACTCTGCGTCGGCGCGCAGTCCCGGGTGGCCGGCTACGCCCGCATCGAGATCACCAACCACCTGCGCGAACCCCGCCTCGCGGTGGCCGCCCGGGCCGCCGAGCCCGTCGCCATCGCCCTCGCCGAGATCCTCGGCAACGCCACCGCCTACTCCCACCCCGAGACCCGGGTCGTGGTCTCCATCGAACAGGGCAGCGCCGGCGCCCTGGTGGTGGTCGACGACATGGGCGTCGGCATGGAACCCGACCAGCTGGAACGGGCCGGCGACCTGCTCGACGGCCAGGCCGAGGTCCTGCTCACCGAACTCGGCGACCCGCCGCAGGCCGGCTTCGCCGTCGTCGGCCTGCTCTGCCGGCAGTTCGGCTTCGGCTGCCGGGTCGAGCCGTCCCCCTACGGCGGCGTCCGGGCGATCCTCCGGCTGCCCGCCGACCTGCTCACCCTCACCGACCCGGCCGCCCCGCTCTCCGCGCTCGCCCCCCGCCCGATCACCCAGACCACACCGGTGTTCGACGCGGGCGACGCGCTGCCCACCCGCAAGCGCCGCAGCCCGCGCGTCCCGCAGCAGGACGCGCCGTCCCCCCTCCCGTCCCCGGCGGGCAGCACCCCCGACCGGGCCCGCTCCGCATGGTCCGCCCTGCAGTCCGGCACGCTCGCCGGACGCAGCGCCGCCCACCTGAGCCCGGGCCCCGAAGGACCCGCCGCACCCGAAGGAGTCGAAACCCCGTGACCGCCCAGCTCCGCCGCCACACCGAGGACCTCTCCTGGGTCCTCACCCCGCTGCTCGACCTGCCCGGTGTGCAGAACGCCGTCATCGCCACCGGCGACGGCCTGGTCACCGGCCACTCCGCCGACCTCGGCCGGGACAACGCCGACCGGGTCGCCGCGATGACCGCCTCGCTGCACGCCGCCGCCCGCGCCTTCACCGTCGCCTTCACCGAGGCCGAGCAGGTCCGGCTCACCCAGACCGTCGTCGAGTCCGACCTCGGCTACGCCGTCGTCACCCCCGCCGGCGCCAACTCCTCGCTCGCGGTGTTCGCCGTCCCCGGCGCCGACCTCGGCACCATCGCCTACCAGATGCAGGTCCAGGTCGCCGCCCTCGCCAGAGCACTCGCCAGCCCCGCCCGGGAGGCGAGCGGGACATGACCACACCCAGCGGGCCCCGCCGCCGGCTCGTCCCGGCCTACCTGGCCACCCAGGGCCGCGAACTCGCCCCCGGCCGGCACAGCCTGGACCGGCTCAGCATCCTGCACGCCGCCGCCGACCTCCCGGCCGGCCTCGGCGGCGAACACCGCCAGTTATGGGAGCTCGTCCGCCCCGGCGCCCTGACCGTCGCCGAGGCGGCCGCCCACCTGCGGCTCCCGGTCAGCGCGACGGTCTTCATCGCCGCCGACCTGGCCGAGCGCGGCGCCCTCAAGGTGCGCGCGCCGATCCCCTCCGCCCAGCCGGTCAACCGGGACCTCGCCGAAAGGCTCCTCAGTGGACTTCGCGCCCTCAAGTAGCACGGGCAGCAGCCCGGTGTACCTGCCCGCCACCGACCCGATCCTGATGAAACTCATGGTCACCGGGCCGTTCGGGGTCGGGAAGACCACCTTCGTGCGCTCGCTGTCGGAGATCCCGACGCTGCACACCGAGGAGACCATGACCGCCCAGGGAATCCCGGTCGACGACACCGCCCGGATCCCCGGCAAGACCGCCACCACCGTCGCCGTCGACTTCGGACGGCTCACCCTGCCCGGCGGCGACCTCGTCCTCTACCTCTTCGGCACCCCCGGCCAGCGCCGCTTCCTCCCGCTCTGGGAGGACCTCGCCCGCGGCGCCCTCGGCGCCCTGATCCTCGCCGACACCCGCCGGCTCGCCGACGCCTTCGACGCGATGGACCTCATCGAGGAGGCCGGCCTGCCCTACGCCGTCGCCGTCAACCGCTTCCCCGACACCCCGCCGATCGAACTCGACCGGATCCGCGCCGCGCTCGACCTCGACCCCGCGACCCCGCTGATCGAGTGCGACGCCAGGGAACGCGAAGGCTGCCTGGACGCCCTGATCGCCCTCACCGAGCACGTCCTGGACCGCCTCCCCCAGGAGACCGCCCCATGACCCGCACCGCCCTCTACGGCCCGCAGTTCGCCGCCCGGCCGCACGCCCACTACGCCCGGCTGCGCGACCGCGGACCGCTCGCCCCGGTCGAACTCGCCCCCGGCATCGACGCCTGGCTGGTCACCGACTACCACGTCGCCCTGGAGATCCTCCGCGACACCGACACCTGGACCCGCGACCCGCGCGCCTGGCAGGCCACCCAGCCCGCCGACTCGCCGATCCTGCCGATGATGGGCTGGCGCCCCACCGCGCTGTTCTCCGACGGCGCCGCGCACGCCCGCTACCGGCAGGTCATCGCCGACAGCATCGGCATCCTCGAACCGCACCTGCTGCAGCGCGACACCACCGCCGTCGCCGAACAGCTCATCGCCGAGTTCGCCGGCACCGGCAAGGCCGACCTGCTCGGCCAGTACGCCTACCGCGTCCCGCTGCTGATCCTCACCTCCTGGTACGGCATCCCCGACCAGGACATCGACCGGATCAGCTCGGCGATCTACCGCTCCTTCGAGTCCTCCACCGGCGCCGCCGCCGCGTACGCCGACCTGGTCGCCGTCATCACCGGCCTGGTCGCCGAGCGCCGCACCGCGCCCCGGCACGACCTGATCTCCGCCTTCCTCAACCACCCGGCGCGACTCGCCGACGAGGAGGTCGTCCGGCACATCACCCTGACCCTGATGGCCGGCCACGAGCCCACCGCCAACCTCACCGCCAACGCGCTGCTGCGGATGCTCTCCGACGACCGCTACGCCGGCTCGCTGCACAGCGGCGCGATGACCGCGCACGACGCGGTCAACGAGGTGCTCTGGAACGACCCCCCGCTGTCCAACTTCGCCCCGCACTACGCACGGCGGAACATCGTCTTCCACGGCACCGCGCTCGGGCCCGACCAGCCGGTGCTGGTGTCCTACGCCTCCGCGAACGCGCAGGCCGCGCTGCCCGCGAACGAGAGCGAGTCGCTCGGCGGCTCCTACGCGCACCTGGCCTGGGGCGCCGGCCCGCACCGCTGCCCCGCCCGGCAGCCCGCCGTGCTGATGGCCGTCACGGCGATCGAGTACCTGATCAGCCGCCTCACCGACCTCCGGCTCGCCGTCCCGGCGGACGAGATCCTCTGGCGCCCCGGCCCGGTGCACCGGGCCCTGGTCTCGCTGCCGGTGACGTTCACGGCGCTGTAGGGGACGAAGACAGGGGCGCGCGGGGACGGGACGGGCCCCACGCGCCCCTGGTGGCGCGCCCCTACAGTCCGAACCGGCGGCCGAGGTCCCCCAGGTTGCCCAGGTTGCCGAGGCCCGGGACGGCCTGGGTGGGCTGCTGGTGGGGGACCCCCGACTGTTCGCCGACGACGCCGACGGACCTCTCGGCCATCAGGGTCTCCGAGGACTGCATCAGCACCTGGCCGGCGCCGATGAACTCGTACTGGTGCTCCTCGCCGCTCGCGCCGCCGATCCCGGTCAGGTGCCGGATGCCGCCGAGGACGCCGTGCAGGTAGCTGTGGTCGTAGTGGTGGCAGGGGGCGGGGCAGTCGGCCCAGCCGACCAGGGCCTGCGGGTCGACCCGGATCGGGGGTTCGACGAAGTGCACGGGGCCGTTGGACGCGGCGACGAACTTGCCGGTGCCGATCAGGGTGAGGAACCCGGGGATGATCGACTGCTTGAGCCGCAGGCTGGGTTCGAAGGCCAGCAGGTTGCCCGAACGGACCGTCAGGTTGCCGTCCTCCAGGTCGTACGAGTTGAGGTCGTAGGCCCGGTCGGCGAGCAGCAGCTTGCCGCGGCCCTCGGCGACGACCCAGTCGGAGGCGTGCAGCGGGGAGTTGAAGTTCTGTTCGAGGACCCGGTCGAGGGCGCCGCGGCCGATCCCGGAGAAGCGCATCTCGCCGTAGTAGGCGATCATCTTCCCCTTCTGCAGGTAGTACGCGCCGTTCAGGTCGACCGAGAAGCAGTACGGGTTGACGTTGTCGTCGGCGGGCAGCGAGTGCGGGTCCCAGACCTGCGGGCCCTCGCCGCCGGGGGCCTGCAGCAGCGGCGCCCCGAACTGCCCGGCCGGCGGCGGGACCTGCGGGGCCGGCATGCCGACCTGGGTGGCCTGGTACGACTGCTGGTACTGCTGCTGGGAGTAGCCGGGCGGCGGGCCCTGCGGCGGGTACGGCGGCGGCTGCTGGCCGTACGGGTTGCCCGGCTGCGGGGGGTAGGACATCAGAGCTTCACCTCGCTGGCCTGCACGTACACCATGCCCTGTCCGGAGAGTTCGAGTTGGAAGGCCTCGCCGGAGCCGCGTCCGATCATGTCGCGCCAACCGAGGGCGCTGGAGAGCTTGTTGGTGACCTGGCCGCGGTGCGCGACGTAGGCCTGCGGGTCGACGTGGACGGGGAGGCCGGGGGAGACGGGGAGTTCGACGACGCCGCCGTGGGCCATCACCGCGACCGCGCCCTTGCCGCTGAGCTGGGTGGTGAACAGGCCCTGGCCGGTGACCTGGCCGCGGACCACGCCCATCAGCCCGCCCTGCTGGCCCATGAACATGGTGGACTGCTGGAGGCTGCCCTCGAAGGCGAGCAGCCGGTCCGCCTCGACGTACAGGGTGTCGCCGGCCAGGTCGATGACGTGGACGTGGTGCCCGCCGTGGCCGAACATCACGGTGCCGTGGCCCTCGACGGTCATCAGCGGGGTGTCCTCGTTGGCGACCCGGCGGCCGATCATCGACATGACGCCGCCCTGACCGCCCATCAGGTTGGGCCGGAAGGTGACCTCGCCGGTGTAGCCGAGCATCGAGCCGCGCTGCGACAGGACCCGCTGGCCGGGCACGATCTGCGCGGAGACCATCTTGTTGTTGATCCGGGTGAAGGCCATCAGACGTCGCCCCCGAAGGTCAGGCGCTCGGAGGGCTGGACGTAGACCAGGCCCTCTCCGGTGAACTCGACCTGCATGGCCTCGCCGCCGCCCTCGCCGACCAGCGTGGTCCAGCCGGCGCCGGACTTGAGGGCGCGGTTCAGGTTGCCGGTGTGCGCGACGTACGCGCCCGGGTCGACGCGCAGCGGCAGGCCCTGGGCGACCCGCAGGATCACCGCCGGGCCGCGCGAGGTGACGGCGGCCCAGCCCTGGCCCTCGACCTTGGTGGTGAACAGGCCGTTGCCGCTCGCCATGCCGTTCAGGCCGGTGAAGGAGGTGCCGGTGCGCAGCGTCGCCTCGGTGCAGAGCAGGTTGTCGGACTCGACGAACAGCGTCTCGCCGTTCAGCCGGACCAGATTGATCTCGGTGGCCTGGTCGGCGAAGTAGCAGGTGCCCTGCCCCTTCACCTCCATGACCTCCATGCGCTCGCCGGTGAGCCGGCGGGTGACCATGCCGCGCAGGCCGTCGCCGCCGCCGGAGAGCTTCTTGAAGCCCATCTGCCCGGTGTAGGCGACCATCGAGCCGTTGCGTGCCTTGACGGTGTCCCCGGCGAGATCGACGGCGAGGACCTTGGACCCCTGGAGTCGGAACTGTGCCACGTCCCGGAATGTAGCGGCCCCCGCCCCGGTGCGGGGAGGGGGCGGCGCGGGCTGGTACCCGTTCGGTACCAAACCCGTACATCGGACGCGGCGTCAGGCGGTCTGCGGGACCGACCCCGCGGAGGTCTCGACCTCCAGGAGCGAGGCGGAGTGGCGCTCGGCCTCGAACGCGGCGCGGCCGCCGCGCAGCCCGAACAGCCGCTTGGAGAGCATGATCCAGAGCACCGCGGCGATGTTGAGCAGCAGCGTGCAGATCTTCAGCGCGCTGACGTGCTCGCTGAGTTCGTAGCCCTCCAGGGGCAGGAAGGCGGCGGTGGCGACCACCGTCAGGTACTCGGCCCAGCGGTGCCCCCACCAGAGGCCGAACGCCTCGACGATCTCGACCAGCGCGTAGACGACCAGCGCGACGGCGACGTAGATCAGCGTGTTGTGCCGGTACTCGAAGGTCTTGCGGATGGTGTCGACGATCGGCGAGTGGTCGAGGTCGTAGTGGAAGTGGTCGGTGACCGGCTTGAAGACGGTGAGGTTCTCGTCGAAGATCCGGCGGACCGCGTCCTGGCTGTTGGAGAACTTCCACACCGCCCAGGCCGCGACCACGATCAGCAGGCCGCGCAGCAGCCGTTCGACGGCGAGGAAGCGCAGGATGAACAGGTCGCGCAGGGCCTTGCCGCGGGGCACCAGCGGGGCGTCCTCGGCGGGGCCGGAGCCGTGCGGCTCGCCGAGCGCGAAGTCGCCGCAGCGCAGGCAGCGCCAGGCGGTGCCCAGGGCGGTGGCGGCGTGCAGCCGCTCGCGCAGGTCGGTCTCGTCCGGCGCGTAGGTGATGTGGCCGCGCCGGGCACAGGTGTGCCGGTCCCAGTCTCGTCTCCGCATGGCGTGCTTCCCCCGTCGGTCCGCGGGCCTGCCGGTCAGGCCGCGCGCAGCACAGCAGGATAGGGGGTCAGGGGTCGGGGCAGGAGGCGGGTCGGTGATAATAGGCCTGGTTTGTGCATCCGTTCACAAGCCCAGTCGCCCGCCGTGCCCTGTGAGGAAGCCCCGTGAAGAGCATCGCCGCCGTCCACCGCCTGCGCCTGGTCTCCGGGCCCGAGGGCCTGTCGTTCATCCTGCTGCTGGTCTGCTCGGTGCTGAAGCGCACCACCAGCTTCAACGGCGTCCCGGTGATGGGCGCGATCCACGGCGCGCTGTTCGTGCTGTACGTGATCTTCCTGGTGCAGGCGTACCAGGCCCGGCGCTGGGAGCCGAAGCGCGCGCTGGTGCTGTTCGTGCTGTCGGTGCTGCCCACCGGCGGCTTCTTCGCCGAGCGGATGCTGGCCAAGGAGGAGCGCGGCGAGCTGGACGCCGGGAAGCCGGCGACCGCCTGACGGCAGAACGTGGTGCGCGGCGGTCGGGCCTCCTCGTGAGAGGCCCGACCGCCGCGGGCTTTTTCGCTACCCGGCGGGGGTCAGCTGACGTTGACGGCGGTCCACGCCGCGGCCACCGCGTTGTACTCGGCGGAGCCGGAGCCGTACAGGTCGGCGGCCGCGCTCAGGGTCGCGGTGCGCGCGCCCTTGTAGTTGGTGCTGGAGGTCATGTAGACGCTCAGCGCCCGGTACCAGACCTGGGCGGCCTTGTCCCGGCCGATGCCGGAGACGGCGGCGCCGTTGTAGGTCGGCGAGTTGTAGCTGACGCCGTTGATGGTCTTCGCGCCGCTGCCCTCGGCCAGCAGGTAGAAGAAGTGGTTGGCGACGCCCGAGGAGTAGTGGACGTCCTTGCTGCCGACCGTGGAGGACCAGTAGTCGGCGGACGCGCCGTCCTTGGAGGGCTTGTCCATGTAGCGCAGCGGCGTGCCGTTGCCGTTGATGTCGATCAGCTCGCCGATCAGGTAGTCCGGCACGTCCTTCGACAGGTTGGCGTAGAACTCCACCATGGTGCCGAAGATGTCCGAGGTCGCCTCGTTCAGGCCGCCGGACTCGCCCGAGTAGTTCAGGCCGGCGGTGTTGGAGGTGACGCCGTGGCTCATCTCGTGGCCCGAGACGTCCAGCTCGGTCAGCGGGTGGGTGTTCGAGGCGCCGTCGCCGTAGGTCATGCAGAAGCAGCTGTCGTCCCAGAACGCGTTGACGTAGTTGCGTCCGTAGTGGACCCGGCTGTACGCGCCGACACCGTCGTTGCGGATGCCGCTGCGGCCGAAGGTGTTCTTGTAGAAGTCCCAGGTGACGGCCGCGCCGTACTGGGCGTCCACGGCCGCGGACTCGCCGTTGGAGACGGTGCCGTTGCCCCAGGTGTTGGTGGTCTTCGAGTAGAGGGTGCCCTTGCCCGAGGTCTTGTTGGCCAGGTTGGTGGTGTACTGGCCGCCGCGGGTGGCGTCCTTCAGCGAGTAGGTGCTGCTGGACAGGGTGGTGGTCAGCGGGACGCTGCCGACGAAGACGCCGTTGCCGGTGCCGGCGGCGTCGACGGTCTGGATCTCCTCGTGCGTGGAGAGGACCGCGCCGGTGTCCGCGTCGGTGACCAGCAGCTGACGGCTCGGGGTGCCGTCGGCGCGGACGCCCTCGACGGTGGTGCGGTAGGCCAGGCGCGGGGCGCCGTCGGCGGCCCAGATCACCAGCTGGGCGCTGCCGCTGGCACCGGTGACCGAGGTGAGGGCGGACTCGTCGGCGTCCTTGGAGATGCCGACGGTCGACTGCACCGCGCCGGTCGCCTTGCCGGCGGCCTGAGCGGCCGTCAGCTTCGGGGTCAGCGAGGCGGGGGCCAGGCTGCCGGCGACGGCCTTGTCGGAGGACTTGACCTTGCCCTTGGCGTCCTGGTGCACGACCAGGTCGCCGCCGAGCACGGGCAGCCCGTCGTAGGTGCGCTCGTAGCGGAGGTGGCGGGTGCCGTCGGCGTCGACGATGGCGTCCTTGACCACCAGCTTCTCCTGGGCGCCCAGGCCCAGGGCCTTGGCGGCGGAGGGGGCCTGCGAGGCGGCCAGCGCCAGCAGTTCGCCGCGGTGCTGGCCCGCGGCGTTCTGGGCGGCGGGGTTCGGGGCGGCCTGCGCGATCCCGGCACTCACCTGGATCGCGCCGGCCAGCAGGGCCGAGGCAGAGAGAACGGCTCCGACAGCGAGCTTTCGCTTCACGTACGGGTTCCTTCCGGATCAACCGCATGTGCGGTCGCACCTCGTTCCGGGGCACCGGGGTCAGTGCCTGCTGGGGCGGATACGGGTGCTGACGTGCAGCTCCGTGCGGTCAGGCGACGGTCGCCGGTGGGGTGGGGCCGGCGGTGTCGAACGGGGCTGGGCAGAAGCATGACAACGGTTCAAATCCCGGAACAGCACCCAGGCAACTATTGGCAAACTCTCGCCAGCGCCCCGGCAATGGAACGGTCAGGAAATCGGAGGTTTCGCTGCGAACCACCCGGCGCGGGCTGGGCTCCGGCCCAACTCCCGTGCTTTCACTGAATAGTGACGGAATATGCGGTGTAAAAGGCCGCCGCGCCCCGGCGGTTGTCTGTTTGGCGCGATCCCGCCAGCGGGCGGGCCTTGTCCACCATCGTGGACACCTGCTACCCCCGTCCCGCCCCGCGGGTACGGTGGGGGCGTGCCCAAGCCCCTCGCCCTCGACTTCGACCCGATCGCCCGCGCCGACGAGCTCTGGACCCGCCGCTGGGGCAGCGTGCCGGCCATGGCGGCGATCACCTCGGTGATGCGCGCCCACCAGATCCTGCTCTCCCGGGTCGACGCCGTGGTCAAGCCCTACGGCCTGACCTTCGCCCGCTACGAGGCCCTGGTGCTGCTCACCTTCAGCCGCTCCGGCGAGCTCCCGCTGTCCAAGATCGGCGAGCGGCTGATGGTCCACCCCACCAGCGTCACCAACACCGTCGACCGCCTGGAGCGCGCCGGGCTCGTCACCCGCCGCCCCAACCCGCTCGACGGCCGCGGCGTCCTCGCCGCCATCACCGCCCGCGGCCGCGAGGTCGTCGAGAGCGCCACCCGGGAACTGATGGACGTCGAGTTCGGCCTGGAGGGCTACGACGAGGACGCCTGCCGCGAGGTGTTCGAGCTGCTCCGCCCGCTGCGGGTCGCCGCCGGCGACTTCCAGCTGCCGCACCAGGAGGGCCCCGGCCGGGAACGGGCGTAGGGCCGGTTACCCTCGATGCCATGAAGCAGAGTGTGCTGACCCGCTACCGTGCCATGGCCTACATCACCGGCGTCCTCCTGATCCTGCTCACCGTCGGGGTGATCGCCAAGTACGCCCTGGACATGTCGGGCGCCGCGGGCTTCACCACGGCCGTCGGCATCGCGCACGGCTGGCTGTACGTCATCTACCTGGTGCTCGCCTTCGACCTCGGCACCAAGGCCAAGTGGCCGATCGGCAAGCTCGCCTGGGTCCTGCTGGCCGGCACCGTCCCCACCGCCGTGTTCTTCGTCGAGCGCAAGGTCAGCCGCGAGGTCGCCCCGCTGATCGCCACGGAGCCGGCCGCCGCCTGACGCCCCGCCGCACCGACTCTGCCGGGCGCCCCTCCCGATCGGGAGGGGCGCCCTTCGCGTGTCCGGGGGCAGGTTCGGGCGTGTCCGGGCGGACGGCCATCGACAGGTAGTAGGACGTCCGAGTAAATTAGTAGGACATCCAAGTAGTTGTGCCGTCCACCCACCGGGGCGGCCGCACGGAGCGGAGTCGGAGCCGATGGACGCCGAGCAGATCGAAGCCGGCCGGCAGCGCTGGCAGCAGCGGTACGACAAGGCGCGCAAGCGCGACGCCGACTTCACCACGCTGAGCGGCGAAACCGTCGAGCCCGTCTACGGCCCGCCGGCCGGCCAGGAGGTCGAGGGCTTCGAACGGATCGGCTGGCCCGGCGAGTACCCCTTCACCCGCGGCCTGCACCCCACCGGCTACCGCGGCCGCGCCTGGACCATCCGGCAGTTCGCCGGCTTCGGCAACGCCGAGCAGACCAACGAGCGCTACCGGATGATCCTGGAGGCGGGCGGCGGCGGCCTCTCCGTCGCCTTCGACATGCCCACCCTGATGGGCTACGACTCCGACGACGCCCGCTCCCTCGGCGAGGTCGGCCACTGCGGCGTCGCCATCGACTCCGCCGCCGACATGGAGGTGCTGTTCAACGGCATCCCGCTCGGCGAGGTCACCACCTCGATGACCATCTCCGGCCCCGCCGTCCCGATCTTCTGCATGTACCTGGTCGCCGCCGAGCGCCAGGGCGTCGACCCCGCCGTCCTCAACGGCACCCTGCAGACCGACATCTTCAAGGAGTACATCGCGCAGAAGGAGTGGCTGTTCGCCCCCGAGCCGCACCTGCGCCTGATCGGCGACCTGATGGAGCACTGCGCCAAGGGCATCCCCGCCTACAAGCCGCTCTCGGTCTCCGGCTACCACATCCGCGAGGCCGGGGCCACCGCCGCCCAGGAACTCGCCTACACCCTCGCCGACGGCCTCGCGTACGTGGAGCTGGGCCTGTCGCGCGGCCTGGACGTGGACGTCTTCGCCCCCGGCCTCTCCTTCTTCTTCGACGCCCACCTCGACTTCTTCGAGGAGATCGCCAAGTTCCGCGCCGCCCGCCGCATCTGGGCCCGCTGGATGCGCGACCACTTCGGCGCCAGGACCGACAAGGCGCAGTGGCTGCGCTTCCACACCCAGACCGCCGGCGTCTCGCTCACCGCGCAGCAGCCCTACAACAACGTGGTCCGCACCGCGGTCGAGGCGCTCTCGGCCGTCCTCGGCGGCACCAACTCGCTGCACACCAACGCCCTCGACGAGACCCTCGCGCTCCCCAGCGAGCAGGCCGCCGAGATCGCGCTGCGCACCCAGCAGGTGATCATGGAGGAGACCGGCGTCACCAACGTCGCCGACCCGCTCGGCGGCTCCTGGTACGTCGAGGCGCTCACCGACAAGATCGAGGCGCAGGTCGAGGAGATCTTCCAGCGCATCCTCGACAAGGGCAGTGCCGAGCACCCGATCGGCCCGATGACCTCCGGCATCCTGCGCGGCATCGAGGAGGGCTGGTTCACCGGCGAGATCGCGGAGGCCGCGTTCCGCTACCAGCAGGGCGTCGAGAAGGGCGAGAAGCGGGTCGTCGGCGTCAACTGCCACCCCCGCAGCGTCACCCCCGAACTGGAGATCCTCCGGGTCAGCCACGAGGTCGAACGCGAGCAGGTGCGGGTGCTCGGCGAGCGCAAGTCGCGGCGCGACGAGAACGCCGTCCGGGCCGGCCTCGACGCCATGCTCGACGCCGCCCGCTCCGGCGCCAACATGATCGAGCCGATGCTGCAGGCCGTCCGCGCGGAGGCGACGCTCGGCGAGATCTGCCACGCGCTGCGCGACGAGTGGGGCACCTACCGGGAGAACGCCAGCTTCTAGGCAGGCAGCCGGGTGCGGGAACGGAGCGCGGGGAGCTGCGCGAAGCGGAAGGCGCCGACCGCAGGATCGCGACGCAGGACAACGGCCTGCGGGTGGTCCGGCGTGCCTGCCCCGCTCGCGCGGTTCCCCGCGCGGCCGGTTCACCCTTCGGCGAGGAACTCCTCCCAGGTGCGGGCGCCCCGGGTGGCGTTCTCACCCGCGAGGTTCTCGCCGTCGCGGTAGGCGCGGCCGACCCTGCCGGCCAGCGGGAGCGGGAGGGCCGGGCGGGGGCGGACGGTGCGCAGGAGCTCCGCGAAGGTGTAGGTGCGGGGGCCGGCCAGGTCCGGGACGAGGCCGGCCGGGGCGCCGAGGGCGAGGGCGACCAGGCGGTCGGCGACCTCGCGGGGGTCGACGGGTTCGAAGCGCAGGCCGCGCGGGTCGGGCACCACGGGGAACCTGGTGAGCTTGCCGGCCATGGTCCGGACGAGAGTGTGGAACTGGGCGGCGCGCAGCACCGTCCAGGGGACGCCGCTGTCGGCGACCGCCCGCTCCGCGTCGCGCTTGGCGCGGAACCAGCCGAGCGGCATGGTGTCCGCGCCGATCACCGAGACCATCACCACGTGCCGGACGCCGCCCGCCCGGGCCATCGCGTCGGCGAGGTGCCGCGCCGCCGTGTCGTCGCCCTTCGCGCCGCCGGCCAGGTGCAGCACGGTGTCGACGCCGTCCAGCGCGCCGGTGAGGCCGGTGCCGGCGACCAGGTCGCCGCGGACGTACCGGACGCCGTCGGCCGCGGGGCGGTCGTGCCGGCTGAGGACGCGGACGGTGCGGCCCGCGGCGAGCAGCCGGGGGACGACGAGGGTGCCGAGGGTGCCGGTGCCGCCGGTGACGAGGATGGTCATGGGAGGTGCTCCGTTCCGTGCTGCCACAGTGGGTGTCTGCTGGGTTGACCCCGACCGGGAAAGGGATGTGACAGATGAGTGGGGGAACTCTTCTCGCGGAGCGGTTCGAGGAGCACCGGCCCAGGCTGCGGGCGGTGGCGTACCGGATGCTGGGGTCGCTGGGGGAGGCCGAGGACGCCGTGCAGGAGGCGTGGCTGCGGCTGGACCGGCACGCGGAGGAGGTGGAGAACCTCGGCGGCTGGCTCACCACGGTGGTGTCCCGGGTCTGCCTGAACGAGCTGCGCAGCCGGGACCGGCGCCGGGAGGAGGAGCTGGACACCCGGGTGCCGGACCCGGTGCTGGCCGCGCCGGAGCGGGACGACCCGGAGGCTGCGGCGCTGCTGGGCGACCGGGTCGGGATGGCGCTGCAGGTGGTGCTGGGGACGCTCGGCCCGGCGGAGCGGCTGGCGTTCGTGCTGCACGACCTGTTCGCGGTGCCGTTCGAGGAGATCGCGCCGCTGCTGGAGAAGTCCCCGGCGGCGGTGCGGCAGTCGGCGAGCCGGGCGCGTCGGCGGGTGAAGGAGCGGGCGCCGGTGCCGGACCGCGACCCGGCGGCGCAGCGCGGCGCGGTGGAGGCGTTCCTGTCGGCGGCCCGGGAGGGCGACTTCGAGGGCCTGGTCCGGGTGCTGGCCCCGGACGCGGTGCTGCGGTCGGACGGCGGCGCGCCGGCGGCGCTGTCCCGGGTGCTGCGGGGCGGGGCGGCGATCGCCTCCTCGGCGGCCGGCTTCCGGGCGCTGGCCCCGTACGCGCGGCTGGTGCTGGTGAACGGCGCCTACGGCGTGCTGACGGTGGTGGACGGCCGCCCGGTGTCGGTGATGGCGTTCACCGTGGTGGACGGCCTGGTGGCGCGGATCGACGTGCTGGGCGACCCGGAGCGGCTGGCGGCGCTGCCGCTGCCGGTCTGACCCGGCGTCAGTGCAGCAGCCCCGGGAAGGGGTTGAGGAGCAGGGTGGAGAAGCGGCGGACCCAGTCCGGGGAGACGGGTTCGCCGCTCACCAGCAGCCGGTGTTCGACGGTGCCGGCGATGGTGTCGAAGATGATGTCGATCTCCTCGTCGGCGGTGGCCGGGTCCAGGCCGGGGTCCATCTCGCCGCGGGCCTGGGCGTTGGCCAGGCCGAGCTGGACCAGGACCTTCTGCGGCTGGACGATCCGTTCCCGGATGCGGCGGCGCAGTTGGAGGTCCCGGGTGCCCTCGGCGAACAGGGCGAGCAGCGCGGCCTGCGTCTCGGGGCGGGTGAGGAGTTCGGCGAACCGGGCGACCACGGCCTCGATGTCGGCCTGCAGGCTGCCGTGGTCGGCACACTCCAGCTGGTCGAAGAGGCTGGCGATGGCGTCGACCACGAGTTCGCTCTTGGAGGGCCAGCGGCGGTAGAGGGTGGTCTTGGCGACTCCGGCGCGCTGGGCGACGTCGCCCATGGTGAGCCCGCCCCAGCCGAGTTCGGCGAGTGCCTCGCGGGTGGCGTCCAGGATGGCGAGGTCGGCGGCGGCGCTGCGGGGGCGGCCCTTGCCGCGGGCGGCCGGCGGGGGGACGGCGGCCGGCGGGTCCGGGTGCTCGGCGGGCTGCCGGGTGGTGGGGGCCACCGCGCCTCCTAGCGAATTTACTCAGAAGTAACTTGGTGGACCCACGGTAGCGACCTGCGGCGCTGCCCGATACCCGCCCCGGGTTCGAAAGTGGGGCAGCTCACGCTTCCGGAGGGCGGTTGGGGCTTGCGGGGGGAGCACGGGGGGCAGATACGCTACGACCAGTAGCGAAAGAGCGACAACCAACGCGCCCTGCCCCATGGGATCGGGCGGGCGCGCGGTGCGGATGGGGATCCGCACCGCGGAGGGTCGGGCTCCGCCGGGGGAGGCGGGCGGCCGGCTTTCGGCATTTCCGGGCGGATGGCGTCCGGTACCGGCTCCGGCGGGGGAGGATAGAGCCATGCAGTCACGGAATTCGCGTCTCAACAGCTCCGCCCTGCGCGGTGCGGTGGACCTCGCCGCGGTGAAGGCGGCCGGAGAGGCCGCCCAGAAGGCGGAGCAGACCCGGGCCGAGCGGGCCCGGCAGGCGGCGGCGGGCGACGGCCCGGCGCTCGCGGACTACCCCCTGGTGCTGGACGTCACCGAGGACACCTTCGAGTCGGAGGTGGTCCAGCGCTCGGCCGAGGTCCCCGTGGTGGTGGACTTCTGGGCCGAGTGGTGCGGCCCGTGCAAGCAGCTCAGTCCGATCCTCGAACGCCTCGCCGAGGAGTACGCGGGCCGGATCGTGCTCGCCAAGATCGACGTGGACGCCAACCCGCTGATCGCCCAGCAGTTCGGCATCCAGGGCATCCCGGCCGTGATGGCCGTGGTCGCGGGCCAGCTGGTCCCGCTGTTCCAGGGCGCCGAGAACGAGTCGAACGTCCGCAAGGTGCTGGACCAGCTGATCGCGGTCGCCGAGCAGCGCTTCGGCATCGTCGGCGTCGCCGCGGGCGGCGCGGAGGCTCCGGCGGCCCCGCGGGTGCCGGTGGACCCGGCGCTGGAGGCCGCGCACGAGGCGCTGGACCGGGGCGACCTGGGCGGCGCGGTACAGGCGTACCAGAACGTGCTGAGCGACCGGCCCGGCCACGTCGAGGCGAAGCTGGGCCTGGCCCAGGCCCAGCTGCTGCAGCGGGTGGAGAAGCTCGACCCGCAGCAGGTGCGGGCCGACGCCGCGGCCGACCCGAAGGACGTGCCCGCCCAGCTGCGGGCGGCCGACCTGGACCTGGTCGGCGGTCACGTCGAGGACGCCTTCGGCCGCCTGGTCGACACCGTGGCGAAGACCTTCGGCGACGACCGGGACACCGCGCGGCTGCGGCTGCTGGAGCTCTTCGAGGTGATCGGCCCGGAGGACCCGCGCACCGTGGCGGCCCGCCAGGCGCTGGCCCGGGTGCTGTTCTGACGGCACTGGGTGTCACGTTGGGTGACCTGCGGTGTCGTCGGGGATTTGACGACTTTCGTGGGTAAACCGGGTAGGTTTACCAAATCTTGATAACACCCCTTCTTCGTCGCGCTGCGTGACGAGGGAGGGGTGTTTCCTTGGTATTTGCGGGGGTCGCGCGCTCGACCGTCCCGCTTTTTCGTCACTCTCCGCAGTCCGCCGTTCGATCCCTTGAGCGAAGGCGTTCACTGTTGGATTACCCGTCAGTAACGCACCCCTTGTGCTCGGCCCGGTATTCGAGCACGATCGGCGACGCCCGGTCCCTCCGCAACGAGGGTCCCCACCGGGTGAGGGCAGGGGGGTAAACCGCAGATCCCACGCGGCGGTTCCTGGCCTCGGCGGTCGCGCAGCCCGCGCGCTCGCACGGTTGTCGCTCGGGGGTGATCGCCGTACGCCGTCCCCACGGCTCCCGGCGCTCTCCGCTACCGAGGACGTAGCTCTCTCCCATCCCGGGCCGAACCCTGTGCGGGACGCACCGGAACGGCCGGAGATGTACGTCCTAGAAGGAGGACTCGCATGTCCACGTCTTACGGCAAGACCCGCTGGAAGCGCTTCGCCCTGGTGATGGTGCCCAGCGTCGCGGCCACCGCCGCGATCGGCGTCTCCCTGGCCAACTCCGCGCTGGCGGCCTCGTTCTCGGTCTCCGGCCAGCAGTTCAAGGTCACCGTCGACCAGCTGAAGGGCGAGGGCTTCTCGCAGTTCGGCGGCGTCGACATGGAGGCCAACAAGACCCCGCACCCGGTCGCCATCTCGGCGTTCGACCACGCCACCCTGCAGAACCTGTGCCAGTCGGTCGTCACCGACCTCGGCCCGCTCGGCAAGTGGACCCTGGTCCTCAAGGCCGGCCAGGACGCGAAGAACCCGGTCGACGCCCAGCAGCTGCTGATCGACCTGAACCAGCTGAACGCCGACGCCAAGTTCGGCAACATCAACATCGGCCAGGACGCCAGCACCCTGCAGGGCTCCGCGATCGACAAGCTGAAGGCCGACGGCGGCTCGCTGCCGACCGGCGCGCAGGGCTTCGCGCAGTCCGCCAAGACCGCCGAGCTGTCCAAGGTCCAGCAGACCGCGTACGCCACCTCGGCCGGCACCTTCACGCTCCCGGGCCTGAAGCTGAACATCACCCAGGGCGCCAACGAGTGCTACTAGTCCGCTGCTGACGGCCCGTCGGTGACGGGCCCGACCGCGGACCACCGGTTCGAGGGGGCGGCACGCCGCCGCTCCCTCGGGCCGCACCCCGGCACACCCGGGGCCATCCGTATTTCCCCTCGGACCCACCATCGAGGAGTCGCACCATGTCCAGCGCAACCGTCGAGGCCTGGCCCGAGGGCCCGGCCGGCTTGGCCAGCCGAGGTCGGCGAGGGTTCCGCGCCTGGCGGCGCACCCGGCCGTTCTGGGGTGGCCTGCTGGCCATGATCGCCGGCCTCCCGATCCTCTACTTCCCGTACGCCCACCTCAGCCTGGGCGGTCTGACGGTGGCGATGTCCACCACCGCGGGCGCCGGCTCGATGATCATCGGCATCCTGCTGATCGTGCTCGGCCTGACCGCGTGGTTCCAGCCGCTGGTGCGGATCTTCTGCGGAGTGGCGACCACCATCCTGGCGCTGATCTCCATCCCGGTCTCCAACCTGGGCGGCTTCGGCATGGGCCTGGTCCCCGGCCTGATCGCCGGCGGCCTGCTGGTCTCCTGGGCGCCGCTGCAGCCGCTCCCGGCCGCCGGCCCGGAGACCGCGGAGGCGACCGTCGCCGAGCAGGCTGCGCCGACCGCGCCGCTGCCCGCGCAGGCCGCCGCCGAGCAGCCGCTGGAGTACGGCGCCGCACCGGCGGCCGAGCCGGAGGGGGAGCGGCCGTGACGGACGCCGAGAAGCCGGCGGAGCCCGGTCCGCGGCACGCAGTGCCACGTGAAGGCATTCGGTCCCGGCTGCGCGGACGGGCGCTGGCGATCGCCGCCGTGCCGACCGCGCTGCTGGTCGGCGCCGCGTACACGCCGACCCTGGCCGTCGCCGCGGACCCGCAGTCCGGCAGTTGCGCGAGCAGCCCGGACACCGTGCTCAAGGAGACGCCGGTCCCGAAGAGCGAGATCAAGGTGCTGCCGGACTCCTCGGTCGGCCAGGCGGCGGCCGTCCAGTCCGGGCAGGCCCCCGCGGGCAGCGCCGCCGCGGTGCCCGCGGTGTTCACCGGCCCGGCCGCCGTGCAGCCCGCCACCTACGTGACGCCGAACACCGGCGCGGCGGGCGGCGGCGTGCAGCAGGCCGGGGTGATCGACGACTGGTGGAACAACCTGATCCACCCGGGGGCCGCCGCGAGCGCCTCCCCGTCGCCCACGCCGAAGGCCGCGTCCTCCGCGCCCGCCACGCCGAGCCCGACCGCGAAGCCGTCCGCGACCCCCAGCCCGTCGGCGGGCGGCGGTGCCACCGCCGGGCCCTCGACGCCCGGCACGCCGCAGGGGACGGCCGGTCCGTCCGCGCCCGCGGCCGGCGGCGGCACGAAGGCCCCGTCGACCGGGGCGCCGACGACGGCGCCGTCCGCCCCGGCGTCCGACGACCCGAACTGCCTGGTGAGCACCAGGGGCCTGGCGGCGAAGGCCGCGCCGAGCGGGCACGTGGTGCCGGACCAGAACTGGGTGCTGCACTCGACCCGGCTGGCGCTGCACGGCTCGGTGTTCAACGGCGTCTACGACGTCACCACGGAGAGCGGCACCAAGCGGGTGCTGAAGTTCACCACCGACAGCGTCGACATCGAGAACCTCGACATGTCGACCATCCAGATCCCCGGTCTGACCTTCCACGTGAAGAGCCGTCAGGGATCGACCTCCACCATGCGCAACGGCCCGATCACCATGTACGTGGAGAGCCTGTCCGGGCACCTGGCGGCCGTCTACGGCCTGCCGATACCCATCGACCTGGGCCCGATCACGCTGACCCCGGACACCCTGCCGAAGTGGCTGTGGGACCTGCTGGGCGCGGTGCCGATCCCGCTGGACCTGACCCTCACCGACGCCAAGGCGGTGCAGGCCGGCCAGTTCGGCGGCGACCTGACCATCCCGGGCATGCGGCTGTTCAACGACAAGGAGCCGTACGACGGCTGACCCGCCGTCACAGACGTCGCGCGAACGCCGCAGGGGCGGGACCCGAGCACATCGGGTCCCGCCCCTGCTGGTTCCTCCGGCCGGCTCAGCGGCCGCCGCGGGTGCCCAGGTGGTGGACCTGGACCATGTTGGTGGTGCCGGGGATGCCGACCGGCACGCCGGCGGTGACGATCACGGTGTCGCCCTCGGCGAGGCGGCCCATCTTCAGCAGCTCGCTGTCGACCTGCTCGACCATCGCGTCCGTGGTGGCCACCTGCTCGGTGACGTACGCCTCGACGCCCCAGCTCAGCGAGAGCTGGTTGCGGGTGGCGACGTCCGGGGTGAAGGCGATCACCGGGATCGGCGAGCGGTAGCGGGACAGCCGGCGGGCGGTGTCACCGGACTTGGTGAACGCGATCAGCGCCTTGCCGTCGAGGAAGTCGCCCAGCTCGGTGGCGGCGCGGGCGACCGAACCGCCCTGGGTGCGCGGCTTGCGGCCCGGGTTGAGCGGCTGGAGACCCTGCGAGAGCAGCTCCTCCTCGGCCTTCTCGGCGATCTTGCTCATGGTCTTGACGGTCTCGACCGGGTACTTGCCGACGCTGGACTCGGCGGACAGCATGACCGCGTCCGCGCCGTCCAGGATCGCGTTGGCGACGTCGGAGACCTCGGCGCGGGTCGGGCGCGAGGCGTGGATCATCGACTCCATCATCTGGGTGGCGACGATGACCGGCTTCGCGTTCCGGCGGGCCAGGGTGACCAGGCGCTTCTGCACCAGCGGGACCTTCTCCAGCGGGTACTCGACCGCCAGGTCGCCGCGGGCCACCATGATCGCGTCGAAGGCGAGGACGATCTCCTCCATCGCCTCGACGGCCTGCGGCTTCTCGATCTTGGCGATGACCGGCACACGAATGCCGACCTCGTCCATGACCTTGTGGACGTCGTCGATGTCCGCGGCGTTGCGGACGAAGGACAGCGCGACCATGTCGACGCCCAGCTGGAGGGCGAAGCGCAGGTCCTCCTTGTCCTTCTCGGACAGGGCGGGCACGTTGACGGCCGCGCCGGGCAGGTTGATGCCCTTGTTGTTGGAGAGCACACCGCCCTCGACCACCACGGTCTTCACCCGCGGGCCGTCGACGCTGACGACCTCCAGGGCGATGACGCCGTCGTTGATCAGGATCGGGTCGCCGGGCTTCACGTCGCCCGGCAGGCCCTTGTAGGTGGTGCCGCAGATGTGCTGGTCACCGGGGACGTCCTCGGTGGTGATGGTGAACGTGTCGCCGTTGTCAACGGTCACCGGGCCGTTGGCGAAGGTCGCCAGACGGATCTTGGGGCCCTGCAGGTCGGCCAGCACGCCGATGGTGCGGCCGGTGTCCTCCGACACCTGGCGGACCCGGCGGTACCGGTCCTCGTGCTCGGCGTGGGAGCCGTGGCTCATGTTCAGTCGGGCGACGTTCATGCCCGCTTCGACGATGGCCTTCAGCTGTTCGTAGGAGTCCGTGGCAGGACCCAGGGTGCAGACAATTTTCGCTCGGCGCATATCCGTCAGTCTATCCGTTCGTGTTATCGGTGCATTCAGCTCGAATCGTCAGATATCGCCAACGAACATTCCGAGGGGTGGGATACTGACGGGTAGTCATCCCGCGCCGGGCCTACACCTCGTGGACCAGCGCGAACGTCTGCTGGGCGATCTCCAGTTCCTCGTCGGTGGGCACCACGGCGACGGTCACCCGGCCGTAGGACGGCGAGATCACCCGGGCCTGCCGCGAGTGCACCGCGTTCAGGTCGGGATCCACCGAAATTCCCAGTTCCTCCAGATTGGCACAGACCGCGGCCCGGACCTCCACGGAGTTCTCCCCGACACCCGCGGTGAACGCCACCGCGTCCACCCGCCCGAGCACCGCGTAGTACCCGCCCAGGTAGCGGCGGATCCGGTGCACGTACGAGTCGAAGGCCAACTTGGCGTCCTCGTCCACGCCCTCCCGGCGCTCCTCGCCTCCCTCGTTCGAGGCGCTCCGCGCCGCCCCTCCGGTGGCCCGGCGCACCACCTCGCGCATGTCGTTGTCGCCGCACAGGCCGAGCAGGCCGCTGCGGCGGTTCAGCAGGTCGTCGATCTGATCGATCGTCAGGCCGCCCACCCGGTGCAGGTGGAACACCAGGCCCGGGTCGACGTCACCGGAACGGGTGCCCATCACCAGGCCCTCCAGCGGGGTCAGGCCCATCGAGGTCTCCACGCACACCCCGCCGGCCACCGCCGACGCCGAGGCGCCGTTGCCCAGGTGCAGCACGATCACGTTCACCTCGGCCGGGTCGCGGCCCAGCAGGCGGGCGGTGGCCCGGGAGACGTACTGGTGCGAGGTGCCGTGGAAGCCGTAGCGGCGCACCCGGTGCTCGTCGGCGGTCTTCCGGTCGATCGCGTACCGGGCCGCGTGCTCGGGCAGGGTGGCGTGGAACGCGGTGTCGAAGACCGCGACCTGCGGCAGGTCGGGGCGGATCGAGCGGGCCACCTCGATGCCGGTGATGTTGGCCGGGTTGTGCAGCGGCGCCACCGGGATCAGCCGGCGGATCTCCGCGACGACCGCGTCGGTGATCAGCGTCGGCCGGGTGAAGCGCAGCCCGCCGTGCACCACCCGGTGGCCGATGGCCGCGAGCTCGGGCGAGTCCAGGCCCATCAGGTCGGCGGCCAGCTCCTCGGCGACGGCGTGCAGCGCCCCGTCGTGGTCGGCGAACCGCCGCACCGTCTCGCGCGGTTCGCCGGTCAGCGGCAGGTGCAGCAGCCGGCCGGCGGGCTCGCCGATCCGCTCCACCAGGCCGGAGGCCAGCCGGGAGCCGTCCAGCATGTCGATCAGCTGGTACTTCACCGAGGACGACCCGGCGTTCAGCACCAGGACACGGGTACCGGTGGTCACTTCGCGCCTCCGTCGGCGGACTGGGTCTGGGACTGGATCGCGGTGATCGCCACGGTGTTGACGATGTCCTCGACCAGGGCGCCCCGGGACAGGTCGTTCACCGGCTTGTTCAGGCCCTGCAGCACCGGGCCGACCGCGATCGCGCCGGCCGAGCGCTGCACCGCCTTGTAGGTGTTGTTGCCGGTGTTCAGGTCCGGGAAGATCAGCACGGTGGCCCGGCCGGCCACCGGCGAGCCCGGCAGCTTGGTCGCCGCGACGTGCGCGTCCACCGCCGCGTCGTACTGGATCGGCCCCTCCACCAGCAGGTCGGGCCGCAGCGCGCGGACCAGCTCGGTGGCCCTGCGGACCTTGTCCACGTCCGCGCCGGAGCCGGAGGTGCCGGTCGAGTAGGACAGCATCGCCACCCGCGGCTCCACCCCGAACTGGGCCGCCGTTTCGGCGGACTGGATCGCGATGTCGGCCAGCTGCTGGGCGTCCGGGTCCGGGTTGACCGCGCAGTCGCCGTACACCAGCACCTTGTCGGCCAGGCACATGAAGAACACCGAGGAGACGATCGCCGCGCCCGGCGAGGTCTTGATCACCTCGAACGCGGGGCGGATGGTCGCCGCCGTCGAGTGCACCGCGCCGGACACCATGCCGTCCGCGATGCCCTCCTGCACCATCAGGGTGCCGAAGTACGAGACGTCGGTGACCACGTCGAGGGCCCGCTCGATCGTCATGCCCTTGTGCGCGCGGGCCTTCGCGTACAGCTCGGCGAAGCGCTGGCGCAGCGGGCTGGTCGCCGGGTCGACGATCCGCACCCGGGCGCCGGACCCGTCGGCCGGCGGGAACTCGATGCCCAGCGCGGCGGCCCGGCGGTGCACGGCCTCCGGCTCGCCGAGCAGGGTCAGGTCGCAGATGTTGCGGCGCAGCAGCACCTCGGCGGCGCGCAGCACGCGGTCCTCGGCGCCCTCCGGCAGCACGATGTGGCGGCGCTCGGCGCGGGCCCGCTCCAGCAGGGCGTGCTCGAACATCATCGGGGTGACCCGCTCGGAGCGGCTGAGCTCGATCCGGCTGGTCAACTCGGCGGTGTCGACGTGCAGTTCGAACAGGCCGAGGGCGATCTCGGCCTTCCGCGGGTTGTCGGGGCCGATCCGGCCCTCCAGGTGGGTGAGCGCCGCGGCGGTCAGCCAGGAGCCCTCGGTCACCTCGGCGACCGGGGTGCCGGGCGCCAGCCGGGAGGCCAGCGCCATCACGTCCGGGCCCGGGTGCTGACCGAGCGTCAGCAGCACGCCGGCGATCGGCGGGGCGCCGGCGGCGTGCGCCGCCAGCGAGCCGATCAGCAGGTCGGCCCGGTCGCCGGGGGTCACCACCAGCGCGCCCTCGGTCAGCGCGTTCAGGAAGGTCGGCAGCATCGCCCCGCCGAACACGAAGCCCCGCACGTCCCGGGACAGGCCCGCCGCATCGCCCAGCAGCACCTGCGCGCCGGTCGCCTCGACCAGCTGCGCGACGGTCGGCGCGGCGAGCGCCGGCTCCTCCGGGATCACGTAGACCGGCACCGGCAGCTTCTCGGTCAGGGCCCGCTGCACCTGCTGCTTGGCGCCCGGCGCCACCCGGTTGGCGATCATCGCCAGGATCGAGCAGCCCAGGTCCCGGTACGCGCGGTGGGCGTTGCGGACCTCCGCCACCACCGCCTGCGGGTCGTCCTGGCGGCCGCCGACCACCGGGAGCACGCTCGCCCCGAACTCGTTCGCCAGCCGCGCGTTGAAGGCCAGTTCGTCCGGGATGTTGGTGCCCGAGAAGTCGGTGCCGAGCACCAGCACCGCCTGGCAGCGCCGCTCCAACTGGTGGAACCGGTCGACCAGTTGGGAGACCAGTTCGTCCTGGCCGCGGGCGGCCTGGAGGGCGGCCGCCTCGTCGTAGGTCAGCCCGTACAGCTCGGAGACGGGCAGGTCGAGGCGGTAGCGGGTGCGCAGCAGCTCCACCACGTGGTCGGTGGTGGAGCGGCCGCCGTCCGGGGTGTGCACCAGGGGGCGGAACACCCCGACCCGGTCCACCTGGCGGGTGAGCAGTTCCATGACCCCGAGTTCCACGGCCTGCCGGCCGTCCCCCCGGTCGATCCCGGTCACGTACACGCTGCTCGCCACGGTGGAGCTCCCCGTCCGTCTGTCTCAGGCTGCGGTCATCTTGACCATACCTTCGTACGACATTCGGACCGGGTTGCGGCACTGCCGTTAGGGCCGGTCGGGGGGCCGGAGGTCCTCGGTGTGCGATCCGACGGGCCGTCAGGCCGTCAACGGACCGGACGCAGCCAGACGGTGGCCAGCGGCGGCAGCACCAGCTCGGCCGAGCGGGGCTGGCCGTTCCACTCGGAGCCCTCCGCCTTCACCGGACGCGAGTTGGCGACGCCGCTGCCGCCGTACCGGACCGCGTCGGTGTTCAGCACCTCCTCCCACAGCTGGTCGCGGCCCTCCAGCCGGGGCAGGCCCACCCGGAAGCCGTGCCGGACCACCGGGGAGAAGTTGGAGACCGCCACCAGCGGGCTGCCGTCGGCGGCGAACCGGACGAAGGACAGCGCGTTGTCCTCGGCCGCGCCGCCGTCCAGCCAGCGGAAGCCGGCCGGCACGGTGTCCTGCTCGTACAGCGCCGGGGTGTCGCGGTAGACCCGGTTGAGGTCGCCGACCAGGCGCTGCACGCCCCGGTGGTCCTGGTGCGCCGCCCACGCCTCGTCGAGCACCCACCACTGCGGGCCGTGCTCGTGGTCCCACTCCGCGCCCTGGGCGAACTCCTGGCCCATGAACAGCAGTTGCTTGCCCGGGTGGGCCCACATGAAGCCCAGGTAGGCGCGGTGGTTGGCGCGCTGCTGCCACCAGTCGCCGGGCATCTTGGAGACCAGCGCCTGCTTGCCGTGCACCACCTCGTCGTGCGAGATCGGCAGGATGTAGTTCTCCGAGTACGCGTACACCATCGAGAAGGTCATCTCGTTGTGGTGGTACTTGCGGTGCACCGGCTCCTTGGACATGTAGACCAGCGAGTCGTGCATCCAGCCCATGTTCCACTTCAGGCCGAAGCCCAGGCCCCCGGAGTCGGTGGGCCGGGTGACGCCGTCCCAGGCGGTGGACTCCTCGGCGACCGTCAGCACGCCCGGGCAGCGCCGGTACACGGTGGCGTTCATCTCCTGGAGGAACGACGCCGCGTCCAGGTTCTCCCGCCCGCCGAACCGGTTCGGCGTCCAACCGCCGCCCTCGCGGGAGTAGTCGAGGTAGAGCATCGAGGCGACCGCGTCCACCCGCAGGCCGTCGACGTGGAACTCCTCGCACCAGTACACCGCGTTGGCGACCAGGAAGTTGCGGACCTCGGTGCGGCCGTAGTCGAACTCCAGCGTCCCCCAGTCGGGGTGCTCGGCGCGCTGCGGATCGGCCGGCTCGTACAGCGGCTCGCCGTCGAAGCGGGCCAGCGCGAAGTCGTCCTTCGGGAAGTGCGCGGGCACCCAGTCCACCAGCACGCCGATGCCGCTCCGGTGCAGCGTGTCGACCAGGTACCGGAAGTCGTCGGGGCTGCCGAGCCGGGCCGTCGGCGCGTAGAAGCCGGACACCTGGTAGCCCCAGGAGCCGCCGAACGGATGCTCCATCACCGGCATGAACTCGACGTGGGTGAAGCCCAGTTCCTTCAGGTAGCCGGGCAGCACCTCGGCGATCTGCCGGTACGAGGTCAGATCGGGGCGCCAGGAGGCGAGGTGCAGCTCGTAGACCGACATCGGGGCGCGGTGGTGGACGGTCTGCGCCCGGGCCGCCATCCACTCGGCGTCCTGCCACTCGTGCCGGGAGACCGTCACCACCGAGGCGGTGTCCGGCGGGCACTGCGCGGCCCGGGCCAGCGGGTCGGCCTTCTCCACCACCCGGCCGCTGCGGGTCAGGATCTGGTACTTGTACTGCTCGCCCTCGCCGAGGCCCGGCACGAACAGCTCCCACACGCCGGACGAGCCCAGCGAGCGCATCGGGTGCGCGGTGCCGTCCCAGTGGTTGAACGAGCCGATCAGCCGCACCCCGACCGCGTTCGGCGCCCACACCGCGAACGAGGTGCCGGCCACCCCCTCCACGGTGCGCACGTGCGAGCCGAGCGCGTGCCACAGCTGCTCGTGCCGGCCCTCCGAGATCAGGTGCAGGTCCAGTTCGCCGAGCGTCGGGGCGAACCGGTAGCCGTCGTGCTGCTCCAGCGGCTCCCCGCCCGGGTACGTGACCCTCAGCGTGTAGGCCGGGAACCGCTGGCCGGTCAACAGGCCCGTGAACAGGCCCGCCTGCTGGTGCGTCAGCTCCGCCGGGCCGAGGGCGGTCTCCACCACCACCCGCTCCGCGAACGGGCGCAGCACCCGGATCGCGGTGCCCGACGGCAGCGCGTGCGCACCCAGCAGGGCGTGCGGGTCGTGGTGCGCGCCGGACACCAGGCGGTCCACCTCGGCGGGCGGCAGCGGCGCCTCGGGCAGCCGCAGTGCCGAGCCCGGGACGAGCCGCACCGGCGCCGCCGCACGGGGCTTCGCCGCCCGCTCGGCCCGGCCGGCCCTGGCCGCACCCCCCGGCTTCCCGGACTTCCCGGACTTCGGGGCGGCCACGGGCCCGGGCGTCGCGCCCTGCGCCCGCGCGGGCCTGGCCGGGGACGCGCCTCCGGCCCCCCTGGCGCGCTCGCCGTTCCGGAAGGTGGCCGGTACGGCCGACGGGCGGTCGGCCGGAAGGGACGGGTCGAGCGGACCGAGCGGGGTCACGGCGGAGGCCTCCAGGATTCCTGCGGACGGGGACGGGTTCGGTGCCGGGAGAGCGGGCCGCCCGGCCGGACGGCCGGGCGGCCGGTCAGACGGAGTCGGCCAGGCGGTTGATCGCGGCCAGCGGGATCGGCAGCCAGCCCGGCCGGTGCCGCGCCTCGTACACCACCTCGTACACGGCCTTGTCGATCTCCAGGGCGCGCATCAGCTCCGGCGACGCGGACGGGTCGGCACCGCCGCCGGCCGTGTAGCCGGCGCAGTACGCGGCCCGGTTGCGGGCCGCCCAGGCGGCGGCCAGGTGGGCCAGGTGCGGGTCCTGGGCGGGGGAGCCGGCCAGCAGGTGGGCGGCCGCGTAGTCGAAGGAGCGGAGCATCGCGGCGACGTCGCGCAGCGCGGGCTGCGGCAGCCGGCGTTCGGCCAGCGGCTTGGCCGGCTCGCCCTCGAAGTCCAGCAGCACCCAGCCCTGCGGGGTGCGCATGGCCTGGCCGAGGTGCAGGTCGCCGTGGATGCGCTGGACCGGCAGCCCGTCCAGGTGGGCGTCCGTCAGCTGCTGGAACGCGCCGCGCAGGGCGGAGCGGTAGCGCAGCAGGCCGGGGACGGCGGCGACCGCCGAGTCCAGCCGGTCGGCCATCGCGCCGGCCAGTTCGGCGATCCGCGGCCGGTCGAGGCGGGCGGTGGGCATCGAGCGGGCCAGCACCCGGTGCACCTCGGCGGTGGCCCGGCCCAGCCGGTGCGCCTCGATGGCGAAGTTGCCCGGCGACGGGTCGCCCTTCAGCCGGGCGACCTGGTCGAGCGCCAGCTCCCAGCCGTCCTCGGCGTCCGGCAGGTAGCGCTGCAGCAGGCCCAGGGTGGCGGGCTCGGCGCGCTCCATCCGGCACTCGAACCAGGCGGCGACCCGGGGGATGCGGGTCGAGCCGGCCCGGGACAGCGCCAGGGACAGTTCCAGGTCGGGGTTGGTCCCGGGACTGATCCGGCGGAACAGCTTCAGGATGAAGGCGGTGTCGTAGATCACCGAGGAGTTGGACTGCTCCGCGGTGGACGCCCGCCCCGGCAGGTTGCCGGGCAGGCCCGGCCCGGGGGTGCGGCGGAAGGACAGCGAGCCGAACCGGTCGCCGGTGGCCAGGTGCTCCAGCAGGCGGCCCGTCAGCTCCGGGTCGTGGACCGCGTCGTAGAGCACCGCGCCGTCGTAGGTGCCGCCCGTCAGCCGGCCCAGCACCGCCGGCCGCCCGACCGCCGCGGGCCGGTCCGAGCGGATGCCCAGCAGCAGCTGGTACACGTCGCCGGGGCCGCCGGCCGCGCCGCCGTGGTCCACCCGCAGCAGCAGGTGCAGCAGGGCCGGGTCGCCGACCTGGAGCGGCGTGCCGATCACCGGCACGAGCGCGGCGATCGGCCGGCCCTTGCCGGCGTACCAGCGCTGGGTGGGGAGCCAGTCGGCGATCAGCGGCAGGGCCGACTGGACCAGCTCGCTGACTCCCGCGGCGGTTCTCCGGACCCCCGGCGCCCGCGTCCCGACCGGCCCGGGGGCGGCGGACGGATCGTGGTGCAGGTGGGCTCGAGAACGGGAGGTTTCGGACATGACTCCCTTTCCCCGGAAGCGGGCGGCTGCCCGACGGATCGTGGCCGGGCCCTTCACTCTTCCGGATTTCGACGGCGCGGCGGCGACGGCACGCGAGCCACGGGCTCGGTGTCACGCCTTCGTGTGGATGGCCGTTGGGCTGTTCTCCGTACGCGGTGGTGCGAAGACCTCCGGGGGCGCGCGACGCGGCTTGCGCGCCCACGGAGGGGGTGTCCCGATCGGGGCCTGGGGGATCGTCGGTGCGTGGGCGTGGCGCGGCGGCTCCCGCCGCTAGGCCGCCCCGGCCGCCTTCGCCGGGGACTGCCGCAGCTGGAACCAGTAGAAGCCGTGGCCGGCCAGCGTCAGCAGGTACGGCCACTCGCCGATGGTGGGAAAGCGCACGCCGCCGATCAGCTCGACCGGGTACCGCCCCCCGTACTGCCGCAGGTCCAGTTCGGTCGGCTGCGCGAACCGCGAGAAGTTGTTCACGCACATGACCAGGTCGCCCTCGTACTCGCGCACGAAGGCCAGCACCGCGGGGTTGCTGGAGGGCAGCTCGGTGTAGCTGCCGAGGCCGAACGCGGGGTTGAGCTTGCGGATCTCGATCATGCGACGCGTCCAGTGCAGCAGCGAACTCGAACTGCTCTGCTGCGCTTCGACGTTGGTCACCTGATAGCCGTACACCGGATCCATGATGGGCGGCAGACTGAGCCTGCCCGGGTCGGCCGAGGAGAAACCCGCATTGCGGTCCGGCGTCCACTGCATCGGGGTGCGCACGCCGTCCCGGTCGCCGAGCCAGATGTTGTCGCCCATGCCGATCTCGTCGCCGTAGTACAGGACCGGGCTGCCGGGCAGCGAGAGCAGCAGCGCGGTGAACAGCTCGACCTGGTTGCGGTCGTTCTCCAGCAGCGGGGAGAGCCGGCGGCGGATGCCCACGTTGGCCCGCATCCGCGGGTCCTTCGCGTACTCCGCGTACATGTAGTCGCGCTCCTCGTCGGTGACCATCTCCAGGGTCAGCTCGTCGTGGTTGCGCAGGAAGATGCCCCACTGGCAGCCGGACGGGATCTCCGGGGTCTTCGCCAGGATCTCCGACACCGGGTAGCGGGACTCCCGGCGGACCGCCATGAAGATCCGCGGCATCACCGGGAAGTGGAACGCCATGTGGCACTCGTCGCCGCCGGAGCCGAAGTCGCCGAAGTAGTCGACCACGTCCTCCGGCCACTGGTTGGCCTCGGCGAGCAGCACGGTGTCCGGGTAGTTGGCGTCGATCTCCTTGCGGACCATCCGCAGGAAGTCGTGCGTCTCCGGCAGGTTCTCGCAGTTGGTGCCCTCCCGGGCGTACAGGTACGGCACCGCGTCCAGCCGGAAGCCGTCGATGCCGAGGTCCAGCCAGAACCGCAGGGCCGCCATCACCTCCTCCTGCACCCGCGGATTGTCGTAGTTCAGATCCGGCTGGTGGCTGAAGAACCGGTGCCAGTAGTACTGCTTGCGGACCGGGTCGTACGTCCAGTTGGAGGTCTCGGTGTCGACGAAGATGATCCGCGCGTCCGGGTACTGCTTGTCGTCGTCGGCCCACATGTAGAAGTCGCCGTACGGGCCCTCCGGATCGCTGCGGGAGGCCTGGAACCACGCGTGCTGGTCGCTGGTGTGGTTCACCACGAAGTCGATGATCACCCGCATGCCGCGGGCGTGCGCCGCGTCGACGAACTCCACGAAGTCGGCCAGGTTGCCGAACTCCGGGAGCACCGACTGGTAGTCCGAGACGTCGTAACCGCCGTCCCGCAGGGGGGAGTTCATGAACGGGGGCAGCCAGAGGCAGTCCACACCCAGCCACTGGAGGTAGTCGAGCCGCGAGGTGAGCCCCTTGAGGTCACCGACGCCGTCGCCGTTGCTGTCCTGGAACGAACGCACCAGGACCTCGTAGAAGACCGCGCGTTTGAACCACTCGGGGTCGCGGTCCCGGGCGGGGGTGTCGGCGAAGGTGTCGGGGACGGGCTCGTTGACTGTCACTGCGGGTTCCTCCGAACCGTGAGGAGGTGGGCCGGCCCGGAAGAGGGATCGAGCCGGACGTAGTTGTGACGGCCCCAGGCGTACGTCGCGCCGGTCAGCTCGTCGTGCACCGTCAGCGGCCCCGGCACGTCGAGCGTCACCGTGGCCTCCTGGACGTGGTGCGGGTCCAGGTTGACCACGCAGATCACCTGGTCCTCCAGGCCGTCCTCGGTGACGGCGGTCTTGGAGAACGCGAGGATCCGCTCGTTGTCGACGGGGTGGAAGCGCAGGTCCCGCAGCTGCTGGAGCGCGGGGTGCCGGCGGCGCAGCCGGTTCAGGGCGGTCAGCAGCGGCGCGAGGGTGTCCTGCCGGGACCAGTCGCGCGGCCGCAGCTCGTACTTCTCCGAGTGCAGGTACTCCTCCGAACCGGGCCTGGCGGGCTCGTTCTCGAACAGCTCGAAGCCCGCGTACACGCCGAAGGTCGGCGACAGCGTCGCCGCCAGCACCGCGCGCACCGCGAACGCCGCCGGACCGCCGGTCTGCAGGTACTCGGGCAGGATGTCCGGGGTGTTGGCGAAGAAGTTCGGCCGCATGTACGCGGCGGCGTCGCCCGCCAGCTCGGTCAGGTACTCGGTCAGCTCGGCCTTGGTGTTGCGCCAGGTGAAGTACGTGTAGGACTGGTGGAAGCCGATCTTGCCCAGGGTGTGCATCATCGCCGGGCGGGTGAACGCCTCCGCCAGGAACAGCACGTCGGGGTCGGTGCGGGCGATGTCCGCGAGGACCTTCTCCCAGAAGTTCACCGGTTTGGTGTGCGGGTTGTCGACGCGGAAGATCCGCACCCCGTGGCCCATCCAGAACCGCAGGATCCGCACCGTCTCGCGGACGATGCCGTCGAAGTCCTGGTCGAAGTTGACGGGGTAGATGTCCTGGTACTTCTTCGGCGGGTTCTCCGCGTACGCGATGGTGCCGTCCGCCCGGTGGCTGAACCACTCCGGGTGCTTGTGCACCCACGGGTGGTCCGGCGAGCACTGCAGCGCGAAGTCCAGCGCCACCTCCAGGCCCAGCGCGCCCGCCTCCGCCACGAAGTGGTCGAAGTCCTCCAGCGTGCCCAGGTCGGGGTGGACCGCGTCGTGCCCGCCCTCCGGGGAGCCGATCGCCCACGGCGAGCCGACGTCCCGCGGACCCGCCGTCAGGGAGTTGTCCGGGCCCTTGCGATGGGCCCGGCCGATCGGGTGGATCGGCGGCAGGTACACCACGTCGAAGCCCATCGCGGCGACCGCGGGCAGCCGCTCGGCGGCCGTCCGGAACGTGCCGGAGACCGGCGCCTCCACCCCGTTCGGGTCGACCACCGCGCCCTCCGAGCGCGGGAAGAACTCGTACCAGGCGCCGAACAGCGCCCGCTTGCGGTCCACCTGGAGCGGCTGCGGGCGGGTCGAGGAGACCAGCTCGCGCAGCGGGAAGCGGGCCAGCAGCGCCGTCACCTCCGGGACCAGCGCCGCCGCGTAGCGGCTCAGCGGCGGCAGGCCGGGGTCGCGCAGCGCGTCCACCGCGGCCAGCACCTGGGCCCGGCCGTCCTTCTTCGGCACCCCGGCGGCGGCCCGCTCCAGCAACTGGGCGCCCTCCTCCAGCACCAGCGCGGTGTCGATCCCGGCCGGCAGCTTCACCGCCGCGTGCTTGCGCCAGGTGGCCACCGGGTCGCTCCACGCCTCCACCAGGTACGACCAGCGGCCCGGCGCGGTCGGCGTGACGTACGCGCCCCAGCGGTCGCTGCCCTCGGACAGCTCGCGCATCGGCGTCCACGGGCCGGACCGGCCGCGCGGGTCGCGCAGCACCACGTTGGCCCCCACCGCGTCGTGGCCCTCCCGGAAGACCGTGGCGGAGACCAGGAAGCGTTCGCCCTCCACGGCCTTGGCCGGACGCCGGCCGGCGTCGACGAGCGGGGTCACGTCAAGGACGGGGATGCGGCCGATCACGGTGTCGCTCTCTGTCGTGGTGCGGGTGGGACGGGCCGGCCGGGCGGGCGCGGCGCGCTTCGCGGACGGGGACGCCGCGGACTTGCGGCCGGCCGGCGGGGTGTCGGAGGGGTTCGCCGCCGGGGAGGCGGTGGCGGCGGGCGCCTTGCCAGTGGGTGCGGCGGCCGCCGCGGACCTGACGGTGGTGGTCCGTTTCGACGCGGCCTTGCGCGGGGTGCCCGCGGCGCGCTTCGCGGCCGGTGCGGCCGTCCGCCTGCGGGCCGCCGCGGTGCGCGGGGCCGGCACCGGGGGTTCCCCGGTCGACGGTCCGTCAGGGGTGTGGTCCGTCGGCACCGTGGACTGGTCCCGCGTGTCGCCGTGCATGCCAAGCTCCTGCCCGAGATCGGCGGCAGCTCTCCCGGCGGGCGACGCCGGGAGAGTACCGGGAGGACTGCTGGGTGAGGAAGGACGTGCGGCCGGTGTCGGCGCCGCGCCGACGGGCCCGGCCGCCCCGCCCGCACGGCCGCCGCAGCGCCGGACGCGCGTGACCCGGCGCACGTCGCTCGGTGCACGCCCCCGCATGACCCAACTCACCGGAAAACGACCGGCCAGGGAACAAGGACACGCGAAGACACGGCTACTGGGGCCGAATGGGCTAAAGGAGGTGAGGGCACGTCAGAACCGGAACAGCACCGGCCGGAGGCAGCGGGCGACGACCGTCCGATCGTGCACCGGCGGCACCCACGACCTTGTTGCATCCTCGCATTCCGGGCAAGGGCTACGGGCGGGTAGGCGCGCGGTTTCAGCCGGTATGCAGCGACGGAACAGGCCTCCACCACACCTCCGTCCCCAGGAGTTCACACCCGACGGCGCGTCCGTTCCCAGCCTGCGCCCCCCGTGCGCCGGGATTTGCCACCACGCGCCCGAAACGATCTCAACGCTGCTCCGAACGGGTGGGGCGACCGCAAGTTGACGCCCTGTCAGGCCCGCTCCCGGGTCTACGCTTCAAGTCGTGAAGGCAATTCGCAGGTTCACCGTCCGCACCGTCCTGCCCGAACAACTGCAGCCACTGCACGAGCTCGCGCTGAACCTCCGCTGGTCCTGGCACTCCGAGACCAGGGAACTGTTCCGCTCCGTCGACCCGGACGTCTGGGCCGCCGTCGGAGAGGACCCGGTCCGCCTGCTCGGCGAGGTGCCCGCCGCCCGGCTGGCCGCGCTGGCCACCGACCGGCGCTTCCTGCGCCGGCTCGGCGACCTGGCCGACGACCTGCGCGACTACCTCACCGGCCCGCGCTGGTACCAGTCCGCGAACGACCTCGGCGGCGAGCCGCCCGCCGGCATCGCCTACTTCTCGCCCGAGTACGGCATCGCCGCAGCCCTCCCGCAGTACTCCGGCGGCCTCGGCATCCTGGCCGGCGACCACCTCAAGGCCGCCTCCGACCTCGGCGTCCCGATCATCGGCGTCGGCCTCTTCTACCGGCACGGCTACTTCCGGCAGTCCCTCAGCCGGGACGGCTGGCAGCAGGAGCGCTACCCCCTGCTCGACCCCGACGCGCTCGCCGTCACCCTGCTCCGCGAGACCGACGGCACCCCCTGCCGGATCGACCTCGCCCTGCCCGGCGGCCGCACCCTCGCCGCCCAGGTGTGGCGCGCCCAGGTCGGCCGCGTCCCACTGCTGCTGCTCGACTCCGACATCGAGGCCAACACCCCCGCCGAACGCGACGTCACCGACCGGCTCTACGGCGGCGGCAGCGAACACCGGCTGCTGCAGGAAATACTGCTCGGCATCGGAGGCGTCCGCGCCGTCCGCACCTACTGCCGCCTCACCGGCCACCCCGAACCCGAGGTGTTCCACACCAACGAGGGCCACGCCGGCTTCCTCGGCCTCGAACGGATCGCCGAACTCACCACCGCCCACCCCGGCCTCGGCTTCGCCGACGCCCTCGAAGCCGTCCGGGCCGGCACCGTCTTCACCACCCACACGCCCGTCCCCGCCGGCATCGACCGCTTCGACCGGGAGCTGATCGCCCGGCACTTCGGCGGCGACGCGGCCCTGCCCGGCGTCCCCGTCGACCAGGTGCTCGCCCTCGGCGCCGAGAACTGGACCGGCGGCGACCCCAAGCTGTTCAACATGGCCGCCATGGGCCTGCGGCTCGCCCAGCGCGCCAACGGCGTCTCCACCCTGCACGGCGCCGTCAGCCGGGAGATGTTCCGCGGACTGTGGCCCGGATTCGACGCGCCCGAGGTCCCGATCACC
This sequence comes from Kitasatospora sp. NPDC059646, assembly GCF_042734615.1. Classification (NCBI taxonomy): domain Bacteria; kingdom Bacillati; phylum Actinomycetota; class Actinomycetes; order Kitasatosporales; family Streptomycetaceae; genus Kitasatospora; species Kitasatospora sp. NPDC059646. The sequence goes on from NZ_JBHWDS010000004.1 coordinate 133,142, forward strand.
TCCATCACCAACGGCGTGCACGCCCCCACCTGGATCGACCCCGCCGTCGTCCGGCTCGGCGCCACCGAGATCGGCCAGGAACGCGCCGAGGAAGCGATGGCCGTCGGCACCGCGAGCCAGTGGACCGGCCTCGAACGGATCGGCAACTCCGAAGTCTGGGAACTGCGCCGAACCCTGCGCGCCCAACTCGTCGACGAGGCCCGCCGGCGGCTGCGCGCCTCCTGGCAGCAGCGCGGCGCCGGCGAGGCCGAACTCGGCTGGACCGGCACGGTGCTCGACCCCGACGTCCTCACCATCGGCTTCGCCCGGCGCGTCCCGTCCTACAAGCGGCTCACCCTGATGCTCCGCGACCCGGCCCGGCTGCGCTCCCTGCTGCTGCACCCCGAGCGGCCCGTGCAGATCGTCGTCGCCGGCAAGGCGCACCCCGCCGACGACGGCGGAAAACGACTCATCCAGCACCTCGTCGCGTTCGCCGACGACCCCGCCGTGCGGCACCGGATCGTCTTCCTGCCCGACTACGACATGGCGATGGCCAAGGCCCTCTACCCCGGCTGCGACGTCTGGCTGAACAACCCGCTCCGCCCGCTCGAAGCCTGCGGCACCTCCGGCATGAAGGCCGCGCTCAACGGCTGCCTCAACCTGTCCATCCTGGACGGCTGGTGGGACGAGTGGTACGACGGCCAGAACGGCTGGGCCATCCCCACCGCCGACGGCGGCACCGGCGAGGGCGTGCTCGACCCCGAGAGCAAGGAGGCCGAGCGGCGCGACGACATCGAGGCCGCCGCGCTGTACGACCTGATCGAGCACCAGGTCGCCGCCCGCTTCTACGACCGCGCCGCGGACGGGCTGCCGCACCGGTGGATCTCGATGGTCCGGCACACCCTGGTGACGCTGGGGCCGAAGGTACTGGCCGGACGGATGGTCCGGGAGTACGTGGAGCGGCTCTACGTACCCGCGGCGGAAGCCCGGCGGCAGCTGGCCGGGGACGCCTCCGACCACGCCGGGGCGAAGGCCCTCGCGGCCTGGAAGGCCACCGTCCGCGACGCGTGGCCCTCGGTCCGGGTCGAACACGTCGAGGCGGACGGCGTCGGGGAGGCCCAGGAACTCGGCGCGACGCTCGCCCTGCGGGTGCAGGTCGCGCTCGGACGGCTCCGACCGGAGGACGTCGAGGTCCAGGTCGTCGCCGGGCGGGTCGACGAGAGCGACCGGATCTCGGAGGCGACGACACTCGCACTGAAGCCGGCCTCCGGCTCCGGCGGGACCGATCTCGACGGCCGGGTGCGGTACGAGGGCCACCTCGAACTGTCGCGGACCGGGCCGTTCGGGTACACGGTGCGGGTGCTCCCGGCCCATCCCCGACTCGCCTCCGGCGCGGAACTGGGGCTGGTGGCGGTACCGGTGGAGCCGGGGGGACTTGAGGCGGGGGTGCTGCGCTGACCTCTCGGGGCGAGAAGCGAGAAGCGAGGGGCGAGGGGCGAGGGGCGCGGGGCGAGGGGCCCGGGGCTCGGGGAACGGCGGGTTGTGGCGGAGCTCAAGGCGGGGGCCCGAAACTACGGGGCCCTTCTGCGCCCTGTGGAGCGCCAGCAGACTCGGCCTCGCCGTTCCCCGAGCCCCTGGCGGGGCTCTCGCTTGCCGTTCCCCTGGTAGGTCCGTTGGCGGGGCTCTCGCCGTTTCCCCTGTGGGTCAGCCCTGCCAGGAGTGCCAGAGGCGGGCGTAGGGGCCGTCGGTGGTGAGGAGGGTCTGGTGGGGGCCGAGGTCGGTGAGGCGGCCCTGGGTGAGGACGGCCACGCGGTCCGCGTCGTGGGCGGTGTGGAGGCGGTGGGCGATGGCGATGACGGTGCGGCCGGTGAGGGTGGCGGCGAGGGCGCGTTCGGCGGTGCGGGCGGCGGTGGGGTCGAGGAGGGCGGTGGCCTCGTCGAGGATCAGGGTGTGGGGGTCGGCCAGGATGACGCGGGCGAGGGCGAGTTGCTGGGCCTGGGCGCCGTCGAGGCGGGTGGTGGAGCCGAGGTCGGTGTCGAGGCCGTCGGGGAGGTCGTGGTGCCAGCCGACGGCGTCGAGTGCGGCGGTCAGGGCGGGGTCGTCGGCGTCGGGGGCGGCGATCCGCAGGTTGTCGCGGAGCGTGCCGAGGAAGACGTGGTGTTCCTGGGTGATCAGGACGACCTGACGGCGCAGCCGTTCGGGGGAGAGGTCGGCGAGCGGGACGCCGCCGACCGTGACGGTGCCGGTGCGGGGGCGGTCGATGCCGGCCAGCAGGCGGCCGAGGGTGGTCTTGCCGGAGCCGGAGGGGCCGACCACGGCGAGGCGTTCGCCGGGGCGCAGGTCGAGGTCGAGGCCGTGCAGGACGTCCGGTCCGTCGGGGTAGGCGTAGCGGACGCCGGTGACCCGGATCCGGTCGTCGGCGGGTTCGCGGGCGGCGGGCGGGGCGGGTGAGGGGACGGTGGCGAGGCCCTCGATGCGGGCGTACGCGGCGGTGCTGCTCTGCACGGTCTCCAGCAGGACGACGATGCTGTCGAGCGGCTCCTCGATGCGGCGCAGGTACAGGACGGCGGCGACGGCCGAGCCGAGGGTGACGGTGTGGTGGGCGACCAGCAGGGCGCCGAGCGGGAGGACCAGGACGACGGGCAGCGTGTACGAGAGGTTGATGACGGCGAAGAAGCGCAGGCGGAGGTGGAGGGTGCGCAGCCGGGCGCGGTTGGCGGTGTCGATGGCGCGGTGGCCGGCGGCGAGCCGCTGCCGGCCGAGGCCGAGGGCGTCGACGGTGCGGGCGCCGTTCGCGGTGGCGGAGAGGGTTTCGGCGAGGCCGGCGCCGGCGGCCCGGTCGGCGAGGTAGGCGGCGCGGGCGCGGCGCAGGTACCAGCGGGCGCCGAGGGAGATGCCGACGACCCCGAGGAGGCCGCAACCGCCCAGCAGGGGGCTGACGGTGAGGAGCGCGCCGAGGATGAACAGGCACTGGGCGGCGGCCACGAAGAGTTCCGGCGCGGCGTCCCGGAGGGTCTCGCCGACGGCGGTGGCGTCGGTGGTGCCGCGTGAGGTGAGGTCGCCGGTGCCGGCGCGTTCGGCGGTGGCGGCGGGCAGGGCGAGGACCCGGTCGAGGAGTTGTTCACGGACCCGGGCGGCGGCCCGCTCGCCGAACCGGTGGGCGAGGTACCGGGCCTGACGGCCGGTGAGGATCTGGGCGGCGGCGCAGCCGAGCAGCAGCAGGCCGAGCCGGTCGATGGAGGCGGTGCCGGCGTGGTCGGTGACCCGGTCGATGATCCGGCCGAGCAGCCAGGGCCCGGCGAGGCCGAGCAGGGCGGCGAGGCCGTTGAGGGCGAGGACGGCGGCGAAGGCGCGGCCGTCCTCGCGGACCAGCCGGGCGGCGGCCCGCCGGACCTGGCGGGTGGTGGCGATCGGCAGGGTGCTCATCGGGCCTCCTCGGGGGCGGGGCCGGGGCCGCGGGTGACCAGGGCGTGGTATCCGGGCTGGGTGCGGAGCAGTTCGCGGTGGGTGCCGCTGGCGGCGACCTTGCCGTCCACCAGGTAGTGGACGGTGTCGGCCTGGTCGAGCAGCAGTGGGGAGGTGCTGGTGAGGGCGGTGGTGCGGCCGGTGCGGGCGGCGCGCAGTCCGGCGGCCATCGCGGCCTCGGTGTGGGCGTCCACCGCGGAGGTCGGTTCGACGGCCAGCAGGACGTCCGGGTCGGCGGTCAACGCCCGGGCCAGGCGCAGCCGTTGGCGCTGTCCGCCGGACAGGTTGCGGCCGTCGGCGGCGATCGGGGCGTCGAGCCGGCCGCCCAGCGAGGTGAGGACGTCGAGGGCGGCGGCGGAGTCGAGTGCGGCGAGCAGGGTGTCGTCGGGGGCGTCGGTGCGGCCGCGGACGGTCTCCCGGAGGGTGCCGGCGAACAGGGCGGCCTCGTTCTCGGCGAGGGTGATCCGGGCCCGGACGTCGGCGAGCGGCAGGTCGGCGAGCGGCGTGTCGCCCCAGTCGGCGGTGGTGGGGGCGAGGCGGGCGAGGCGTTCGGCGACGGCGGCGCTGTCGGCGGGGCGGGCGGCGGCGAGCACGGTCAGTTCACCGGGTGCGAGCCGGACGCCGGACTCGTGGTCGGTCAACTCGGCGTCCGCGGAGGGGAGTCGGGCGGTTCCGAGGTCCGGGTCGGGCGGCAGGTTGAGGAAGTCGGTGATCCGGCGGGCGCAGACCAGGGCGCGGCCGATGTCCTGGCTGTTCTCGATCAGGAAGTAGACCGGGGCGACCAGGACGGCGGCGTACGCGAACACCGCGGCCAGTTGGCCGGGCGTCAACTGCCCCTCGGTGGTGAGCCGGGCGCCGAGCCAGGTGACGGCGGCCAGCAGCAGGACCGGCAGTCCGCCGCCGAGGGCCTGGATCCAGCTGACGGCGGCGCCGACCCGGTAGCCCTCGGCGCGCAGGGCCTGCGAGTCGGCCCGGTAGCGGGCCGCGAACTCGTCCTTGCCGCCGAGGCCGTTCAGCACCCTGAGGCCGCCGGCGAGGTCCTCGAAGCGGGCGGTCAGCCGGCCCTGGCGGTCGCGGAAGCGGTGTTCGGCGAGCTGTTGGCGGGCCAGCAGCGGACGGAGCGTCAGGGCGAGGACGGGCAGGCCGAGCAGGACGGTCAGGGCCAGCAGCGGGGAGAGGGTGAGCAGGATCGCGGCGACCGTCAGGTAGCAGACCACCGCGCCGACGCCGGGGCCGATGAAGGTGAGCGCGATGGCGATCCGGGAGACGTCGGAGATGCCGATGGTGACGACCTCGCCGGCCGCGACCTGGCGGGGCAGTGCGGCGCCGAGCCGGACGCTGTGCCGCAGCACCGCGGCGATGGTGCGGAAGGAGGCGTCGTTGCGGACCATCGTCATGGTGCGGTGCCGGCACCAGGCGAGGACCAGGTTCAGCAGGCCGAAGGCGAGCATGGCCGCGGACCAGCCGAGCACCGCCCCGGTCCGGCCCGGCCGCAGTCCGTCGTCGACGGCCCGGGAGAGCAGGTAGGGCTGGACGGTCAGGCCGAGCATCCAGCTGGTGCCGTAGAAGGTGCCGGCCAGTGAGCGGCGGCGCTGGCTGCGCACCAGCCACCAGAGGAAGCGGAGCGGGCTGCGGGCGTCGGGGGTGCCGGGGTGGCCGGCGGTCGGGTCGTCCACGGCCCGAGGCTAGAGGGCGGGGCCGGAGCGGGTCGATCGATTTCCGCCGGGTGCGGGCCGGGCCCCGGCGCGGTGCGCCGGGGCCCGACGGGGCGTCAGTTGACGCCGAACCAGTAGTACGTGTCGGCGAGTTGGACGCCGTCCTTGGTGGTGGCGTGCACCACCAGGTAGTACCAGCCGCTGTACGGCGGGGTCCAGGCGACGTCCAGCTCGCCGTGCTTGCCGGCGGGGACGGTGGTGGGCTGGTCGCTCCAGCCGAAGGCGTAGGTGTAGCTCGCGATCTGCGACGCCTCGGTCTTCGGGGCGAAGTGGAAGGTGCCGGGGACGGCCGCGCTGCTGGTGTTGGCCGGGAACTGCGCGGAGGTCACCGTGGTGGTGCTGTCCGTCTCGTCGCGCCACCAGTTGCGCTGGCTGGTCCAGCCGTTGGCGCTGAGGGAGGAGACCATCATGGTCTCGCCCGGTGCCAGGGCGAGCGTGGTGGTGGCGACGCCGCTCGACTCGGCGGGGAGGACGACCGGGTCCTGGCTGCCGAAGCGGGTGATGCTGTAGCTGACCACGGGGCTGGCGGCCTGGACGCCCGGGTCGGGAGTGAACTTGAAGGTGACCGGCTTGCCGTACGGGGCGTTCGACAGCGCGGTGATCTTCGGGGCGTCGGCCTTGATCCGGATCCGGTAGTGGTAGGTCGGCGACGGGTTCATCGCGCGGTCGACGCTGCGGACGTACAGGTCCTGGATCCAGCTGGGACTGCGGGGCATCAGGTCGACCGAGGCGGTGCCGCCGAGGGTGTCGGCCCGGACCGCCCACTTCGGGTCGGCGAAGGGGTCGTTGTAGTGCGGGATGCCGTGCTCGCCGATGTCGGCGCCGGAGACGGAGAAGACGCCGTCCCAGGAGTACTGGAAGCCGACGATGTCGGAGACGCCGTTCGAGCCGAGCTCCAGGTGGATCGGCGCACCGCCCTGACTGGCCTGGTCCTCCGGGTAGTTGGGGGAGACCACGGTCGGTGCCTGGCTCGGGAAGGTGTCGTCGGCCAGGACGTAGCAGGAGGCCGTCCAGTCGGAGGCCGCGCCGTTCGACGGGTCGACGGTGCGGGCCTGCCAGGCGTACGTCGAACCGTCGACGAGGCCGGGCAGCTCGGCCGTCGCCTCGTAGCCCGGGGTGCTCCAGGTGCGCTCGACGGTGGCGATCTGCGTCGGGTCGGCGACCGGCCAGTACCGGAACTGCTCGGTCAGGTAGTACGCGGACGGGCTGGTGTGGCTCGGGATGCCCTCGACCGTGACGCCGCTGCCGCGGCCGGCCACCACCAGCGGCGCGTTCGGGTCCGTGGCGCACGGCTGGTAGGCGTTGTACAGGTCGGTCGGCACGTTCGGCGTGCCCGTGGCGGCTCCGGCCGCGCCGGGGACGAGCAGTGCCAGGGTGAGGCCGGCGCCGGCCGCCAGGGCGACGCGGGCATGCGCTCTCGGTGAAGTCCTCATGGGTGATCCCCCTCCGTGGGAGCCCGCTCGACGCCGGGGAGGCGGTGCGGGCGCGGGAAGCGTACTGCATGCGATCGATCAGCCGGGGGGAATATTCGCAGACCTGTGCGAGAAGTCAGGCCCCGGCGGGCGGCCGGGGCCTGACGACACCTCAGTTGACGGTGAAGCTGTAGTCGCCGGCGGTGAGGTTCACGCCGTCCTTGGTGGTGGCCCAGGCGTAGAGGTCGCCCCAGCCGCTCTCGGTCGGGGTGTAGGTGAGGTCGGCCTCGCCGTGCGCGCCGGCCGGGACGGTGGCCGTGTGGGCGCCCCAGTCGAACGAGTAGGTGTAGCTGGCGATCTGCGAACCGCTGATCTTCGGGGCGAGGTGGAACACGCCGGGCGTGCCGACCGTGCCCGCGCCGTCCTCGGGGAAGTCGGTGGAGGTGATCGTCGGGCTGGTGTCGAGGTAGCCGCCCCACTGGCCCGCCGAGCTGATCCAGCCGTTGGCGCTGGTGCTGGTGACGTCCAGGAGGTCGCCCAGCGGGCTGTTCAGCAGCAGGGTGGTCTCGGCGCTGCCGTCGGCGCCGGCCGGGACGACCGTGGTCGTGCCGGTGCGGGTGTTCTTGACGGTGTAGGAGGTCACCGGGCTGATCGCCTGCACCCCCGGGTTCGGGTCGAACCGGAAGGTGACGGGCTTGCCGAACAGCGGCGAGTGGGACAGCTGCGTGACGGTCGGCGGGGTCGGGCTGATGAAGATCCGGTGCTGGACGGCCGGCCCCGGGTTCCCGGCCCGGTCCAGGCTGCGCACCGAGAGCGTCACCGGCCCGCTGGACATCCCGGCCGGCGGGGTCAGGCGCACCGTGGCCGGGCCGCCGACGTAGTCGGCGCGGACGCCGTACGGCGGGTCGGCGTTGTACGGGGTGGTGAGGACCGGGATGCCGTGGTCGCCGTCGTGCGCGACGTAGGGGGCGTAGAAGTCGCCCCGGAAGCTGTACTGGTAGCCCGCGACGTCGGCCACGCCGTTCGGGTCGAGGCGGTACTCGATCGGCGCTCCGCCCGGAGCCCACTGGCCGTCGGGGTAGCCGGGCGTGCTGACGACGGGGGCGGCGGACGGCGCGGTGTCGTCGGCGGTGACGTAGCAGGAGGCCGTCCAGTCGGAGGCCGCGCCGCTCGCCGGGTCGACGGTGCGGGCCTGCCAGGCGTAGGTGGTGCCGGCGGCCGGGTTGAACGTGGCGAGCGCCTCCCATCCGGGCCTGGCCCAGGTGTTCTCCACGGTGGCGACCTGGGTGGGGTCGGTGACCGGCCAGGACCGGAACTGCGCGGTCAGGCGGGTGACCGCGGGGTCGGTGGAGCCGGTGATCGCCTCGATCCGACCGGCCCAGCCGCTGCTGGAGAAGACCGGCGCGGCCGGGTCGGTGGAGCAGGGCTCGTTGGCGTTGTAGAGGTCGGTCGGGGTGTTCGGCGTGCCGTCGGCGGCGTGCGCGGCGCCGGGGACGAGCAGTGCCAGCGAGAAGGCGGTGGCGGTGGCGGTCAGGGCGACGCGGACGCGTCTGCCCGGCAGGTGCCTCATGCGGGTTCCCCCCTGTGGTGGTGCCCACGAGCTGGTCCGGTGGTGGGCGGGGGAAGCGTACTGAGCACGAACGGACCGGCGGAACGTTTTTGCGAAGTCATGAGGAACGCGCTTGTGGACGCCGGCCGCGCCGGTTATCGTCACTTCGACACAAAGCCCGGAAGGGGGCACACATGACGGAGTGGCTGGGGTTCGTCACCGGCGCCATCTGCGTATGGCTGACCGTGCGGACCAACGTGTGGACCTTCCCGGTCGGCATCGCCAACAACGGCTTCTTCCTGGTCGTCTTCGCCACCGCCGGCCTGTACGCCGACGCCGGGCTCCAGGTGGTCTTCCTCGCGCTCGCCGCGCACGGCTGGTGGCAGTGGCTGCGCCGCGACACCGCCGGCGAGCGCCTGACGGTCCGTCGCGGCGGACCGCGGATCCTCGCCGCGGCCATCGGCGCGGTGATACCCGCGACCCTCCTGCTGACCTGGCTGCTGACGGCCGTCCACGACACCGCGCCCTTCCTCGACGCGCTCACCACCGCCCTCTCGCTCGCCGCCCAGTGGCTGCTGAACACCAAGCGGATCGAGAACTGGTACCTGTGGATCGCCGCCGACCTGATCTACATCCCGCTCTACGCGGCGAAGGGCCTCTACCCCACCGCCGCCGTGTACGTGCTGTTCCTCGGCCTGTGCCTGTACGGCCTGCACACCTGGAACCGGGAAGCCGCCGGCCGCCCGGCCGCGACGGCGGTGGCCGCGTGAACCTCTTCCACCACGCCCTGGTCATCGGCAAGTTCTACCCGCCGCACGCCGGCCACCACTTCCTGATCCGCAGCGCCGCCGACGCCGCCGAACACGTCACCGTGGTCGTGATGGCCGCCGACGCCGAGACCGTCCCGCTGGCCGACCGGGTCGCCTGGATCCGCGAGGTCTGGCACGGCGAACCCCACGTGCGGGTGGTCGGCACCGTCGACAACATCCCCGTCGACTACGAGGACCCGGACATCTGGGACGGCCACGTCGCCCTGATGCGGGCCGCGCTGCGCCCCGGCGACAGCATCGACGCGGTCTTCTCCTCCGAGGACTACGGGTACGAACTCGCCCGCCGCTTCGACGCCGCACCCGTGGTGCTCGACGTCGACCGGGCCACCTTCCCGGTCTCCGGCACGGCGGTCCGGGCCGACCCGGCCGAGCACTGGGCGGACCTCGAACCCGCCGTCCGGGCCGGACTCGCCCGGCGGGTGGTCGTCCTCGGCGCGGAGTCCACCGGCACCACCACGCTCTCCCGCGACCTCGCCCACGCGCTGCGGGCCCGCGGCGGCGTCCACGCGCTCACCGGCTGGGTCCCCGAGTACGGGCGGGAACTCACCGCCGCGAAGCTCGCCGCCGCCCGGGGCTGGGCGGCCGTGGTCGGCGCGGTGCCCCCGACGGTCGATCAACTGGAATGGGACGAGCGGGACTTCGCCCTGGTCCGCAAGCGGCAGGCGGAGGCCGAGGAACGGGCGGCGAGAGCCGGCGGGCCGGTCCTGGTCTGCGACACCGACCTGCTGGCCACCGCCGTCTGGGAGGAACGCTACTGCGGGGGCACCCGGCCGGAGACCTGGGCGGCGGCCGCCGGGCAGCCGCGGCGCGAGCTCTACGTCCTGACCTCGCACGAGGGCGTCGTGTTCGAGGACGACGGGCTGCGGGACGGCGAGCACCTGCGGGAGTGGATGACCGGGCGGTTCCGCGAGGTGCTCGCCGCGAGCGGGCAGCGGTGGATCGAGGTCCGGGGCAGCCGGGAGGAGCGGGTCGCGGCGGTGCTGCGGGAACTGTGAGGGGCGACGGAGGACCCTGCCGGGGCCTTCCGTTCCCCTACACGAGGCTGTCCTTCCAGGTCCGGTGGAGGGTGGCGAAGCGGCCCTCGTCGGCGATGAGCGCGGCCGGGGTGCCGTCCTCGACGATGCGGCCCTGGTCCATGACCAGGACGCGGTCGGCGATCTCGACGGTGGACAGGCGGTGGGCGATGATCACGGCGGTGCGGCCGGCCAGGACGGTCCGCATGGCGCGCTGGACGGCCTGTTCGCCGGGGACGTCCAGCGAGGACGTCGCCTCGTCGAGGATCAGCACCGCCGGGTCGGCGAGCAGGGCTCGGGCGAAGGCGACCAGCTGGCGCTGGCCCGCGGAGATGCGGCCGCCGCGCTTGCGGACGTCGGTGTCGTAGCCGTCCGGGAGGGCGGAGATGAACTCGTGGGCGCCGATCGCGCGGGCCGCGGCCTCGATCTCGGCGCGGTTGGCGTCCGGCTTGCCGACGGCGATGTTCTCGGCGACCGTCCCGGAGAACAGGAAGGACTCCTGGGTGACCATCACGACGCCGGCCCGCAGGTCGGCGGTGCTGAGGTCGCGCAGGTCGGTGCCGTCGAGGGTGACGGAGCCGGCGGTCGGGTCGTAGAACCGGGCCAGCAGCTTGGCCAGGGTGGACTTGCCCGCGCCGGTCGCGCCGACCACGGCGGTGGTCTGCCCGGCGGGCAGCACGAGGTCGAACTCGGGCAGGACCTCCTTGCCGTTGGCGTAGGCGAACCGGGTGCCGCGGAAGGCGACTTCGCGGCCCTTGCCGGTCGCCGCGGGCAGCTCGGCGGGCTCGGCGGGCTCGGGGACGGACGGCTCGTGGGCCAGCAGGCCGGACATCTTCTCCAGGGCGGCGGCCGCCGACTGATAGCTGTTCAGGAACATCGCCAGCTGGTCGATCGGGTCGTAGAGCCGGCGCAGGTACAGCACGAAGGCGGTGAGCACGCCGAGTTCGAGGCTGCCGTCGCTGACCAGCAGCGCGCCGAGGACGACCACGGCGGTGATCCAGACGTTGGCGGTCATCCGGGACAGGAAGACGTACCGGGCCATCTCCAGCAGGCCGTCCGCGGTGGCGGTGGCGGACTGCTGGTTGACGGTGTCGAAGGCCCGGTTGTTGGCGGACTCGCGGCGGAACGCCTGCACCGGGCGGATGCCGTTCATCGTCTCGGTGAAGCGGACGATCAGCGCGGCCACCGCGGTGCGGGAGCGGCGGTAGACCTGCTGGGAGCGGCGCCGGAACGAACGGATGATCAGGTACATCGGCAGGAAGGACACCAGGGCGGCCAGGCCCAGGCGCCAGTCCATCAGGATCAGCACCACCGTGATGTAGCCGACCGACAGACAGACCATCAGGAGTTCCTGCAGGCCCTCGGCGAGCAGTTCGCGCAGGGTGTCCACGTCGCTGGTGGCGCGGGAGATGATCCGGCCGGAGGTGTAGCGCTCGTGGAAGTCCAGGCTGAGCCGCTGGGCGTGCCGGAAGATCCGGCCGCGCAGGTCCAGCAGGATGTCCTGGTTGATCCGGGCGGCCAGCCGGATGAAGGCGCGCTGCAGCAGGGTGGCGACCACCGCGCAGCCCAGGTAGGCGGCGGTGACGGCGATCAGCGGGCCGGAGTCGTGGTCGCGCAGCGCGGGTATGCCGCGGTCGATGGCGTAGGCGACCAGCAGCGGCCCGGCCTGCAGGGCGGCCTGCTGGAGCAGGACGGCGAGCACGGCGACGGCGATCCGGCGGCGGTGCGGGGCGAGCAGCGAGCCGAGCAGGGCGCGGGGCGCGCCGGGCGGGACGGGGATGTCCTGGTCGTCGGTGGCCGCGGGGAGCAGGTCGTCCTCTTCGACGGCGGGTTCGGCGACGGCGGTGGTCATCGGGCCAGCGCCCCTTCCAGTTCGGATTCGCCGGACATCAGGGCCCGGTAGGCGGGACAGGACTTCAGGAGCTCCTGGTGGGTGCCGACGGCGGTGATCCGGCCGTCGGCGAGCAGCGCGACCCGGTCGGCGAGCAGCACGGTGGACGGGCGGTGCGCCACGACCAGCGCGGTGGTGTCGGCGAGGACCTGCCGCAGGGCGCGCTCGACGAGGGCCTCGGTGTGCACGTCGAGCGCGGACAGCGGGTCGTCGAGGACCAGGAAGCGGGGCTCGCCGACCACCGCCCGGGCCAGCGCGAGGCGCTGGCGCTGGCCGCCGGACAGGCTCAGGCCCTGCTCGCCGACCTCGGTGTCGAGGCCCTCGGGGAGCTTGTCGACGAAGCCGGCCTGCGCGGTGGCGAGGGCACGGGCGAGCCGCTGCTCGTCGGCCCCGGGGGCGCCCATCAGCACGTTCTCCCGGACGGTGGCGGAGAACAGGGTGGGCTCCTCGAACGCGACGGCGACCTGACGGCGCAGTTCCTCGCGCGGCAGGTCGCGGATGTCGGTGCCGTCCAGCGTGATGGCCCCGGCGGTGGGCTCGTACAGGCGGGGGAGCAGCGCGGTGAGGGTGGTCTTGCCGCTGCCGGTGGCGCCGACCAGGGCGAGCGTCTCGCCGGGGCGGATGTGCAGGTCGATGCCGGCCAGCAGGTCGGGGCTGTCGGCCGGGGCGTCGGGATAGCGGAACCGGACGCCGGTGAAGCGGATGCCGCGGTCGTCCGACGGGTCGTCACCGGTGGGGAGGTCGGCCGGCTCCGGCTCGTCCATCACCTCGAAGTAGCGGTTGGCGGCGCTGGCGGCCTCGGCGGCGAAGCCGAGCAGCCAGCCGATCGACTCGACCGGCCAGCGCAGGGCGAGCGCGGTGGAGAGGAAGGCGACCAGGGTGCCGGCCGAGAGTTCGTCGTGGGCGACCAGGACGGCGCCGGCGGCGAGGGCGCCGCCGAGGGCGAGCTCGGGCAGGCCGACGATGACCGCCCACAGGTTGCCGAGCAGGCCGGCCTTGCGGAGTTCGGTCTCGCGCAGTTCGGCGCTGTGCCGGCGGAACTCCTCGGCCATGGTGCGGTGCCGGCCGAAGGCCTTGAGGATGCGGATGCCGAGCACCGACTCCTCGACCACGGTCGCCAGGTCGCCGTTCTGGTCCTGGGCGAGCCGGGAGGCGGCCGAGTAGCCGGCCTCGAAGCGGCGGGTGTAGATCATCAGCGGGATCGCGGGGATCAGCGTGATCAGGGCGAGCCGCCAGTCCAGCACGAACATCAGCGCGGTGCCGGTGAGGAAGACCGTGGAGTTGACCACCAGGAAGACCAGCGGGAAGGCCAGGAACAGCCGCATCACGAACAGGTCCGAGGTGGCCCGGGAGAGCAGCTGCCCGGACGGCCAGCGGTCGTGGAAGGAGATCGGCAGCCGCTGGAGCTTCGCGAACAGGTCGCCGCGGAGCCTGGTCTCCACCTTGGCGAGCGGGCGGGCCACGATGATCCGGCGGACGCCGAACAGGCCCGCCTCGGCGAGGCCGAGGAGCAGCAGGGCGACGGCGAGCGGCCACAGCCCGGCCAGGTCGTGGTGGGCGACCGGCCCGTCCACGATCTTGCGGAGCACGACGGGCACGGCCAGCACGCTGAGCGAGGCGAGCCCCGCGGCGGCCATCGACCCGAAGATCCGCCAGCGGGCCTCGCGGGCGTACGGCCACAGGCGCAGCAGCGAGCGCACCGGCGACCGGGGTACCGGTGTGGGTGAACCGTCGGTGACGCCGGTTGACGAGGTGTTCGAATCCGCGGGGGTGGGCGGAGCGGGGTTCTGGTTCTCGGCCATCGCCGAGAGGGTAGACACAGCCGCTGACATTTCTCACCCGGTTTTTTGCTGCTGTCGATGAGATCCGGCCAGGCGGGAGGGGGCGTCAGATCCGTGCCGACGCGCCCCGGTGCGCCGTTCGAGTGGCCGCACGGCGCGGCCGGCCACCCCCTGGCGCGGGGGCGCACGTCCATGGAGACCCGGCGCGAGGGGCGCACGTCTGCCAACTACCCGCTACGAGCGCCGCCTTGCAGGCCCCCCGGCACCTCAGTGTCTGATCTGGCCGAGTGATCGCGGTGGATCACCGGACCCGCAGGAGAGCCGCATGACGGTCGAGACCGAGCCCACCCCGGACGTGCAGGCCCCGGCGCAGCACAGCCTGAGCACCGCAGCGGCGCGCAACCTCGCCACCACCACCAAGTCCAGGCCGCAGATGCAGGAGATCAGCTCGCGCTGGCTGCTGCGCAAACTGCCCTGGGTGCACGTCTCGGCCGGCACCTACCGGGTCAACCGCCGGCTCTCCTACGCGGTCGGCCGCGGCCGGGTCTCCTTCGTGCAGACCGGCCGGGAGGTCAGGGTCGCCGCGCCCACCCTGCGCGAAGTCCCGGTGCTGCGCGGCTTCGACGACGGCGTGGTGCTGGAGCAGATCGCCGCGCGCTTCGTGCAGCGCGACTTCCACGCCGGCGAGGTGCTGATCCAGCAGGGCGCCCCGATCACCGAGGTGTACCTGATCGCGCACGGCAAGGTCGAGCGGATCGGCACCGGCAAGTACGGCGACGACACCGTGCTCGCCGTGCACGCCGACGGCGACCACATCGGCGACGAGGCGCTGAACGTGCCCGACGGGCGCTGGCCGTACACCGTGAAGGCCGCCACCGCCGGCACCGCGATGTCGCTGCCCTGGCCCGCCTTCCAGGAGATCGCCGACCGCTCCCCGGCCCTGCAGGCGCAGATCGCCGCCCACCTCGCCGGGCAGGCCGCGGCGCAGAACGAGCTCGGCGAGGCCGAGATCGGCATGTCGGCCGGCCACCACGGCGAGCACGACCTGCCCACCGCCTACGTCGACTACGAACTCGGCCCCCGCGAGTACCAGTTGAGCGTCGCCCAGACGGTGCTGCGGGTGCACAGCCGGGTCGCCGACCTGTACAGCCGACCGATGGACCAGACCGAGGAGCAGCTGAAGCTGACCGTCGAGGCGCTGCGCGAGCGCCAGGAGCACGAGATCGTCAACAACCCCGAGTTCGGGCTGCTCGCCAACTGCGCCTTCGACCAGCGGATCCAGACCCACGCCGGCGCGCCCACCCCCGACGACCTGGACGAGCTGCTCGCGATGCGCCGCGACACCGACTACCTGTTCGCCCACCCGAAGGCGATCGCCGCGTTCGGCCGGGAGGCCAACCGGCGCGGCGTCTACTTCTCCACCGCCGAGGTGGCCGGCCACCGGGTGCCCGCCTGGCGCGGCGTCCCGCTGCTGCCCTGCGGCAAGATCCCGGTCCGCGGCGGGACCAGCTCGATCATCGCGATGCGCACCGGCGAGCACAACCAGGGCGTGGTCGGCCTCACCCAGGTCGGCATCCCCGACGAGGTCGAACCCGGCCTGAACGTCCGCTTCATGGGCATCGACGAGAAGGCCGTCGTCAACTACCTGGTCTCCGCGTACTACTCCGCCGCCGTGCTGGTCCCCGACGCGCTGGGCGTGCTGGAGAACGTCGAGGTCGACCACCCGCGGTCCTGAACGCCCCCACGCTGAAAGGCGGCCGACATGCCCTCCCTGCTCACCCGGACGCTCGCCCCGCACGGCACCCACGAGTTGGCGGCGCTGGTCTCCGCCATCCTCACCCACCCCGAGCGCCCCGCGCCCGGACGGCTCACCTGGCACGCCCCCGGCCCCACCGGCCTCGGCACCAGCGGGCTGCTGACGCACCGTCCGACCGCCCCGAACCGGACCACCGGAGCGACCGACGACATCGTCCGGGACGCCCCCGCCGCCCGGCCGATCACCAACGGCAAGGCCCCGGCGCTGTACTGCCCGCCCGCGATGCGCGACGACCCGGCGCTCGGCGACCTGGTCAACGAGCGGCTGATCGAGTGGGCCGAGCAGATCGGCATCTACCCCGGCCGCACCGACATGCTGCGCAAGGCCAACTTCGGCCGCCTGATGATGCTCGGCCACCCCGAGACCGACGACCCCGACCGGCTGCTGGCCGCCGCCAAGTGCGGGCTGGCCGAGTGGGCGGTGGACGACCACATCGTCGACGCCGAGGTCGAGGAACCGCAGCACGAGGTGCTCGGCCGGCGCCTGGCGATCTGCCACTCCACCATCGACCAGGCCCACCTGCCGCGCCGCTACGCCCCCCAGCTGGAGGCGCAGGTCCAGCGAGACCCGGTCGCCAAGGCGCTCCGCTCCGCCCTCGACGGCCTGTCCCCGTACGCCAGCTGGAACCAGGTCCGGCGGCTGCGGCACGAGCTGGCGATCATGTTCGTGGCGTACGGCCAGGAGGGCATGTGGCACACCACCGGGCACCGCCCGCCGGTGTGGGAGTACCTGATGCACCGTCACGAGAACTCGTTCATCCCGTGCATGGTGCTGGTCGACGCGATCGCCGGCTACGAGGTCCCGCAGGCCGAGTTCGCCGACCCCGCCGTGCGCCGCGCCTTCACCCTGGCCGGCACCGCCACCGTGCTGATGAACGACCTGTACTCGATGGGCAAGGAAGACCCGAGCGACTTCAGCCTGCCGATGCTGATCGCCACCGAGGAGGGCTGCTCGCTGGAGGAGGCCGTCCGGCAGAGCGTGCAGATCCACGACGAACTGATGCACACCTTCGAGGCCGAGGCCTCCGCCCTCGCCCTGACCGGCTCGCCCGAGCTGCGCCGCTTCCTGGCCGGCGCCTGGGCCTGGGTCGGCGGCAACCGCGAGTGGCATGCGGGCAGCGCCCGCTACCAGACCGACTGACCCCCGTCCACCGCCAGTTGAGGAGCAAGCTCTACATGACCACCACCGTCCCGAGCGCCACCAACGTGCTGCGCACCGCGTTCCAGAAGTCGGTCGCCAACTACTGGAACCTGGAGAAGGACCCGGTCAACATCAAGCTCGGTGAGGTCGACGGCCTCTACCACCACCACTACGGCCTCGGCCCGGTCGACCCGTCGGTGTTCGAGGGCCCGGACGAGACCCGCGACGAGCGCATGATCAAGGAGATGCACCGCCTGGAGACCGCCCAGGCGGACGTGCTGCTCGACCACCTCGGCGACATCGCGCCCACCGACGCGCTGCTGGACGCCGGCTCCGGCCGCGGCGGCACCAGCATCATGGCCAACCTGCGGTTCGGCTGCGAGGTGGACGGCGTCTCCATCTCCGAGCAGCAGGTGGCGTTCGCCAACGGGCAGGCGCACGAGCGCGGCATCGCCGACCGGGTCCGCTTCCACTTCCGCAACATGCTGGACACCGGCTTCGAGACCGCCTCCCGCCGGGCGATCTGGACCAACGAGACCACCATGTACGTCGACCTGTTCGAGGCGTTCGGCGAGTTCTCCCGCCTGCTCGTCCCCGGCGGCCGGTACGTCTGCATCACCGGCTGCTCCAACGACGTGACCGGCCTGCGCTCGAAGGCCGTCAGCCGGATCGACGAGCACTACATCTGCAACATCCACCCGCGCAGCCAGTACTTCAAGGCACTGGCCGCCAACAACCTGGTGCCGATCAGCGTGGTCGACCTGACCGCCGACACCATCCCGTACTGGGAGCTGCGCGCGCAGTCCTCGGTCGCCACCGGCATCGAGGACCCGTTCCTGACGGCGTACAAGGAAGGCAGCTTCCACTACCTGATGATCGTCGCCGACCGGGTCTGACGGCCGGCCGGACGGACGGGGGCCCGGGCCGCTGCCCGGGCCCCCGTCAGGCCGTCAGCAGCATCGCCGAGCGCCCGGTCAGCGTCACCTCGGTGACCGGCGCCGGCTCCGGCGGGCCGGACAGCGCGGTGTCGACCAGCGGCCGGTGCGGGCCGGGCAGGGTGAAGTGCCGCGGTTCGGGTCCGGCGTTCAGCAGCAGCAGGAAGTCGGCGTCGCGCACCTCGCGGCCGCGCTCGTCGCGCTCGGCCATCGCGGTGCCGGACAGCCGCAGCGCCAGCGCCCGGGTCGGGGCGAACCAGTCCGCCTCGGTCATCTCCCGCCCGCCCGGGGTGAGCCAGCTCAGGTCCCGCCGGCCGTCCGGCCCGGCCGGGCGGCCGGAGAAGAACGCCCGCTGCCGCAGCACCGGGTGGGAGCGGCGCAGCCGGATCAGCCGGGCCGTCAGCTCGGACAGCGCGCGCCAGTCCGGGTCGTCCAGCAGCGACCAGTCGAGCCAGCCGGTCTCGTTGTCCTGGCAGTACGCGTTGTTGTTGCCGCCCTGCGTGCGGCCGAGCTCGTCGCCCGCGGTCAGCATCGGCACGCCGCTGGACAGCAGCAGCGTGGTCAGCAGGTTGCGCAGCTGACGCAGCCTCAGCTCGCGGACCGCCGGGTCGTCGGTCTCGCCCTCCGCGCCGTGGTTCCAGGACCGGTTGTCGTCGGTGCCGTCCCGGTTGTCCTCGCCATTGGCCAGGTTGTGCTTGCGGTCGTAGGAGACCAGGTCGCGCAGGGTGAAGCCGTCGTGCGCGGTCACGTAGTTGACGGAGGCGTACGGCCGCCGCCCGCCGCGCTGGTACAGGTCGGAGGAGCCGGCGATCCGGGTGGCCAGCTCCCGCACGTCCGACCGGGCGCCGCGCCAGAAGTCGCGCACGGTGTCCCGGTAGCGGTCGTTCCACTCGCCCCACAGCGGGGGGAAGCCGCCCACCTGGTAGCCGCCCGGGCCGACGTCCCACGGCTCGGCGATCAGCTTGACCCGGCTGAGCAGCGGGTCCTGCGACACCGCCGCCAGGAACGGGTGCTCCATCTCCACCGCGTCGCCGCCGCGGGCCAGCGCCGCCGCCAGGTCGAACCGGAAGCCGTCCACCCCCATCTCCGCCACCCAGTACCGCAGCGAGTCGGTGATCAGCCGGATCACCTGCGGGCGGCGGGTGTCCAGGGTGTTGCCGCAGCCGGTGTAGTCGGCGTAGCCGCGGCGCGAGCGGTCCAGTCGGTAGTAGCCGGCGTTGTCGATGCCGCGGAACGACAGCGCCGGGCCCATCACGCCCGACTCGGCGGTGTGGTTGTACACCACGTCGAGGATCACCTCGATGCCCGCCGCGTGCAGCGCCCGCACCATCCGCTTGAACTCGCCGACCTGCTGGCCCCGGCTGCCCGACGACGAGTAGCCCGCGTGCGGGGCGAAGAAGCCCAGCGTGTTGTAGCCCCAGTAGTTGACCAGCCCGCGCGCCTGCAGGTGGTCCTCGCTGACGTGGTGGTGCACCGGCAGCAGCTCCACCGCCGTCACCCCCAGCCCCGTCAGGTGCGCGATCGCCGCCGGGTGCGCCAGGCCCGCGTAAGTGCCGCGCAGCTCCGGCGGGACGTCCGGGTGGCGCATGGTGAAGCCGCGCACGTGCAGCTCGTACAGCACCGTCTCGGCCCACGGCGTCTTCGGCCGCTGGTCGTCGTACCAGTCGTCGTCGTCGTGCACCACCACCGCCTTGGGCACGTACGGCGCCGAGTCCCGGTCGTCCCGGACGGTGTCCGCGACGTCCCGCTCCGGCCAGTTGCGGACCGCCGTGCTCACCGCGTCGTGCGCGGTGTAACCGCCGTCGACGGCCCGGGCGTACGGGTCGAGCAGCAGCTTCGCCGGGTTGTAGCGGGCGCCCGTCCACGGGTCCCACCGGCCGTGCACCCGGAAGCCGTAGCGGGTGCCGGGCAGCACCCCCGGCAGGTAGCCGTGCCAGGTCTGGTAGGTCTGCTCGGTCAGCCGGTGCCGGCTCTCCCGGCCGCTCTCGTCGAACAGGCACAGGTCGACCGCCTCCGCGTTCGGCGCCCACAGCGCGAAGTTGGTGCCCCGGCCGCCCGCGCCGTCCGCCCGGAACCGGGCCCCGAGCGGCTGCCAGCTGCCCGGCCACGGCGGTGCCGGGGCGGGCCGGGGCGCCGAGCCGTTCAGCCTGGCGGCCGGCCGCGCCTCCCGGGGCGTGCCCGAACCCAGCTCCTGCCACGCCGTCATGGCAACCCTCCCAGCCGTCCGGGGGCCCGTCCCCGTTCTTCCGGTTGTTCCCTGTTCGACGGCGCCCGTCACCCCAGGCCGGACGGAGTGACGCACCGTGATCAATCCTGTGCCCACCGGAACCGGGTGGGGAAACCCCCGGTCGTGTCGGGAGGCGCGATCGGTCGTTGAGCCCGGCGACGGGTGGAACCGGACGACACCGGGAGGACGGCATGCGCGCCGCGGTACGGCTCTGGGCACGACGGGCGGCCGCGGCCGGACTGGCCCTGCTGGCCGGCTGCTCCGGCGGCGACCGGCCGCCCGGCGGCGCCGCCCCGCCGGTCTCCCGCGCCCAGCTGGCCGTCAGCCCCGGCGACGGCGCGCAGGGCGTCGGGGTGGACGGCACGGTCCGGGTGACGGTCGCCCAGGGCCGCCTGCTGTCCGTCCGGCTGACCGACGACCGGGGCACCCCCGTGCCCGGCACCCTCACCGCCGACGCCACCGGCTGGGCACCCGACGGCCGGCTCGCCACCGCCACCGCCTACACCCTCGACGCGACCGCCGAGGACGCCGCCGGGCTGCGCGCCGTCCAGCACACCGCGTTCGCCACCGCCGTGCCCGAGCACACCTTCGTCGCGTTCTACACCCCCGAGGACGGCTCCACCGTCGGCGTCGGCATGCCCGTCTCGCTGCGCTTCTCCCGGCCCATCGAGAACCGGGCCGCCGTCGAGGCCGGCCTCGCCGTCAGCTCCGACCCGCCGCTGGAGATCGCCGGCCACTGGTTCGGCGACCAGCGCCTCGACTTCCGCCCCCGCACCTACTGGCCGGCCGGCACCAAGGTCACCCTGGCGCTGCGGCTCAAGGACGTGGAGGCCGCGCCCGGCCACCTCGGCACCCAGACCAAGGACGTCCACTTCACCGTCGGCCGCGCGCAGATCGCCACCGTCGACCTGGACCGCCACACCATGACGGTCCGTCAGGACGGTCGGCCGCTGCGCACCCTGGAGGTCAGCGGCGGCAGCCCCGAGCACGCCACCTACCTGGGCGTCATGGTGGTGTCGGAGCGCTTCGAGGTGACCCGGATGAACTCGCAGACCGTCGGCCTCGGCGACGAGTACGACATCAAGGACGTCCCGCACGCGCTGCGGCTGACCGCCTCCGGGACCTTCCTGCACGGCAACTACTGGACCGACCGCGCGGTGTTCGGCGCCGCCAACACCAGCCACGGCTGCATCGGGCTGGCCGACACCAAGGGCGGCGGCCCCGGAACCCCGGCCGGCTGGCTCTACCAGCACACCCTGGTCGGCGACGTGGTGGAGGTCCGCGGCTCGCACGGCGACCGGGTCGCGCCCGACAACGGCCTCAACGGCTGGAACCTCCCGTGGTCGCAGTGGACGGTCGGGCGGGCCACCGCAGTTCACTGAACGGGCACCCGGCTCCCTCCGAAGATTCACTCAGCTTCTCCGGTTATCCTTGCCCCGCGCGGGCCCGGTGGAGTTCGGGGGCGCGATCGAGCGCATCCGACCCGGCGGAACCGATCCCGGGCGTCACGCGTGTATCGCTGTGCATACCTGGAGGGGAGCGGCGCGGTGAAGGCGGTTCAGAAGGCCGAGGCCAAGATAGCGGTGGCCGGGAGCGGGCGGCGGGCACGCCGGTCCGCGGCGGCCCTGCTGGTGGGCGGTGTCCTGCTGCTCGGGACGGCCTGCAGCAGCGGCGGCGGCTCGACCGACGGCAAGG
The DNA here is from genome assembly GCF_042734615.1 of Kitasatospora sp. NPDC059646. Taxonomy (NCBI): domain Bacteria; kingdom Bacillati; phylum Actinomycetota; class Actinomycetes; order Kitasatosporales; family Streptomycetaceae; genus Kitasatospora; species Kitasatospora sp. NPDC059646. The sequence goes on from NZ_JBHWDS010000004.1 coordinate 154,590, forward strand.
GCGGCGGTGGCGGTTCCTCGTCCTCCGCGGACGCGGCGCCGAAGGTGTCGACCGCCCAGCTGACGGTCACTCCGGCCGACGGCGCGAACGACGTGACGCCGAAGGACGGGCTGCAGGTCGCGGTGGCCAGCGGCAAGCTGACCACCGTCGCGGTGACGGACAAGAACGGCAAGGCGGTGGCCGGCGAGATCGCCGCCGACGGCCTGAGCTGGAAGCCGACCGAGCAGCTGGCCGTGGGCACCACCTACACGGTGAACGCCCAGGCGGTGGACGCGGCCGGCCTGGTGGCCGCCTCGACCACCAGCTTCACCACGCTGACCCCGGCCAAGAAGATCGCCACCAACGACAACATCGCCGACAACGGCACGTACGGCGTCGGCATGATCGTCTCGGTCAACTTCAGCAAGGCGGTCAAGAACAAGGACGCGGTGCTGGCCGGCATCACCGTCGAGGGCTCGGACGGCACCGTCGCCAAGGGCCACTGGTTCGGCGCCTCCCGGCTGGACTTCCGGCCGGAGAACTACTGGAAGCCGGGCACCAAGGTCACCGTCAAGTACCGGCTGAAGAACGTCGAGGTCGCGCCCGGCGTGTACGGCGACGTCGACAAGGACGAGCCGTTCACCATCGGCCGCTACCAGGTCTCCACGGTCGACGCCGCGACCCACATGATGAAGGTCTCGCGCGGCGGCAACGACACCCAGAGCATCCCGATCACGGCGGGCGACGACCAGAACCCGTCCTGGAACGGCACCATGGTGATCGCCACCAAGGAGAAGGTCACCCGGATGAACTCCGCCACGGTGTCCAACATCAAGGGCAAGGAGTACGACGTCCCGGACGTGCCGCACGCGATGCGGCTGACCACCTCCGGCACCTACGTGCACGGCAACTACTGGGGCGACGCGTTCGGCAAGTCGAACGCCAGCCACGGCTGCGTCGGCGTGGCCGACGCCAAGGGCGGCAGCGACAGTTCGGCGGCCGGCAAGTTCTTCAACTCGTCGATGGTCGGCGACGTCGTGAAGATCGTGAACTCCAAGGGCCAGACCGTCGCCGGCGACAACGGCCTGAGCGGCTGGACCATCCCCTGGAAGCAGTGGTAGCGAGCCCAACTCGCAGCGACGGCCCGGCGATCCACGATCGCCGGGCCGTCGGCCGTTCGTGACCGTACCGGGACAGACGGCCTGCAACGTTTCGCCCGTCCGGCCCGTCATATCAAACGAAAGACCTGTCAGCCGACAGGCGGGCGCGTGGGGAGAACGGAACGTGAAGGCTATGCGCGGGGGATTCGCAGTGGTGGGGGCGCTGGCGGGCGCCCTGGCGCTGATGGCCACGGCCGGATGCAGCACGGACACGGCCAAGGCCGACAGCCCCAAGGGCTCGGCCGCCGCTCCGACCTCGGCCAAGCCGACGGTGTCGGCCGCGACCATCGCCATCGAACCCGCCAACGGCGCCACCGACGTCAAGACGACCGGCACGGTGAAGGTGTCCGCCAGCGGCGGCAAGCTGACCTCCGTCAAGGTCACCGGCCCCGACGGGGTCGAGGTGCCCGGCGCGCTCACCTCCGACGCCACCGGCTGGACGCCCTCCGGCAACCTGAAGATATCCACCGCCTACACCGTGGACGCGCTCGCCGCGGACGCCCAGGGCGTGGTGGCCAACGCGCGCTCCAGCTTCACCACCCTCACCCCCGAGAAGGACGCCGGCGTCAGCGACAACATCGCCGACAACGGCACCTACGGCGTCGGCATGATCGTCTCGGTCCGGTTCGAGCGGGGGGTCAAGAACAAGGACGCGGTCCGGGACGCCATCGCCTTCGAGGCCTCCGACGGCACCGTGGTCAAGGGCCACTGGTTCAACGACAAGCGGCTGGACTTCCGCCCCGAGAAGTACTGGAACCCCAACACCAAGGTCACCATCCACTACAAGCTCAAGGACGTGGAGACCGCCCCCGGCGTGTACGGCGGCGTCGACAAGGACGAGCCGTTCACCATCGGCCGGTCGCAGATCTCCACCGCCGACGTCAACACCCACCGGATGGCCGTCGTCCGCGACGGCCAGCAGACCGACTCGATCCCGTTCACCGCGGGCAAGCCCGGCTTCGACACCTGGAGCGGCTCCATGGTGGTCGAGGGACTGGAGGGAACCACCCGGATGACCTCCGCCGGCGTCACCAAGGCGGGGTCCGGCGACGAATACGATCTGGTGGTTCCGCATGCCATCCGGTTGACCGACACCGGCACCTACGTACACGGCAACTACTGGGGAGCCGGCGTCATCGGCCGCTCCAACGGCAGCCACGGCTGCATCGGCCTGACCGACACCGAGGGCGGCAGCGCGAGCAGCCCGGCGGGCAAGTTCTACGCCTCTTCGCTGGTCGGCGACGTGGTGACGGTCGTCAACTCCAAGGGTCCGGTGGTCGACGCGGCCAACGGACTGGGCGGCTGGAACCTGCCCTGGGGCCAGTGGTGATCATCGGGCAACCGTTCGGTTGCTGACGGCATATGCCACATGAATAGTGATCGTTTGCTCATTGTCCGTACGCGGCCGCCCACGTTCCGCAATGATGGGGCGCATGGCGGGATGGGGCGAAGCGGAACGGTCATCACTTCCATTGGTCGACACCCGCGGTGACGGCTCGTCAGGAGCCGGCGCCGCGGTCGTGCTCGCCGATCTGGAACGGATGACCCCGGACGAGATGGAGCACGCCTTCCTCGGCGTGCTCAGCGATCCCGACTCCGCCGAGGAGGTGCGACTGCCCTCCCGCCCGGAGTCGGCCGGCGTCGCACGGCGGCTCGTGCTCTCGGTGTTAGGGGCCTGGAAGCTCCACCAGCTGCTGGAGGCCGGGGAACTCCTCACCGGCGAGCTGGTCGCCAACGCCGTGGTGCACGCCGGCGGGCGGATGATCGGCCTCCGCGTGGTCCGGCGGCCCGGGTGGCTGCGGGTCGAGGTCCGCGACTCCTCGCGGGCGCTGCCCTGCCTGATCGTCGCCCCCGAGATCGGCTACCAGAACGGCCACGGCCTGCGGGTGGTCGACGCGATCGCCGACCGCTGGGGCGCGGAACTGCTGCCCCGCGGCAAAGGCGTCTGGTTCGAGATGAAGATCCGGGCGTCCGCCGCGACCGGCTGAGAAAACGGTGCGGGGCCCCTGTCCGCGGTTGTTCGCGGTCCGGGGCCCCTGCGCGTCACCCGGCGGCCAAGGGGGTGCGTGCCGCCGAGTGGAAGTGGTCGGGCCGTTCCGCCCGACAGGCATAACTATCGCACGTTATGACACCTTGAACAAATTGAAACCAAGGCGAGTGGCGTGCTTCACCTTAGGATTCCAGGTCGACGGTGATTCGTCTCACCATCTGGACGAACCGGCCCCCGATGCGACGCCGAGGACGGCCGACACCTTGCGGGGAGCCCCCGGCGCAGAGCCGAAGCCCCTGCGGGGAGCTTGCGGGGGCATCACGGCCGACGCCCCTGCGCGCCCGGTTCCCTGCGGGAGCCTTCCCGCTAGCACTCGATGACGTTGACGGCGAGGCCGCCGCGGGAGGTCTCCTTGTACTTGACCTTCATGTCGGCGCCGGTCTCCTTCATGGTCTTGATGGCCTTGTCCAGGGAGACGTGGTGGCGGCCGTCGCCGCGGAGGGCCATGCGGGCGGCGGTGACCGCCTTGACGGAGGCCATGCCGTTGCGCTCGATGCAGGGGATCTGGACCAGGCCGCCGACCGGGTCGCAGGTCAGGCCGAGGTTGTGCTCGATGCCGATCTCGGCGGCGTTCTCGACCTGCTCCGGGGTGCCGCCGAGGACCTCGGCGAGCCCGCCCGCGGCCATCGAGCAGGCCGAGCCGACCTCGCCCTGGCAGCCGACCTCGGCGCCGGAGATGGAGGCGTTCTCCTTGAAGAGCATGCCGATCGCGCCGGCGGCGAGCAGGAAGCGGACGATGCCGTCCTCGTCCGCGCCCGGAATGAAGTTCAGGTAGTAGTGCAGGACGGCCGGGATGATGCCGGCCGCGCCGTTGGTCGGGGCCGTGACGACGCGGCGGCCGGAGGCGTTCTCCTCGTTGACGGCCATCGCGTAGAGGGTGACCCACTCCATCGCGTTGCCGGGCCCGATGCCCTCGGCGCGCATGGCCCGCGCGGCGGCCGCGGCCCGGCGGCGCACCTTCAGCCCGCCCGGCAGGATGCCCTCGCGGGACATGCCGGCCGCGACGCACTCCTTCATGACGTCCCAGATCTCCAGCAGCCCGGCCCGGATCTCGGCCTCGGTGCGCCAGGCCTTCTCGTTCTCCAGCATCAGGCCGGAGATGGACAGGCCGGTCTCCCGGGTGAGCCGGAGCAGCTCCTCGCCGGTGCGGAACGGGTGGCGCAGGACGGTGTCGTCGGGCTTGACCCGGGCCTCGCCGATCGCGGCCTCGTCGACCACGAAGCCGCCGCCGACCGAGTAGTAGGTCTTCTCCAGGAGCACCTCGCCGGCCGCGTCGTACGCCCACAGCGACATGCCGTTGGCGTGGTAGGGCAGGGCCTTGCGGCGGTGCAGGACCAGGTCGGTGTCGGGGTCGAAGGCGATCTCGTGGCGGCCGAGCAGGTTGATCCGCCTGGCGGCGCGGATCCGGTCGACGTCCAGGTCGGCCTGGTCGACGTCCACGGTGCGCGGCGAGTTGTTCTCCAGGCCGAGCAGGACCGCCTTCGGGGTGCCGTGGCCGTGGCCGGTGGCGCCGAGGGAGCCGTACAGCTCGGCGCGCAGCGAGGCGACCCGGTCGAGGAGGCCTTCGGAGCCGAGCCGGCGGGCGAACATCCGGGCGGCGCGCATCGGGCCGACGGTGTGCGAGGAGGACGGTCCGATGCCGATGGAGAAGAGGTCGAAGACGCTGATGGCCACGGGGTGACGTCCTTGTCTGGTCTCGTGGAGTGGTCCGTCCGGTGGGACGGGGGCGGTGCATGGAACGGGGCACCGCGCGCACTGTCCAGTGTGCGCGGTGCCCCGGGGGTCCGGGCGGCCGCCGGGTGCGGTCGGCCGCGCGGACGGGTTACAGCTCGGGGTACAGCGGGTGCTTGGCGGCGAGCGCGCTCACCCGGGCCTTGAGGGACTCGGCCTTGGCGGTGTCGAAGCCGGGCTTCAGGGTCTCCGCGATGACGTCGGCGACCTCGCGGAAGTCCTCGGCGCCGAAGCCGCGGGTGGCCAGCGCCGGGGTGCCGATGCGCAGGCCCGAGGTGACCATCGGCGGGCGCGGGTCGTTCGGGACGGCGTTGCGGTTGACGGTGATGCCGACCTCGTGGAGGCGGTCCTCGGCGTCCTGGCCGTTGAGCTCGCTGTTGCGCAGGTCGACCAGCACCAGGTGGACGTCGGTGCCGCCGGACAGCACGGAGACGCCGGAGGCGGTCACGTCGTCCTGGAGCAGGCGCTCGGCGAGGATCTTCGCGCCTTCGAGGGTGCGGACCTGGCGGTCCTTGAAGTCGTCGGAGGCCGCGACCTTGAAGGCCACCGCCTTGCCGGCGATGACGTGCTCCAGCGGGCCGCCCTGCTGGCCGGGGAAGACCGCGGAGTTGATCTTCTTGGCGTACTCGGCCTTGGACAGGATGACGCCGCCGCGCGGGCCGCCCAGGGTCTTGTGGGTGGTGGTGGTGACCACGTCCGCGTACGGCACCGGGGAGGGGTGCAGGCCGGCGGCGACCAGGCCGGCGAAGTGCGCCATGTCGACCATGAGCAGGGCGCCGACCTCGTCCGCGATGCGGCGGAACTCGGCGAAGTCCAGCTGGCGCGGGTAGGCGGACCAGCCGGCGATGATCAGCTTGGGCTGGTGCTCCTTGGCGAGGCGCTCGACCTCGGCCATGTCGACCTGGCCGGTCTTCTCGTCGACGTGGTAGGCGGCCACGTTGTAGAGCTTGCCGGAGAAGTTGATCTTCATGCCGTGGGTCAGGTGACCGCCGTGGGCCAGGTTCAGGCCCAGGATGGTGTCGCCCGGCTGGATCAGCGCGAACATCGCCGCGGCGTTCGCCTGCGCGCCGGAGTGCGGCTGCACGTTGGCGTGCTCGGCGCCGAACAGCTCCTTCACCCGGTCGATGGCGATCTGCTCGACCACGTCGACGTGCTCGCAGCCGCCGTAGTAGCGGCGGCCGGGGTAGCCCTCGGCGTACTTGTTGGTGAGCACCGAGCCCTGGGCCTCCATGACCGCCACCGGGGCGAAGTTCTCGGAGGCGATCATTTCCAGGGTGGTCTGCTGGCGGTGCAGCTCGGCGTCGACCGCGGCGGCGATCTCCGGGTCGAGCGCGTGGAGGGACTGGTTGAGAACCGTCATGGGGGGTCTCCCGGTCAGGCGCCGGTGAAGGCGGTGTAGCCGTCGGCGTCGAGCAGCTCGTCGGTGGCCTCGACGCGGACCTTGAACAGCCAACCGCCCTCGAAGGGCTCCGAGTTGACCAGGGCCGGGTCGTCGATGACCGTCTGGTTGACCTCGGTGACCTCGCCGGTGGCGGGGGAGAAGAGGTCGCTGACCGACTTGGTGGACTCGAGCTCGCCACAGGTCTCACCCGCGGTGACGGTGTCACCCACATTGGGGAGCTGGACGTAGACGATGTCGCCGAGGGCGTCGGCCGCGTGCGCGGTGATGCCGACCGTCGACACCCCGTCCACGGCGGCGGTCAGCCACTCGTGCTCCTTGGTGTACTGCAGGTGCGTGGGGTTGCTCATGGCGTCATTCTCCAGGATCGCAAGAGGGGAGGGCGCGGCCGTCCGCTGGGCGGACGAACCGGAAAAAACTGCTCGGGAAGCAGGTGGAGGGCCGACCGGGGTCAGCGGGTGCGCTTGTAGAACGGCAGCGCGACGACCTGGACCGGCTCGGCCTTGCCGCGGACGTCCACCGCGACGGTGGTGCCGGGCTCGGCGTGCGCGGCGTCCACGTACGCCATGGCGATCGGCTTGGCCAGGGTCGGGGACGGCGAGCCGGAGGTGATCCGGCCGATCACGGCGCCCTCGGCGTCCACCACCGAGTACTCGGCGCGCGGGACGCGCTTGCCCTCGGAGACCAGGCCGACCAGCTTGCGCGGCGGGTTGGTCTCGGCCGCCGCGGCGGCCTCCTCCAGCGCCTTGCGGCCGACGAACGCGCCGCCGTTGGTGGTCTTGTCGAAGCGCACCACCCGGCCGAGGCCGGCGTCGAACGGGGTCAGGTCGGTGGACAGCTCGTGCCCGTACAGCGGCATGCCGGCCTCCAGGCGCAGCGTGTCGCGGCAGGACAGGCCGCACGGGACCAGGCCCTTGTCGGTGCCGGCCGCGGTCAGCGCCGTCCACAGGTGCTCGGCGTCGGCGGGGGCGCAGAAGACCTCGAAGCCGTCCTCGCCGGTGTAGCCGGTGCGGGCCAGCCAGACCTGACGGTCCGCCACGGTGGCGGGCAGCAGCGCGTAGTACTTGAGGGCGGGCAGGTCGGCGTCGGTGAGCTCGGCCAGGATGCCGTTGGCCTCGGGGCCCTGGACGGCGAGCAGCGCGTAGGCGTCGCGGTCGTCGCGGACGACGGCGTCGAAGCCGGCCGCGCGCTCGGTCAGGGCGTCCAGCACCACCTGGGCGTTGGAGGCGTTGGCGACCACCAGGTACTCGTTCTCCGCGGTGCGGTAGACGATCAGGTCGTCCAGGATGCCGCCGTCCTCGCGGCAGATCATGGTGTAGCGGGCGCGCAGCACGCCGAGGGCGGAGATGAAGCCGACCAGCGCGTGGTCGAGCAGCTCGCCGGCCTGCGGGCCGGAGACGGTGATCTCGCCCATGTGCGAGAGGTCGAACAGGCCGGCCTTGGTGCGGACGGCGAGGTGCTCCTCGCGCTCGCTGCCGTAGCGCAGCGGCATGTCCCAGCCCGCGAAGTCGGTCATGGTGGCGCCGAGCGAGCGGTGCAGTGCGTCGAGCGCGGTCAGGCGGAGGGACACGACAGGACTCCCGGGATCTGGAAACGGGCAGGCTGGGGCGAATCTCCCCGTCTGTCGTCGAACCTGAGAGCTTCACCGCATCCCGGACAGGATGGCGGTTTGCACCGTGGGTGGGCGCACGGCGCGGCCGTGTCCACTTTCCAGATCTGCCTCGCCCGGGCGGTAAGGGGGCCTGAGAGATTCCGGGGAGGACTTGCTCCTTCGGCGCCGGTCGCGACCGGATGACGGTCGTTCCGGCTCTCCCGCGCGGGTTCGAGCGGCCGGTATGAAGTTTGAGCGGGCCCATCATGGCATGCCGGGAGGCGCTCGCGGGAGTGGGGTTCGCCCACACTCTCGGCGGGGGCCCCGGGCGCGCCGCTAACCTGATCGCAACCGTGAGTGTGGAGGGGCGAGATGGGGTTCCCGCTGGGTCAGGTTCCGGAAGGCGGGAGCTGGCCGGCCAACGAGCTGGAGCAGGTGCTGATGGCGGCCCTCGGCGATCCGGGGGCGACGCCCCGGGTGATCGAGGTGCTGGCCCGCAGCCAGGTGTGGATCCCGCTGCCGTCGGGCGCCGACCCGCAGGCCGGGTCGCTCGACCTGCCGACGCTCGAACTGGCCGGCGCGCCCTACGTGCCGGTGTACAGCTCGCAGGAGCTGTACCTCCAGCACGCGCCGGGCATCCCGTTCGCGATCGCCCCGATGTGGGAGTTCGCCCGCGGCCTGCCGCTGGGCATCGGCATCGCGGTCAACCCCGAGGCGCCGGTGGGCATCCCGGTGCCGCCCGAGGGCGTGGGCGAGCTGCGGCGCGGGCCGCGCGGCGAGGCGTGGGAGGCGCAGGGCGTCGCGGAGGGGGCGCGGGTGGCGCTCAAGGAGCCCGAGCCGCACCAGGAGCCGTACGCCTTCCTGGCCGCCGCGACCGGCGAACTCGCCGCCCTGCCCGGCGTGCTGACGGCCCGTCGGGCGCTGGCTCGGGTGGAGGGCGAGCCCACCCTGCTGTACGTCGGCGTCCAGCTGGACCCGGCGGCGCCCGCCGACCCCGGCGACGTCAACCTGGCGCTCGGCCGGGCGCTCGGAACCGCGGCGCCGAGCTGGGGCGTCCACCTGGTGCTGCTCGACCTGGTCGCCGACCCGGTGGTGGACTGGCTGCTGGGACGGGTACAGCCCTTCTACGTGCGGCCGTGACCCCGCGGGCTTTTCCGGGCCGGATCCGGGACGGCGGCATGACGGCTGTCGGGCGCGCCCCATAGGGTTGCCCCGGCACATCGCGGCGCGGTGGACGGGCGGCGACCAGGACGAGAGACGAGGCGGCGACGTGACGGGAGCAGCCGGCGACCCGGGCGCGATCGAGCGCGCCCTCGCAGCGGTCGCACCGGAGCGGTGGGAGGCGTACGAGGGGCTGTTGCGCGCCCTCGCCAACGGGCAGGTCTGGATGCTGCTGTGGCACGGCAGCCCGGGCAGCCCGGACGCCCAGTACGGGAACATGGACATCGGCGGGCACGGCTACGCGCCCTGCGTGACGTCCCCGGGGCAGTTGTCGGCCAGCGGCTGGTCGCGCGGGCACGAGGTGGTGTCCGGGCCGGAGATCGCCGGTTCGCTGTACCGCTCCCGCTGGGGCCTGTGGCTGGACCCGCACCGCCCCGGCGGCGGCGTCGGCGTGCCCTGGGCGGACCTGCGGCGGATCGCCGTCGGCCTGGACCGGCTGCCCGCCGGGCCGCTGCGGATCGCCGAACCGCCCGTGCAGGCGCCGCAGTTCTTCGCCGTGCTGGAGCAGCAGGCGGCCGAGGTGCGCCCGCTGCGCTCGCTGCGGCGGGCCTGGGTGCAGCCGGTGCTCGGCGAGCCGTACCTGGCGATCGGGCTGGACCTGTACGACACCTCGCCGCCGGCCGTGGAGGCCGCCCGGGCGCTGGTGCAGCGGGCCGCCTCGCAGGCCCCCGAGGGGCCGGCCGTCTCCACCGTGATGATGGCCGACGAGTTCGACCCGGTGGCGATGTGGATGTGGGCCAACTCCCGCCCGTTCTTCGACCGGCAGGGCGCGCCCGGGCCCTACCCCACCGGTTTTGGTTACGCAGCGCAACCAATCCCGGGGCCGCCCCCGGGCTGGCCGCAGCCCCGGTGGCCGGGATATCCGGGCCGCTGACAGTACCCCGACAGATCGTCCGAAAACCCCCGCACGAACCTTTGTCCAGGTCGGCGGGGGTTTTTTGCCGCGCCGTGATCTACGCGTGCCACCACCGTTTCCACCTGGCGTTTCTCCGCCACTGGCGGGGTATCGTCAGTGCGCCCCTTGACGTGCGCGCGGCACCTGTGTGAAGAGCGATATGCCAGCGCAACGAAAGTGCATGCCAGCAGATCACAGTTAGGCATCCTTCGGGATGGGGGTCTTCCGCCGGGTACTTCCCATGACAGAGAGTGCTGCCCAATGCGGAGCGCGAGACGATCCTCACGAAGGTGAACGCGCCGCCGCCACAGCATGAACCGCACGATGCGCATCTCCGTGCGGCAGCACCATGCGCGCCGGGGCACACCGCCCGGCGTCACCGGCACCACCCCGCAACGCCCTGCTTGCCAAACGCACTTCTGCACCGCCGCAACGGCACCCGGCACCACCGCAACCGCTCTGCCTTCCGCACCAAACGCGACTCCGTGGGCCGGCCACCGTCGGCGAGGGGAACGAACTGACTCATGACCACACCCACCGAGACCTCGGGTCCGCCGGCCGGCGCGCAGCCTGACGGCGCGTCAATCTCCGAGCCGGCCAAGAAGATCGAGGGCCGCTCACCGGGCCGCATCGCCTGGGACCGCCTCAAGCGCGACAAGGTCGCGCTGGCCGGCGGTGTCGTGGTGATCCTGCTCATCCTCGCGGCGGTCCTCGCGCCGGTGCTCACCGCACTGTTCGGACACCCGGTCGACGAACCGCACCCGGACCAGATCAACCCCGACCTCGGCCTGCCCAAGGGCGCGTTCGGCGGCATGAGCGGCGAATACCTGCTGGGCGTCGACCCGGTGTTCGGCCGCGACGTGTTCTCCCGCGTCCTGTACGGCGCGCAGATCTCGCTGCTGGTGGCGCTCGGCGCCGCCGTGCTGTCCGTCGGCATCGGCGTGGTCATGGGCATCACCGCCGGCTACTTCGGCGGCTGGGTGGACGCGTTCATCGGCCGCGTCATGGACGTCCTGCTGGCCTTCCCGCAGCTGCTGTTCAGCATCGCGCTGGTGTCGGTGATCCCCAACTCGGTGCTCGGACTGGGCGACACCACCGTGCGCGTATGGGTGCTGATCATCGTGATCGGCTTCTTCGGCTGGCCCTACATCGGACGCATCGTCAGAGGCCAGGCCCTGTCGCTGCGCAACCGGGAGTTCGTGGACGCCGCCCGCAGCCTCGGCGCCGGCCGCGCCCACATCCTGTTCCGCGAACTGCTTCCCAACCTGGTGGCGCCGATCCTGGTCTACGCGACCCTGATCATCCCCGCCAACATCCTGAACGAGGCGGCGCTCAGCTTCCTCGGGGCCGGTGTCCGGCCGCCCACCCCCTCCTGGGGCCAGATGCTCTCCGACGCGGTCGGCATCTACCAGGCGGACCCCACCTACATGGTGATCCCCGGCCTCGCGATCTTCATCACCGTGCTCGCCTTCAACCTGTTCGGCGACGGCCTGCGCGACGCGCTCGACCCCAAGGGCAACTGAGCCCGCAACTCTGGAGGTTCCCCAACCCATGAAGCGAAACAGGACGCTCGCGGTCGCCGCCCTCGCGGCCACCCTCGCGCTCACCGCCACCGCCTGCGGCGGCAGCAAGAGCGGCAACTCCGGCGAAGGCGGTGCCAAGGGCAGCGCGGCCGGCTTCAACGCGGCCGTCGACAAGGTGGTGAACCCGTCCGACAAGAAGGGCGGCACCCTCAACCTGTGGACCACCACCGACGTGGACTCGCTCGACCCCGGTCGCGCCTACTACGCCTCGGTGTGGAACTTCGAGCGCTTCTACACCCGCACCCTGCTGGCCTTCGACGGCAAGCCGGGCAAGGAGGGCCTGAACCTGGTCCCCGACCTGGCCGCCGCCAAGCCGGAGATCTCCGCGGACGGCAAGACCTACACCTTCAAGCTGAAGCCGGGCCTGAAGTTCGAGGACGGCTCGGTCATCACCTCGAAGGACATCAAGTACGGCATCGAGCGCGTCTTCGCGCAGGACGTCATCTCCGGCGGCCCGACCTACGTGGTCAACGAGCTCGACCAGGGCCAGAACTACAAGGGCCCCTACACGGACACCGACCCGAACAAGCTGGGCCTGAAGTCCGTCCAGACCCCGGACGACAACACCATCGTCTTCACCCTGGCCAAGCCCAACTCGGACTTCCCGTACCTGCTGGCCATGGGCTCCGCCGCCCCGGTCCCGCAGAAGCTGGACACCGGCGCCCACTACGCCGACAAGCCGGTCTCCTCCGGCCCGTACAAGTTCAAGACCGCCGAGCCGGGCAAGGGCTACGAGCTGGTCCGCAACGAGAACTGGGACCCGGCCTCCGACCCGTTCCGCAAGGCGCTGCCGGACGTCGTGAAGCTGACCGTCACCACCAACGCCGACGACATGGACGCCCGCCTGCTGGCGAACACCGCCGACCTCGACTGGGGCCAGACCGGCCTGTCGCAGGCCGCCCAGGTCAAGGTCCTGCAGGACCAGGCCCTGAAGGCCAACACCGACGACCCGTACAACGGCTTCATCCGCTACGTCGTGATGGCCCCGACGGTCGCCCCGTTCGAGAACGAGCACTGCCGCAAGGCCGTCCTGTACGCGGCCGACACCACCGCCCTGCAGACCGCCCGCGGCGGCTCGGTGGCCGGCTCGCTCTACGGCTCGATGCTGCCCCCGAACATCCTCGGCTCGGACGACTACGACCCGTGGGGTCTGACCAAGGGCAAGCCGAACGTCGAGAAGGCCAAGGAAGAGCTGAAGGCCTGCGGCAAGCCCGACGGATTCAAGACCAACATCGCGGTGCGCGGCAACAAGCCGAAGGAGGTCAACTCCGCGGTGGCGCTGCAGACCGCCCTCAAGGCCGTCAACATCGACGTCACCGTCGACCAGTACGACGGCAAGCTGAACGCCTCGGTGATCGGCGCGCCCGACTCGGTCAAGAGCAAGGGCTACGGCCTGATCGTCATGGGCTGGGGCGCCGACTACCCGACCGGCTCCGGCTACCTCCAGCCGCTGGTCGACGGCCGCTTCATCACCACCAACGGCAACAACAACTACGCCGAGATCAACGACCCGGAGATCAACGGCTGGTTCGACCAGGCCGCGCAGACCACCGACCCGGCCAAGGCCGCCGAGATCTACAAGAAGATCAACCACAAGGTCGCCGACGGCGCCTACTACCTGCCGATCGTCGCCGACAAGGCCCTGAACTGGCGCAACCCGCGCCTGACCAACGTCTACATCTCCGACGCCTTCGGCGAGGTGGACTTCCAGGCGCTCGGCGTCTCCGACGGCAAGTGACCTGACCTTCCCCCTTAGTTCGCACCGCTAGTCCGAAGGGCAGGTGAAGGCCCTGCCCGGGTCGGCCGGACGACCCCCACCGGGGAAACGCCGGCCGGCCCGTGGCAGGGCCGACCGCAGTGCTCGTGTATCTCTTCAGGCGACTGATCAACGTCGTCCTCATGCTGCTGGTGGTCGCCGCGGTGACCTTCGGCATCTTCTTCATGGTGCCCAAGCTCACCGGAACCGACCCCGCGATGCTCTACGTGGGCAAGATCGCGGACCACGCGGCCGTCGAGGGTATCCGCCACAAGATGGGCCTCGACAAGTCGATCGTCGAACAGTTCTGGCTCTTCCTGAAGGGCGTGTTCGTCGGCCGCGACTTCAACGCCGGCGTCGACGTGACCCACTGCTACGCCCCCTGCCTGGGCTACTCGTTCAAGACCGAGCAGGAGGTCTTCCCGCTCCTGCTCAGCCGGGTCGGCGTCGACATCTCGCTGGCCGTCGGCGCCTCGGTGCTGTGGCTGCTGCTCGGCACCGCCACCGGCATCGTCTCGGCGCTGCGCCGCGGCACCGCCCTGGACCGCATCAGCATGACCGTCGCGCTGGCCGGCGTCTCGCTGCCGATGTACTTCACCGGCCTGGTCGCGCTCGCGGTCTTCGTCCACCAGCTCGGCTGGTTCCCGAACACCTACACGGAGTTCGCGGACGACCCGGTGGCCTGGTTCCAGGGGCTGGTCCTGCCCTGGATCACGCTGGCCTTCCTGTTCGCCGCGACCTACGCCCGACTCAGCAGGGCGACCCTGCTCGACGTGCTCGGCGAGGACTACATCCGCACCGCGCGCGCCAAGGGCCTCAAGGAACCCGTCGTCATCGGCAAGCACGCCATGCGCTCCACGCTGACCCCGATCCTGACCGTCTTCGGCATGGACCTCGGCGGCCTGCTGGGCGGCGCGGTGCTCACCGAGAAGACCTTCAACCTGCGCGGCCTCGGCTACGAGGCGGTCCAGTCGATCGCCTCCAGCGACCTGCCGGTGATCATGGGCGTGACCATGTTCGCCGCGTTCTTCATCATCATGGCCAGCCTCGTGGTTGACCTGCTGTACGCCGTCGTCGATCCCAAGGTGAAGCTGGCATGAGCAACGACGACAAGCCCTTCCTGTCCGTCCGCGACCTGAAGGTGCACTTCCCGACCGACGACGGACTGGTCAAGTCGGTCAACGGCCTGAGCTTCGACCTGGAGCGCGGCAAGACCCTCGGCATCGTCGGCGAGTCCGGCTCCGGAAAGTCCGTCACCTCGCTGTCGATCATGGGCCTGCACCGCACCGGCACCAAGCGCGGCGCCCCGCAGATCTCCGGCGAGATCTGGCTGGACGGCGAGGAGCTGGTGGCGGCCGGCGCCAACCGGGTGCGCCAGCTCCGCGGCCAGAAGATGGCGATGATCTTCCAGGACCCGCTGACCGCGATGCACCCGTACTACACGGTCGGCGCCCAGATCATCGAGGGCTACCGGGCCCACCACCCCGGCGCCTCCAAGAAGGAGGCCCGCGCCCGGGCCGTCGAGATGCTCGACCGGGTCGGCATCCCGCAGCCCGACAAGCGGGTCGACAGCTACCCGCACGAGTTCTCCGGCGGCATGCGCCAGCGCGCCATGATCGCCATGGCCCTGGTCAACGACCCCTCGCTGCTGATCGCCGACGAGCCGACCACCGCCCTGGACGTCACCGTCCAGGCGCAGATCCTGGACCTGATCCGGGACCTGCAGAAGGAGTTCGGCTCCGCCGTCATCATCATCACGCACGACCTGGGCGTGGTCGCCGAAATCGCCGACGACATCCTGGTCATGTACGGCGGCAAGCCCGTCGAGCGCGGCCCCGCCGAGACCATCTTCGACTCGCCCGAGCACCCCTACACCTGGGGCCTGCTCGGCTCGATGCCCCGCCTCGACCGGGAGCTCCAGGACCGGCTGATCCCGGTCAAGGGCACCCCGCCGAGCCTGATCAACGTGCCGTCCGGCTGCGCGTTCCACCCGCGCTGCCCGTACGCCGAGCTCACCGGCGGCCGCTCCACCAGCGAGGTTCCCGTGCTCGCCGAGGCCGCGCCCCGGCACCACGCCGCCTGCCACCTGCCGATCGCCGAACGCCACCGGATCTTCGCCGAAGAGATCGCGCCCCGGCTGTGAGCACGTACCACCCACTTGGAGACAACCGATGACGGACAGCCAGACGGCGGCCCCGCAGGCCGCGAAGGTGCCCGCCCAGGCACCCGGCCCGGACCGTGAACCCCTGCTGCGGGTCACCGGACTGACCCGGCACTTCCCGGTCACCAAGGGCCTGCTGAAGCGTCAGGTCGCCGCGGTGCGAGCCGTCGACGGCATCGACTTCGAGGTCATGGCCGGCGAGACGCTCGGCGTGGTCGGCGAGTCCGGCTGCGGCAAGTCCACGATGGGACGCCTGGTCACCCGGCTCGACGAACCCACCGGCGGGAAGATCGAGTTCGAGGGCGCCGACATCACCCACCTGGGCGTCGCGGCGATGCGGCCGTACCGCCGCGACATCCAGATGATCTTCCAGGACCCGTACTCCTCGCTGAACCCGCGGCACACCATCGGCACCATCGTCGGTGCGCCGTTCCGGCTCCAGAACGTCCAGACCGAGCACGGCGTCAAGAGGGCCGTCCAGGACCTCCTGGAACTCTGCGGACTCAGCCCCGAGCACTACAACCGCTACCCGCACGAGTTCTCCGGCGGCCAGCGCCAGCGCATCGGCATCGCCCGCGCGCTCGCCCTGCGGCCGAAGATGATCGTCGCCGACGAGCCGGTCTCGGCCCTGGACGTCTCCATCCAGGCCCAGGTGGTCAACCTGCTGGACGACCTCCAGAAGGAGCTCGGCCTGACCTACCTGATCATCGCGCACGACCTCTCGGTGGTCCGGCACGTCTCCGACCGCGTCGCGGTGATGTACCTCGGCAAGGTGGTGGAGATCGCCGACCGCGACTCCCTCTACGCCCAGCCGATGCACCCGTACACCAACGCCCTGATGTCCGCGGTGCCGGTCCCCGACCCGCGGCGCAAGGAGCGCCGCGAGCGGATCCTGCTCACCGGCGACGTGCCCTCCCCGCTCAACCCGCCGTCCGGCTGCCGGTTCCGCACCCGCTGCTGGAAGGCGCAGGAGATCTGCGCGAGCCAGGAACCGCCGCTCGCCGCCGCGAAGGCGGGGCACCAGGTGGCGTGCCACTTCCCGGAGAACACCGGCGAGTAGGGCACTTCGAACGACAGGTCCGCCCCGGGGGGTTGCTCCCCGGGGCGGACCTTTCCGTCGGCGGGGGAGTGCCCCTCCCGTTCTCCGCTGACAGTGGCGGATGCGAGGGTGGGGCCATGCTCGAGATCGCGGTGAAGGACCAGTCGGACGAGGTCAGGGTGCGCGTGTCGGAGGACGAACTCGCCGACCTGGTGCGGGACATGGGGGAGTGGGACGGCGCGTTCCTGGTGCTGCAGCGGGTGCCCGACCTGCCGGACGTGTACGCGCAGACCTGCCCGGTGGACGGCGAATGGACCGTCGAGCACCGGGCCGGCAGCCCGGCCCGGCACTACGAGACCCGGGTCGCCGACCTGGAGCGGGTGGCCGAACTGCTGATCCGGTGGTCGCGGGAGGACCCGGACTGGGACGCCGGGGTCGAGTGGCAGCGGATGGACTTCGGGCCCGAGCCGGAGCCCGCGCCGCTGGAGCTGTCCGAGGAGGACGAGCGGATCCTGGTCGAGGCAGTACGGGGCCTGCTGCGCGGCGGCTACGCGACCAGGCGGGAGGCGGCCGAACTCGCCGCCGACCACCTGGTGCGCGACGGCGCGAGCCCGGTGACGCAGGCTCAGGCCGAGCAGCTGGCCGACCGGCTGTGGCTGGAGCGGGTCGCCGAGCAGCGGACCTGGGTCGGCCGGACCGACCCCGAGCGGCTGACCGGGGCGTTCGCCGCCCTGGAGGCGCGCGGCATCACCGCCCGGGAGAACTTCACCTGCTGCCACGGCTGCGGCCAGGCCGAGATCGGCGCGGAGGCCGCGCCGGACAGCCGGGGCTTCGTCTACTTCCACTCCCAGGGCACCGACCACGCCGCCGCCGGCCACGGCCTGTCGCTGTACTACGGCGGCTTCGACGGCTCGGAGGACACCACCGCGGCGATCGGCAGGGAGGTCGTCGCGGCCCTGGAGGACGCCGGCCTGACGGTCCGTTGGAACGGCAGCCCGTCGCAGGCGATCGAGATCGTCGAGCTGGACTGGCGGCGCCGGCTGATCGGCTAGTCCGACTGCGGCACCGCCGTCCTTCGTCCGGCTCAGCCGGCGGCGTGAGCGGTTGCCCGGGCGGGCCGCGGTGCCTTGACTGGACCGGAATGTCCCGGCTCCCGTGCGAGGGGTAGGTCCACCATGCTGTCGGCCCGCAGTCTGTTCCAGGAGATCCACGACGACGACCGGGCGTTCCGGCTGTTCTGTTCGATCGCGGCCAAGGGGGAGGACCAGGGCGGCTGGGAGAACGGCCGGATCGCCCGGCTGGTGCCGGACCGGGTGCTGGCGCCGAAGGTGGCCCGGCACGGCGCGGACGAGGACAAGCACGGCCGGATCTTCAAGGCGCTGATGCACAAGCGCGGCCTGGAGCCGGCCGAGGTCCCGGACGAGACCGACTACACGATGATCCTGGAGCGCCAGGGCATCGGCCTGGCGCATTCCCGGCTGCGCCGCGACGAGCCGCTGACCGAGCGGGACGTGATCACGTACCTGGCGCACTCCCGGGTGACCGAACAGCGGGCGTCCGAGCAGATGCTGATGCTGAAGCGGATCTTCGGCGACCACCCGGAGCTGGGCCGGGCGGTGCGGATGATCTCCAACGACGAGGACAACCACCTGGCGTTCTGCCACGAGGAACTGCTGCGGCTCGCGTACCACGGGCACGGCCGGCTGATCCTGGACACCCTGCAGGCCACCGCCCGCGCGGAGATCCGCACCTACCGGGACGTCAGCCTGGCGGTGATGGCGCACCTGGGCGAGCTGCTGCGCTGGCCGCGGGCGAAGTCGACGGCGCTGGCGGCGGGCATCCACGCGGTGTACGGGTACGAACGGGCGGGCGGCTGGCGGCGGATGACGACGCTGCGGATGCCGGCCAAGCTGAACGCGCTGGGCGGGCCCGCGCCGCACGAGTCCTTCGCCTGACCGCCCGGCGACCGGCACCGGTCGGCCGACGTGGACACTGGCCAGGTGACATCCGAGATCTTCCCGCACGACGTCCAGCAGGTCCTCGACCTGGTGGGCATCTTCGTCTTCGCGCTGTCCGGCGGCCTGATGGCCGTCCGGAAGAACATGGACATCTTCGGCATCTGCGTCCTGGCCGAGGCCACCGCACTGGGCGGCGGCGTGCTGCGCGACCTGGTGATCGGCGCGCTGCCGGTGGCGGCGTTCACCAACTCCGGCTACTTCCCGACCCCGTTGGTGGCCGGCGTGGTGGTGTTCTTCCTGCACCCGCAGGTGGAGCGGATCAACCGGGCGGTGATGGTGCTGGACGCGGCGGGCCTCGGGCTGTTCGCCGTCACCGGCACCATCAAGGCGCACGACTACGGGCTCGGCGCGGTCGCCTCGGTGTCCTGCGGCATGCTGACCGCGGCGGGCGGCGGCGTGGTGCGCGACGTGCTGGCGATGGAGCCGCCGTCGCTGCTGCGCTGGGACCGGGAGATCTACGCGGTGCCGGCGCTGGTCGGCGCGGCGATCACCGCGGTCCTGATCGGCACCGGGCAGCTCACCCCGGTGAACGCCGCACTGGCCGCGATCGCCGCCTTCACCATGCGGATGCTGGCGCTCAGGTACGGCTGGCGGGCGCCGCGGGCCTGGCACCGCAACGGCTCGCGCACCGGCGAGGAGTGAGCGCGGCCGCCGCGACCGGGCCGGTGCTCAGGCGCGGTCGGCGCGCACCGCGTGCTTGGCGCCGCACCGGTTCTCGCACCAGCGGGGCGTCGGGGAGCCGCCGTACGCCAGCGAGATCGCCTCGACCGTGCAGAGCAGTTCGGGCAGCAGCTTGCTGAGTTCGACGACCGAGGCGACCCGGACCGGGGCGGAGATCGAGCAGGCGGCGATCGCGGTGCCCTCGGTGCCGGCGATCGGCGCGGCGATGCAGTTCACCGACTCGTGGTACTCGGCCTGGTCGACCGCCCAGCCGCGCTGCCGCACATCGGCCAGCTCCGTCCGGAGCTCCTCCGGGTCGCGGATCGACTGCGGTGTGCGGGCCGGGAGTTCGGCCTCGGCGAGGAAGGCGGCGAGCCGGTCCGCGGGCAGGTCGGCGAGCAGCACCTTGCCGGCCGCGGTGGCCGCGGCCGGGGCGCGGCGGCCGATCCGGCTCTCCTCGCCGAGCCAGCCGCGGCCGAGCTCCGGGTAGCGGGCCTCCACCTTGTCCAGGTAGAGCACCTCGTCGCCCTCCAGCACCGACAGGTGGACGGTGTGCCCGTAGCGCTCGTTCAGCACCGCCAGGTAGGGCGCCGCGACCTGGCGGATGTCGATGCCCTCCAGGGCCTGGTGGGCGAGCGAGAACAGCCGGCCGCCGAGCCGGTAGCGCTGGTCGGACTGGCGGGTGACGAAGCCGTGCTCCTGGAGGGTGCGCAGCAGGCGCAGCGCGGTCGACTTGTGGACCCCGATCCGGGAGGCGGCCTGTTCCAGCGAGGCGGGGCCCTCGCCGAGCGAGGCCAGGATGGTCAGCGCGCGGTCGACCGTCTGGGACACGGCCCTTCCCCCTCTCACAGCGGCGTGGCCGGAAGGCTAACGGCGCGTTGCAGAGGGTGCAATGGCCAAATCGTGACCCGTGGGCCGCCTACACTGGTCCCGCTATGGCTTACCTCGACCACGCCGCCACCACCCCGATGCTGCCCGAGGCGATCGCCGCGATGACGGCGCAGTTCGGGGCCGTCGGCAACGCCTCCTCGCTGCACGCCGCCGGGCGGCGGGCCCGGCGGGTGATCGAGGAGTCCCGCGAGTCGCTGGGCGAGTCGCTCGGTGCGCGGCCCAGCGAGATCGTGCTCACCGCCGGCGGCACCGAGTCCGACAACCTGGCGGTCAAGGGCCTGTACTGGGCCCGCCGGGCCGCCGACCCGGCCCGCCGCCGGGTGCTGAGCAGCCCGGTCGAGCACCACGCGGTGCTGGACGCGGTGCACTGGCTGGCCGAGCACGAGGGCGCCGAGGTCGAGTACCTGCCGGTGGACGGGCTCGGCCGGGTGCACCCCGAGGCACTGCGCGAGGCGATCGAACGCTCGCCCGGGACGGTCGCCCTGGTCACCGTGATGTGGGCCAACAACGAGGTCGGCACCGTTCAGCCGGTCCGCGAACTCGCGGCCGTCGCCACTGAGTTCGGCATCCCGATGCATGCGGACGCGGTGCAGGCGCTGGGCCAGGTCCCGGTGTCGTTCGCGGACTCCGGGCTGACCGCGATGACCGTCACCGGCCACAAGGTCGGCGGCCCGTACGGGGTCGGCGCGCTGCTGCTGTCCCGGTCCGCCACCCCCGTCCCGCTGCTGCACGGCGGCGGCCAGGAGCGCGACGTCCGCTCCGGGACGCTGGACGTGCCCGGCGCGGCCGGGTTCGCGGCGGCCGCGGCGCTCGCCGTCGAGCGGCAGCCCGCGTACGCGGCCGGCGTCGGCATGCTGCGGGACGACCTGGTCGCGGTGGTCCGGGAGGCGGCGCCGGACGCGCTGCTGAACGGCGACCCGGACCCGGCGGGCCGGCTGCCCGCCAACGCGCACTTCTCGTTCCCCGGCTGCGAGGGCGACGCGCTGCTGATGCTGCTGGACGCGGCGGGCGTGGAGTGCTCCACCGGCTCGGCCTGTTCGGCGGGCGTCCCGCAGCCCAGCCACGTGCTGCTGGCGATGGGCGTGGAGCCCGAACTCGCCCGCGCCTCGCTGCGGTTCTCGCTCGGCCACACCTCCACCGCGGCGGACGTGGCGGCGCTGGCCGCCGCGCTGCCCGGCGCGGTGGAGCGGGCCCGGCGGGCCGGGCTGGTCCGCTCCGCCCGCTGACCGGGCCGTTCGGCGGCGGAACCGTCTACTGGCGGACTTATTCTGGGGAGATGAACTCTCCCGTCCCGGAGCGGACCGTCCGCGACCTCACCGGACTGCTGGTGCAGGCCGGCCATGCCATGAACACCCGCCTGTCGGTGGCGCTGGCGGAGATCGGCAGCTCGCCGCGCAAGCACTGCGTGCTGGTGCACGCCATGGAGGCGGAGCGCACCCAGTCGCAACTGGCGGCGCTCGCCGGGCTGGACAAGACCACCATGGTGGTCACCGCCGACGAGCTGGAACGCGACGGCCTCGCCGAGCGCCGCCCGTCCGCCACCGACCGGCGGGCGCGGGTCATCAGCGTCACCCCGGCCGGCGAGGAGCTGGTGAGCCGGGGCACGGAGATCGTGGACCGGGTGCACGCCGCCGCGCTGGACGAACTGTCGCCGGGGGAGCGGCAGGTGCTGGTGGACGCCCTCGACAAGCTGCAGCGGCTGCCGGCCGGCGGGCCGGCGTCCGGCCCCGAGGAGAAGCAGGTGCGGCGGCCGCGGCGCCCTCGGCAGTGAGGTTCCGGGACGTCGTACCGTTTTAGATCGTCTATTACAAAACCATCTGCTACGGTCTCTCTTATCGGAGGGAGCGCACGCCCGCGCGCCCCGGGGGAGGGAGACACCCATGTCCGAACACCCGTCACGCGGCCGCTGGCCGGCCCTCGCGGTGGTCTGCGCCGGCATGCTGATGGTGATCCTGGACGGCTCGATCACCACCGTCGCGCTGCCCGCCATCCAGAACGACCTGCACATCGGCCGGGCCGGACTGGCCTGGGTGGTGGACGCCTACGTGATCGCCTTCGGCGGCCTGCTGCTGCTCGCCGGACGCCTCGGCGACCTGCTCGGCCGCCGCCGCGTCTACCTCGCCGGCATCGCCGCCTTCACCGCCGCGTCCGTGCTGTGCGGCCTCGCCGCCGGCCCCGCGACGCTGATCGCCGCCCGCTTCCTGCAGGGCGTCGGCGGGGCGATGGCCTCCGCCGTCGGCCTCGGCATGGTGGTCGGGCTGTTCCCCGAACCCGCCGACCGGGCCAAGGCGTTCGGTGCCGTCGGCTTCACCGGCGCGGCCGGCGCCTCGCTCGGCCAGGTGCTCGGCGGGGTGCTCACCCAGGGCCTCGGCTGGCACTGGATCTTCTTCATCAACCTGCCGATCGGCGCCGCAGCCCTGGCCGCCGGGCTGCGCCTGCTGCCCCGCGACCGGGCCGCCGGCGCCGCGGGCGGCGTGGACCTCCCCGGCGCGGTGCTGGTCACCGGCGGCCTGATGCTCGGCGTGTACACCATCGTCGAGGGCGGCCCGCACGGCTGGGCCCCGGCCGCCGCCGCGCTCGCCCTGCTCGCCGGGTTCGTCCTCCGGCAGACCAGCGCCGCCGCCCCGCTGCTGCCGCTGCGGATCCTCGCCCGGCGCACCACCGCGCTCGCCAACCTGGTGCAGGTCCTGCTGCTGGCCGCGATGTTCGGCTTCCAGGTGCTGGTGGCGCTCTACCTGCAGAACGTCCAGCACTACGGACCGCTCGCCACCGGACTGGCCATGCTGCCCGCCGCGCTCACCATCGGCGCCGTCTCGCTGCTGGTCGCCGCCCGCGCCATCGGCCGGCTCGGCGAACGCCGCACCCTGCTGCTCGGCCTCGCCCTGCTCACCGCCGGCCTGGCGCTGCTGCTGCGGCTGCCCGCCGGGCGCTTCCACTACGCCGCCGACCTGCTGCCCACCATGCTGCTCGGGGCCGGCTTCGGGCTCGCCGCCACCGCGCTCACCGCGCTCGGCATGGCCGACGCCCGGCCCGAGGACGCCGGCCTGCTCTCCGGTGTGCTCAACACCACCCAGCAGGTCGGCGCGGCGCTCGGCGTCGCCGTCCTCACCGCCCTGGCCGGGGACGCCGGGGACGCCGTCGGAGGCTTCCACCTGGCCTTCGGGGTGGGCGCGGCGCTGCTGCTCGCCGCGTTCCTGCTGGCCACCGCGCTGCCCGCGCGCACCACCCCCGTGCCGGAGGCGGCCGAGCCGCCCGTCCCGGTGGCGAACTGACCGTCCGACGAGCGCCCGGCCCCCGTTACGCTGGACTCCTTATGACTGACTTCCCCGGCGCCCCGACCACCCCGTCCACCGGCCGTCTGCGCGTGCTCGCCGCGATGTCCGGCGGCGTCGACTCCGCCGTCGCCGCCGCCCGGGCCGTCGAAGCGGGCCACGAGGTGACCGGCGTCCACCTGGCGCTCGCCAGCAACCCGCAGTCCTTCCGCACCGGCGCGCGCGGCTGCTGCACCCTGGAGGACTCCAGGGACGCCCGCCGGGCCGCCGACGTGATCGGGATCCCGTTCTACGTCTGGGACTTGGCGGAGCGCTTCCGCGAGGACGTGATCGAGGACTTCGTCGCCGAGTACGCCGCCGGGCGCACCCCCAACCCGTGCCTGCGATGCAACGAGAAGATCAAGTTCGCCGCCCTGCTCGACAAGGCGATCGCGCTCGGCTTCGACGCCGTCTGCACCGGCCACTACGCCCGGATCGTCGACCTGCCCGACGGCACCCGCGAACTGCACCGGGCGGTCGACGCCGCGAAGGACCAGTCGTACGTGCTCGGCGTGCTCGACGCCGAGCAGCTCGCCCACTCGCTGTTCCCGCTGGGCGACACCACCAAGGACGTCATCCGCGAGGAGGCCGACCGGCGCGGCCTCGCCGTCGCCAAGAAGCCCGACAGCCACGACATCTGCTTCATCGCCGACGGCGACACCCAGGGCTTCCTCGCCGCCCGGCTCGGCACGGCCACCGGCGACATCCTCGACACCGACGGCACCAAGCTCGGCGAGCACGACGGCGCGTACGGCTTCACCATCGGCCAGCGCAAGGGCCTGCGGCTCGGCCGCCCCGCCGCGGACGGCAAGCCGCGCTACGTGCTCGACATCTCGCCGGTGAACAACACCGTCACCGTCGGCCCCGCGAGCGGACTCGACGTGCACGCCCTGACCGCCATCCGCCCCCGCTGGTGCGGCACCCCGGCGGCCGGCGAGGGCCGCTACACCGCGCAGCTCCGGGCCCACGGCGAAGAGGTGCCGGTCACCGCCGTCCTGACGGACGATCAGCTCCACGTCCGCCTCGACACCCCCGCCCGCGGCATCGCCCCCGGCCAGGCCGTGGTGCTGTACGACGGCACCCGGGTGGTCGGCTCGGCGACCATCGCCACCACCGAGCGGGCCGTCGAGGTCTAGGCCGGCAATACCGGGTTGACCCGGCCGTGGCGGGCGGTGATAGGACTGGTCGCACTATGAACATCACGGTCTTCTGTTCGGCGAACCTGCTCGACGCCAAGTACACCGCCCCGGCGGCGGAGTTCGCCCGACTGCTCGGGGCCGGCGGGCACACGCTGGTGTGGGGCGGGTCGCACACCGGGCTGATGGGCCTGCTGGCCGACGAGGTGAAGGAGGCCGGCGGGCGGCTGGTCGGCGTCTCCGTGGAGTTCCTGCGGCACAAGGCGTACGAGGGCGCCGACGAGCTGGTGGTGACGCCCGACCTGGCGACCCGGAAGGCGGAGCTGCTGGCACGCGGCGACGCGCTGGTGGTGCTGGTCGGCGGCCTGGGCACGCTCGACGAGGTCACCGAGGTGCTGGAGCTGAAGAAGCACGGCCACCACGACAAGCCGGTGGTGCTGCTCGACACCGAGGGCTTCTACACCGGCCTGCGGACGCAGCTCGAACGGATGGACAGCGACGGGTTCCTGCCGCGTCCGCTCGCCGAGCTGGTGGCTTTCGCGCAGACTCCCGCCGAGGCCCTCGCCCGGCTGACCGTCCAGCAGAACTGAGGAATCCCATGGGTGTCCACCTGATCACCGGTGCCGGCTCCGGCATCGGCGCCGCCGTCGCCGACAAGCTCGCCGCCCGCGGCGAGGAGCTCTGGCTGCTCGCCCGGGACGCCCGCCGCGCCGCCCAGCTGCGCGAGCGCCACCCCGAGGCGCGGACCCTGGTCGGCGACCTCGACGACCCCGCCAAGCTGTCCTGGGCGTTCGGCCACCAGGCGCTGCCCGTCGAACTCGACTCGCTGCTGCACATCGCCGGCGTGGTCGAGCTCGGCACCGTCGGCGAGACCCCGGTCAAGGCGTGGCAGCAGCAGCTGAACGTCAACACCGTCGCGCCCGCCGAGATCACCCGCCTGCTGCTGCCCTCGCTCCGGCTGGCCCGCGGCCACGTGGTGTTCGTCAACTCCGGCGCCGGCCTGCGCGCGGACCCCACCTGGGGCTCGTACGCGGCGAGCAAGTTCGCCGTCCGGGCGCTGGCCGACGCGCTGCGGCAGGAGGAGCACGCCAACGGGGTGCGCGTCACCACGGTCTACCCGGGGCGGACGGCCACCGCGATGCAGGTGAAGGTGCACCAGCAGGAGGGCAAGGAGTACGACCCGGCGAAGTGGATCGCCCCCGAGTCCGTCGCCACCGCGATCCTCACCGCGCTCGACCTGCCCCGGGACGCCGAGATCACCGTCCGCCCCGGCCAGTAGCACCGGGCCCGGTCAGCCGGCGGCGGGCCGGTCGTCCCGGTGGGCGGCGAACTCCCGCCCGCGGACCTCGGCGATGCGCTCGTGCCGGGCGAGCCGGTCGGTCCACGAGGCGTCGACGCCGAACGCGGTGCCGGCGAAGCCGAGGCGGCCGAGGGCCTCCGGGACGTCCGGGTCCCCGGGGGCCAGCAGCCGGACCGGGTCGCCGACGGCGAGGGTGTGCGGCGGGACGAAGAACTCGTCCGGGAGCACCGTGCGGGCGTGGACCAGCGCGGCCACGGCCACCACCGCGCCCGCGCCGACCCGCGCCTCCTGCAGCACGCTCGCCGAGCCCGCCAGGTAGCAGCAGCGCTGCACGGTACAGCCGAGCAGCGTGGCGTGCGGGCCGACGAACACGTGGTCGCCGAGGACGACGGGCTGGTCGGCGGCGACGGCGGAGGCCCGCAGGACGGCGTTCTCGCACACCACCGTCGACTCGCCGACCTCGACGTGCGAGCCCTCCGCGTCGAGCACGGCGCCGTACATCACCCGGGCGTGCGGCCCGATCCGGACGTCGCCGACCAGGGTGGCGGTCGGCGCGATCCAGGCGGTGGGGTGCACCTGCGGGGCGGCGCCGCGGTGCATGATCCGGATTCCCGGCGGAAGAGTGGTCACAGCCCGGATTCTCGGGGCAGCGCCGGGCGGCCCGCCAGCGGAATTCGGACACCGCACTCCGGCGGGCGGATCCACGGCGGCCCGGTCCGCTGCGTAGGCTCTGTCCCGTGACTGACGTGGACGTTTTCGGGAAGCTCGTCGGGGCCGCGACCGGCGTGGGATCGATGCCCGGCGGGGACGTGCGGGACATGGTCCGGGGGGTGACCGCGGAACTGGAGCAGCTGCCGCACCTGCCGGAACTGCCCGGGCGCGGGCCCGGCGCCGACATGATCGGGCGCGGCGCCGGCCTGCTGGCCGAGCTGTTCGTGCAGACCGAGCCCAGCGGCTGGCGGTTCACCGACCACCCCGGGCGGGACACCAAGCGGGCCCGCTCCTGGCTGGGCGAGGACCTGGACGCGCTGGAGGAGTACACCCAGGGCTATGACGGCCTGCTCAAGGTCCAGGCGGTCGGGCCGTGGACGCTCGCCGGGTCGATCGAGCTCCGGCACGGCGAGAAGGCGCTCAGCGACCCGGGCGCCTGCCGGGACATCGCCGAGTCGCTGACCGAGGGCCTGCGCCGGCACCTGGACGACGTCCGCCGCCGGGTGCCGGGAGCGACCCCGGTGCTGCAACTGGACGAGCCGCTGCTGCCCGCCGTGCTGGCCGGCTCGGTGCGGACCGCCAGCGGCTTCCAGCGGCTGCGCGCGATCGACCGCCAACTCGCCGAGCAGACGCTGCGCGAGGTGATCCGGGGGGTGGACGCCCCGGTGCTGGTGCACAGTTGCGCGCCCGAGGTGCCGATCCCGCTGCTGCGCCGGGCCGGGGTGGCCGGGATCAGCCTGGACTTCGGGCTGCTGACGGAGCGTCACGACGACGACCTGGGCGAGGCGATCGAGGGCGGGACGCTGATTCTCGCCGGTGTGGTGCCGTCCACCGACGTCGAATCGTCGGACCCGGCCGGTAGTGTCCAGGGTGTCAGGACGTTGTGGCGCAGGCTGGGGCTGGCCCCGGAGCTCCTGGGCCGCCGGGTCGTGGTGACGCCGACGTGCGGGCTGGCGGGGGCCTCCCCGGCGTACGCCCGGCGGGCGCTGGCACAGACCGTGAAGGCGGCGCGGAGCCTGGTGGACAACCCGGAGTGACGAGCGAGGAGGGCCCGGTGGCGGCTGCTGTGGAGGGCTGGGAGGACGTCCCGGCGGAGGTGCGGACCCGGCACGCCGAACTGGCGACCGAGATCGAGGAGCACCGCTCCCGGTACTACGAGCTGGACGCGCCGACCGTCAGCGACGCCGAATTCGACGCCCTGATGCGCGAGTTGGAGGCACTGGAGGCCGAGCACCCGGCGCTGGTGACGCCCGACTCGCCGACCCAGAAGGTCGGCGGCGCGCCGACCGTGCTGTTCGCCCCGGTCGAGCACCGGGAGCGGCTGCTCAGCCTGGACAACGCGATGGACGCGGACGAACTCGCCGCCTGGGCCGAGCGGGTCGCCACCGAACTGTCCGGCATCGACTACCACTACCTGTGCGAACTCAAGGTCGACGGCCTCGCCGTCAACCTGACGTACGAGAACGGGGTGCTGGTGCAGGCCGCCACCCGCGGCGACGGCCGGGTCGGCGAGGACATCACCGCCAACGTCCGCACCATCAAGGAGATCCCGCACCGGCTCAAGGGCGAGAACGTGCCCGCCCTGGTGGAGATCCGCGGCGAGGTGTACTTCCCCACCGAGGAGTTCGACGCGCTGAACGCCTCGTTCGCGGCGGAGAACGAGCGCCGCCGGCAGGAGAACGAGGAGCGCGCCAAGGAGGGCAAGCGGCCCCGGGCGATGATCCGGCTGTTCATGAACCCGCGGAACGCCGCCGCAGGATCGTTGCGCCAGAAGGACCCGCTGATCACCGCCGCCCGCCCGCTGCGGATGGTGGTGCACGGCATCGGCGCCCGGGTCGGCTTCGACATCGACTGCCAGTCGCACGCCTACCGGCTGCTGCACGACTGGGGCCTGCCCACCGCCCGGCACAACAAGGTGGTCGGCACGATGGACGAGGTCCGGGCGTTCATCCAGCACTTCGGCGAGCAGCGGCACTCCGTCGAGCACGAGATCGACGGCGTCGTGGTCAAGGTCGACGAGATCGCCCTGCAGGGCCGGCTCGGCTCCACCTCCAAGTCGCCGCGCTGGGCGATCGCCTGGAAGTACCCGCCGGAGGAGGTCACCGGCCGGCTCGCCGAGATCAAGATCGGCATCGGCCGCACCGGCCGCGCCACCCCGTACGCGGTGCTGGCCGAGCCGGTCAAGGTGGCCGGCTCGATGGTGCAGTACGCGACGCTGCACAACCAGCAGATCGTCAAGGCCAAGGACGTGCTGCTCGGCGACACCGTCGTGCTGCGCAAGGCCGGCGACGTGATCCCGGAGATCCTCGGCCCGGTCTACGACCTGCGCGACGGCACCGAGCGGGCGTTCGAGATGCCCACCCACTGCCCGGAGTGCGGCACCGAGCTGCGCCCGATGGCCGAGGGCGACATCGACCTGCGCTGCCCGAACGCCCAGCACTGCCCGGCGCAGGTCCGCGAGCGGATCGCCTTCCTCGGCGGCCGGCAGTGCCTGGACGTCGAGGGACTCGGCTACGTCGCGGCGACCGCCCTCACCCAGCCGCTGGAGCCCGCCGACCCGCCGGTCGGGGACGAGGGCGACATCTTCGGCCTGACCGAGGAACAGCTGCTGCCGATCAAGGTGCTGGTGCGCGACCCGAAGACCGGCATGCCCAAGCTGGACGACAGGACCGGCAAGGAGAAGAAGGTCTCCTTCTTCGCCACCACGGCCGGCGCGCCCAAGAAGAACACCGGCGTGCTGCTGGACAACCTGGCCAAGGCCAAGGACCGCCCGCTGTGGCGGTTCCTGAACGGCCTGTCGATCCGTCACGTCGGCCCGGTCGCCGCCCAGGAGCTGGCCCGCGAGTTCCGCGACCTGGACCGCGTCTTCGCCGCCGACGAGACCGAACTCGCCGCCGTCGAGGGCGTCGGGCCGACCATCGCCCGCTCCATCAAGGAGTGGTACGCCGAGGAGTGGCACCGGGAGATCCTCCGCAAGTGGCGCGACGCGGGCGTCCGGTTCACCGAGGAGGCCGGCGAGGACGAGGGCGAACGCCCGCTGGAGGGCCTGACCGTGGTGGTCACCGGCACGCTCGCCGGGCACACCCGGGACGGCGCGAAGGAGGCGCTGACCTCGCGCGGGGCGAAGGTGACCGGCTCGGTGTCGAAGAAGACGCACTTCGTGGTGGTCGGCGACAACCCCGGCTCGAAGTACGACAAGGCGGTGCAGTTGGGCGTCCCGGTGCTGGACGACGCCGGCTTCGAGGTGCTGCTGGAGCAGGGCGCCGACGCGGCCCGCCGGCACCTCGGGCTGCCCGTCGAGGACGCGAACGGCGGGGAAAATGCCGGAGAAGTGCCGGAGGAGGAGGTTTCCTGACGGGTCGTTACCGTCCTGATGCCGGGTCAGTCGGGTGTTCGAGAGTGAAATCGGGCATTGTGTCACTGAGCAGCGCGCGGATATGACGTTGCGCTCGGAGGTGACCGGAAAGTGCGCCCCGACGGCGGGCCCCGGCTTACCCTGGGCGCTACGAACTGTCAGCAGGAGTGTGTGGCACCGGTTCTGCCGGTGCCCCCGGGGACACGCCCTCGTCTGACGTCCACCGGCATCCCGAGGAGGGGGTGCCTCACCGTGAGGCGGCCCAGCGGGGGCGGGCCCGACGGAGGACTGGGCTTATGGATCGTACGACCGGCGGCGCGCCCACACGCCCGCCGCAGGGGATGGCGGGGGCGGTGCTGCTGCTCGGCGTCCTGCTGGCCGGGGCCGCGCCGCTGATCCCGCTGGCCGTCCTGGTGTACCGCTACGAACCCGAACTGCTGCCGCTGTTCGCGGTTCCGCTGGCCGTCCTGGTCGCCGCCTGGCGGATCGCCCGGGACCGGGCGAGAGACCAGCTCACCGACCCGCTCACCGACCTGCCCAACCGGCAGGCGCTGCTGCTCGCCACGCAGGAGGCGCTGGCCGCGCACGAGAACGACCCCGAGTACTGCGTCGGTCTGATCCTGCTGGACCTGGACCGCTTCCGGTCGCTGAACGACGCGCTCGGGCACACCGCCGGCGACCGGCTGCTGGTGCACATCGCCCGGCGGCTGCACCGCGCCCTGCGCAGCGGACCGAGCTTCACCCAGTGCCCGGACACCGCCGTGCTGACCCCGCAGGTACGGCGCGGGGGCCGCCCGGTGGTGGCCAGGATGGGCGGCGACGAGTT
Organism: Kitasatospora sp. NPDC059646; assembly: GCF_042734615.1. Lineage (NCBI taxonomy): Bacteria > Bacillati > Actinomycetota > Actinomycetes > Kitasatosporales > Streptomycetaceae > Kitasatospora > Kitasatospora sp. NPDC059646. The sequence continues at coordinate 185,363 of NZ_JBHWDS010000004.1, forward strand.
CGCGGTGCTGCTCCCCGGGGTCGGCAACCCCGACCTGCTGGAGAAGATCGCCAAGGGGCTGATCGCCGAACTCGCCGCGCCGATCCGGCTGGACGGCCTGCTGCTGGTGCTGGAGGCGAGTGCCGGGGTCTGCATCCACCCGACGCACGCCCAGGACGCAGAATCGCTTCTGCGGCGGGCCGACGTGGCGATGGGCCACGCCCAGCACAGCCGCAGCGGCGTCGAACTGTACGACGAGGCCCGGGACCTGGACACCCCGTACCGGATCGGCCTGCTCGGCGACCTGCGGCGCGCGCTGGAGATGAACGAGGTCGCGCTGCACTACCAGCCGAAGGTCGCCTTCGACGGCCGGGTGGTCGGCCTGGAGGCGCTGGTGCGCTGGGAGCGGCCCGGACAGGGGCGGGTGCCCCCCGACGAGTTCATCAGCCTCGCCGAGTCGTCCGGGCTGATGCCCCGGCTCACCGACTACGTGCTGGAGAGCGCCGTCGGGCAGATCGCCCGCTGGCGCCACCAGGGCCTGATGGTGCCGGTCGCCGTCAACGTGTCGCCGCGCGACGTGCTCAATCCGGGTTTCGCCGCCCGGGTCGCCGGCCACCTCACCCGGCACCAGGTGCCCGCCGAGGCGCTCCAACTGGAGATCACCGAACGGCTGCTGCTGGACGACAGCCGGCGCGCCGCCGACACCCTCGCCGAACTGCGCCGCTACGGCGTGCGGATGTCGCTGGACGACTTCGGCACCGGGCACTCCTCGCTGGTGCGGCTGCGCAGCCTCCCGGTCGGCGAGCTGAAGATCGACCGCTCGTTCGTCTCCCGGATGGTCGCCGACGACCACGACGCGGCCGTGGTCCGCTGCTCCGTCGAACTCGCCCACTCGCTGGGCCTGACCGTGGTCGCCGAGGGCGTCGAGGACGACGAGACCTGGGAGCGCCTGCACGACCTGGGCGTGGACGCCGTCCAGGGCTGGCTGGTGTCCGCCGCGCTGCCCGCCGACCAGGCCACCGCGTGGCTGCAGGTGCGGCGCGCGGAGGTGGCGCCGGTGGAGTCGCTGCCGCGGTAGCCGACCGCCCGCGAGGGTCCGTCCGGGGAGGCCGGTTCCGTCCCCGGACGGACCCTTCCGCGCGTGCCCGGCGGTCCGCGCGGTTCCCCGCGCCCCTGAAGGTGCCCCCGCTGGCCATAGGATGGGTCACTGGACCGAAAGGACGGGTGTGCCCAGGGCCGCCCGGTCTACCAGAACTCACCCTTGAGGATCGCTGCATGCCTGGCATCACGCGCGAGGAGGTCGCCCACCTCGCCCGGCTGTCGCGTCTTGAGTTGCAGGCGGAGGAGTTGGACCACTTCGCCGAGCAGCTCGACGTGATCATCGGCGCGGTCGCCCGCGTTTCCGAGGTCGCGGGGCAGGACGTCCCGCCGACCTCCCACCCGCTCCCGCTGAGCAACGTCATGCGGGCGGACGAGGTGCGACAGTCGCTGACCCCGGAGCAGGCGCTGTCCGGCGCCCCGGCCAGTGAGGACCAGCGTTTCCGCGTGCCGCAGATCCTCGGGGAGGACTGACCGAGATGACCGAGCTGATCAAGTACACGGCGGCCGAGACGGCCACCGCGATCGCCACCGGCGAGGTCTCGGCGGTCGAGGTCGCCCAGGCCCACCTGGACCGGATCGACGCCGTCGACAAGAAGGTCAACGCCTTCCTGCACGTCGACGGCGAGGGCGCGCTGGCCGCCGCCCGCAAGGTCGACGACAAGCGCGCCAAGGGCGAGCCGCTGAGCCCGCTGGCCGGCGTGCCGCTCGCGCTGAAGGACGTCTTCACCACCAAGGGCATCCCGACCACCTGCGGGTCGAAGATGCTCGAGGGCTGGATCCCGCCCTACGACGCCACCCTGACGCGCCGTCTGAAGGACGCGGACGTCGTCATCCTCGGCAAGACCAACATGGACGAGTTCGCGATGGGCTCCTCCACCGAGAACTCGGCGTACGGCCCGACCGGCAACCCCTGGGACCTGACCCGGATCCCCGGCGGCTCCGGCGGCGGCTCCGCGGCCGCGCTCGCCGCGTTCGAGGCCCCGCTCGCGATCGGCACCGACACCGGCGGCTCGATCCGCCAGCCCGGCGCCGTCACCGGCACCGTCGGCGTCAAGCCGACCTACGGCGCGGTGTCCCGCTACGGCCTGGTCGCGTTCTCGTCCTCGCTCGACCAGGGCGGCCCGTGCGCCCGCACCGTGCTCGACGCGGCGCTGCTGCACGAGGCGATCGCCGGCCACGACCCGCTGGACTCCACCTCGATCGACGCGCCGGTGCCGGCCGTGGTCGAGGCCGCGAAGATGCGCGACATCCGCGGCATGCGGATCGGCGTCGTCAAGGAGTTCGCCGGCGAGGGCTACCAGGCCGGCGTCATGCAGCGCTTCAACGAGACGGTGGAGCTGCTGCGCGAGCTGGGCGCCGAGGTCGTCGAGGTGTCCTGCCCGTCGTTCACGCTGGCGCTGCCCGCGTACTACCTGATCGCCCCGTCCGAGTGCTCCTCGAACCTCGCCCGGTTCGACGCGATGCGCTACGGCCTGCGGGTCGGCGACGACGGAACCCGGTCCGCCGAGCAGGTCACCGCGCTGACCCGCGAGGCCGGCTTCGGCGACGAGGTCAAGCGCCGCATCATCCTCGGCACCTACGCGCTGTCCTCCGGCTACTACGACGCCTACTACGGCTCGGCGCAGAAGGTCCGCACCCTGATCTCCCGCGACTTCGACGCCGCGTTCGCCGGCGTGGACGTGCTGATCTCGCCGACCACGCCGACCACCGCGTTCCCGATCGGCGAGCGGGCGGACGACCCGATGGCGATGTACCTCGCCGACCTGTGCACCATTCCCTCGAACCTGGCGGGCAATGCGGCCATGTCGCTGCCCTGCGGGCTCGCCCCGGAGGACAATCTCCCGGTCGGCCTGCAGATCATCGCCCCCGCGATGGCGGACGACCGCCTCTACCGCGTGGGCGGAACCGTCGAGGCCGCGCTCAACGACAAGTGGGGTCACACCCTGCTGGAGGAGGCACCGGCACTATGAGCAAGATCGAGAAGGCCAAGGGCTGGAAGCACTCGAAGCCCGGCCTGTGGCTGTCCATCGGCACCAGCGCGTTCGGGGCGATCTCCATCGCCAAGGACGTCCGCCACGCCCGTGAGGACCACGACACCCTCAAGCTGATCAACGCCCTGGTCGGCGCCGCCGCCCTGGTCACCGGCACCGCGCTCCTCGTCCGCGAGCTCAGGCGGCTCGGCGACGACGACGTCCTGCTCGGCTGAACCTCCATGACTGAAGAAGGGACGCTGTGAGCGTCATGAGCCTGGTCTCCTACGAGGAGGCACTCGCCTCGTACGACCCGGTGATGGGCCTTGAGGTCCACGTCGAGCTGGGTACCAAGACCAAGATGTTCTGCGGCTGCTCCACCGAGCTGGGCGCCGAGCCGAACTCGCAGACCTGCCCGACCTGCCTCGGCCTGCCCGGCTCGCTGCCGGTGGTCAACGCGGTCGGCGTCGAGTCGGCGATCCGGATCGGCCTCGCGCTGAACTGCGAGATCGCCGAGTGGTGCCGCTTCGCCCGGAAGAACTACTTCTATCCGGACATGCCGAAGAACTTCCAGACCAGCCAGTACGACGAGCCGATCGCCTTCAACGGCTACCTCGACGTGCAGCTGGAGGACGGCGAGATCTTCCGCGTGGAGATCGAGCGCGCCCACATGGAGGAGGACACCGGCAAGTCCACCCACGTCGGCGGCGCGACCGGCCGCATCCACGGCGCCGAGTACTCGCTGCTCGACTACAACCGGGCCGGCATCCCGCTGATCGAGATCGTCACCAAGCCGATCGTCGGCGCGGGCCACCGCGCCCCGGAGGTCGCCAAGGCGTACGTCTCCGAACTGCGCGAGCTGATCAAGGCACTGGGCGTCTCCGAGGCCCGGATGGACAAGGGCCAGATGCGCTGCGACGTCAACCTGTCGCTGCGCCCCAACGGCACCTCGACGTTCGGCACCCGCAGCGAGACCAAGAACGTCAACTCGCTGCGCAGCGTCGAGCGGGCCGCCCGGTTCGAGATCATGCGGCACGCCACCGTGCTCACCGACGGCGGCACGATCGTCCAGGAGACCCGGCACTTCCACGAGGAGGACGGCTCCACCACCTCCGGCCGGATCAAGGACAACGCCGAGGACTACCGGTACTTCCCGGAGCCCGACCTGGTCCCCGTCGCCCCGGCCCGCGAGTGGGTCGAGGAACTGCGGGCCGGCCTGCCGGAGATGCCGCGGGTCCGCCGGGCCCGACTGCAGGCCGAGTGGGGCCTGACCGACAAGGACATGCAGTCGGTGCTCAACGCCGGTGCGGTGGAGCCGATTTCGGACACCATCGCGGCCGGCGCCCCGGCCGACCAGGCCCGCAAGTGGTGGATGGGCGAGCTGGCGCGACGCGCCAACGAGACCGGCACCGAGCTGTCCGAGCAGCCGATCACCCCGGCCCAGGTGGCCCGGGTCTGCGCGCTGGTCGCCGAGGGCAAGCTGAACGACAAGCTGGCCCGCCAGGTCATCGAGGGCGTCCTCGCGGGCGAGGGCGAGCCGGACCAGGTCGTCGAGAAGCGCGGCCTCGCCGTGGTCTCCGACGACTCGGCGCTCGGCGCGGCCGTCGACCAGGCGATCGCCGACAACCCGGACGTCGCCGCGAAGATCCGCGACGGCAAGGTGCAGGCGGTCGGCGCGCTGGTCGGCGCGGTCATGAAGGCCACCCGCGGCCAGGCCGACGCGGCGAAGGTCAAGGACCTGATCCTGGAGCGGCTCGCCGCGTAAGGACCGTCAGGTACAGCCTGGAGAAGCCGGCCCGGGGCCTGCGCTGCTCCGCACGGTGCCCGTTCCCGCAGTGGGGGCGGGCACCGTCGTCGTTCGCACGGAGAGAACCACATGAGGATCCTGGTCACCGGCGGCGCCGGCTTCATCGGCTCGCACTACGTCCGCACGCTGCTGGCGGACGGCTACCCCGGCCTGCGCGGCGCCCGGGTCACCGTCGTCGACCGGCTCACCTACGCCGGCAACCGCGACAACCTGCCGGCCGCCGACCCCCGGCTGGACTTCGTCCACGGCGACATCTGCGACCCCGACCTGCTGCTCGGACTGACGCCCGGCCACGACGCGGTGGTGCACTTCGCCGCCGAGTCGCACGTCGACCGCTCCGTGGAGTCGGCCGCCGAGTTCGTCCGCACCAACGTCGGCGGCACCCAGAGCGTCATGGAGGCCGCACTGCGCTCCGGCGTGCGGCGGGTGGTCCACGTCTCCACCGACGAGGTGTACGGGTCGGTGGAGCAGGGCTGCTGGACCGAGGAGAGCCCGCTGCTCCCCAATTCGCCGTACGCCGCCTCCAAGGCCGGCTCCGACCTGATCGCCCGGGCCTACTGGCGCACCCACGGGCTGGACGTCTCGATCACCCGCTGCTCCAACAACTACGGCCCCTACCAGCACCCCGAGAAGCTCATCCCGCTGTTCACCACCAACCTGCTGGAGGGCCGGCCCGTCCCGCTGTACGGCGACGGCGCCAACGTCCGCGAGTGGCTGCACGTCGACGACCACTGCCGGGCCGTCCAGCTGGTCCTCGAAGGCGGCCGGGCCGGCGAGGTCTACAACGTCGGCGGCGGCGACGGGCGGACCAACCGGCAGATCACCGAACTCCTGCTGGCCCGCCTCGGCGCCGACTGGAGCGCCGTGCGCCACGTCGCCGACCGGAAGGGCCACGACCTGCGCTACGCGCTGGACGACAGCAAGATCCGCGAGGAGCTCGGCTACCGGCCGCGGATCCCGTTCGCCCGCGGTCTGGCCGAGACCGTCGACTGGTACCGCGACCACCCGGCCTGGTGGAAGGCCGCCAAGCACCGCGGGCAGCAGTCGGCCTGACGGCGGCTCAGGTCCGTTCTGGGCCGAACGGGCGACACCTCCCCGAGCGGCCCCCTCCCCACCTGGCAACCATTACGCTGAGTTGAGTATGCGTGCCGGTGCGTGACCGGATTGGTGTAGGGTCCGGAGCGGGAACACCGGTACGGCCGCGGGCCGGAGGGGGAGATGTCGATTGAACTCCACCGAATCGGTGCTGCCTGCCTGCTCGCCCATGCGCCGGCTCACGGCCGCGCTGCTCGCCGTGCTCTGCGCCGGCTACGCGGTGGGCGCCGGGTTCGGCTGGGGGTCGTGCGAACTCTCCATGGTGATGGGCGACTTCGGCCTCGCCGCAGCGGCCCTCGCGGCCGCCCTGTCCTGTCTGGCGCACGGCATCGCGGTGGGCGGCCACACCCGCCCCGCCTGGCTGCTGTTCGGCCTCTCCTCCGCCATGGTGGCGTGCGGCAACGCCGCCTGGGGCTGGTACGAGGTGGTGCTCCGCCGCCCGCTGCCGCAGGACTCCTACGCCGACTTCGCCTTCCTGCTGTTCGCCCCGCTGGCCATCACCGGCCTGCTGGTGCTCGCCCAGCGCCCGCGCAACCCGGCCGGCTGGCTCTGCCTGGTGCTGGACGCCTGGCTGGTGGCCGGCTCGCTGTTCACCCTCAGCTGGAGCCTGGCCCTCGGGCGGGTCGCCGCCGGCGACGGCGACGACCCGCTGAAGCTCGCCCTCGGCCTCGGCTACCCCGTGCTGGACATCCTGCTGGTCAGCCTGGTGGTCGGCCTGAACGTCCGCGGCCGGGACCGCAACCGGGCCGCCGTGCACACCGCGATGATCGGCCTGGCCGTCACCGTGGTGTGCGACGCCCTGTTCACCACCCCGCAGTTCCACAGCGACTACCACTCCGGCGAACTGCTGGACGCCGGCTGGTTCGCCGGCTCCCTGCTGCTCGCCTGGGCCCCCTGGTCGCACACCCGCCGCCCCAGCCGCGAACACCCCTCCACCCAGGGCGTCCCGCGCCGCCGGGTCGCCTCCACGTTCAGCGCCCTCACCCCGTACGCCGCCGCCGCGGTGTGCACCGCCGGGATCCTCTACAACGCCCTCGGCGGCCGCCCGCTGGACCGGGTGATGCTGGCCGCCGCCAGCACCGTCGGCCTCGCACTGATCGTCCGCCAGGGCGTCATGCTGCTCGACAACCTGTCCCTCGCCCAGGAACTCGCCACCAAGGAGGCCCACTTCCGCTCCCTGGTGCAGGGCTCCAGCGACGTCATCATGATCGCCGGACCGTCCGGCGCGCTGTCCTACGTCAGCCCCGCCGCCCTGCGGGTCTACAACCGCGACCCCGAGGACCTGGTCGGCGGCAACCTGCTCAACCTGGTGCACCCCGAGGACGTCGACCGGGTGCTCGCCGAGGTGCGCCGCATCCTGGCCCGCACCAAGGGGGCCCGGTTCAGCAACGGCGAACCCTCCGCCCGGGTCGAATGCCGGATCCGCTCCGGCGAGGGGGAGTGGCTGCACGTCGAATCCACCGTCAACCCGTACCGCGACGGGCTGATCCTCAACAGCCGCGACATCACCGAACGCGTCCGCCTGCAGGCCCAGTTGCAGCACAACGCGTTCCACGACCCGCTCACCGACCTGCCCAACCGCGCGCTGTTCGCGCACCGCGTCCGGGCCGCGCTGTCCGCCCAGGGGCCGGCCGGCACCGCCGTCGCCGTGCTCTTCCTCGACCTGGACGGCTTCAAGGCCGTCAACGACACCGCCGGCCACCAGGTCGGCGACGAACTGCTGGTGCAGGCCGCCCGCCGGTTGCAGGCCGCCGTCCGCAGCGAGGACACCGTGGCCCGGTTCGGCGGCGACGAGTTCGCGGTCCTGGTCCGCGGCCGGCTCGGCCACCCGCAGGTCCGCGAACTCGCCGAACGGATCCGCGCCGCGCTCTCCGAGCCGTACTGGATCGGCGGCGCCGAACTCGGCGTCGCCGCCTCGATCGGCATCGCCTTCGGCCCCGACACCCCGCTGCCCGTCCCCGAGCCCGCCCCCGGCGAGGACGACCCCGCCCGCGCCCGCACCGCCGACACGCCGGCCACCGGCGCCGCCGACGAACTGCTGCGCAACGCCGACCTGGCGATGTACCAGGCCAAGTCCCGCGGCAAGGGCCGGGTCATGCTCTACACCCCGGCCATGCGCGCCGAACTCGACCGGCGCGGCGAACTCGAGGAACGGCTGCGCGCCGCCGTCCGGGAAGGCTCCTTCGCGCTGCTCCACCAGCCCGTCGTCGACCTGGCCGGCGGCCGGCTCACCGGCGTCGAGGCACAGGCCCGCTGGCGCTCCGCCGAAGGCATGCTGCTCACCCCCGCCGAGTTCCTGCGCACCGCGGACACCGGCGACGCCGCCACCCGGTTCGCCCGCTGGCTGCTCACCGAGGCGGTCGCCGCCGCCGCCCGCCGCCGCGCCGACGGCCCCGCCGCCCCGCCCGTCCCGGTGACCGTCCGGCTCGCCGCCGACCGGCTCTGCGCCCCCGGCATGTACGAGACCCTGGCCGGCGTCCTCCGGGACACCCAGCTGCCGCCCGACCTGCTGGTCCTGGAGGTCGCCCGGACCGGCCCCGACGCGCTCGCCGACGAACTCGGCCGCCGGCTGGCCGCGTTCCGCCGCCTCGGGGTGTCCACCGCGCTCGCCGGGTTCGGCGCCGGCAGCGGCTCGCTCGGCGCGCTCGCCCGGATGCCGTTCGACGCGCTCAAACTGGACCGCAGCCTGGTCCAGGACATCGCCGACTCCACCCTCACCCGGGCGCTGGCCGGCCACGCGCTCCGCCTCGGCCGCGACCTCGGCCTGGTCACCGGCGCCGACGGCGTCGACCACCCCCGGCAGGTCGCCGTCCTCCAGGAGCTCGGCTGCCGGCGCGGCCAGGGCCTGGCCTTCGACCGGCCGCTCGACGAACTCCGGCTGCGCCGCGCCCTGCTGCGCCGCGGCTACCCCGTGCCGCGCCCCGGCCAGGGCCGCCCCGCCCGCCGCCCGCCGCTCGCCCCGGACCCTCGCCCGGGAGGACTCGCGGAGGCTTCGGCGGCCCGTCCGGGACACCACCACACCGGCCTTGAGCTGCCGCAACGGCACACCGTGGGGGGTCCGGCCGGCGGCTCGCATGGTGAGACGGCGGTCCCACCAGCTTGACACCCACCACTGCGTGGGAGGAAGGTCGGTGCCATGACCACCCGAATTCTCGTACTTGGCGGGCGCGTCGGCTGAACCGCAGCCCGACGCGCCTCCCCCTCGCATGCCCTTGGCACGAGGGGTTTTTTGTTGCACGAATCCGGGTCGGCCACCGCAGAAACCCTGGCCTCAACCCCCCGAAATCCGGACGATCGAGGCACCGCCGGAGACCGCCCCGGTGGCCACCGCCACCAGGGCCGGCGCCACCCCGAGCAGAACCCGAGAAGAGACAGGCAGATGACTGAGCACGCCGCAACCCCCCGCCGCGGGGACCACCCGGCCGCCCACGCTCCGGGTCAGCAGACCATCGAGACCATGACCGGCGCGCAGTCGCTCATCCGTTCGCTCGAGGCCGTGGGGGCCGACACGGTCTTCGGCATCCCGGGCGGCGCGATCCTCCCGGCGTACGACCCGCTGATGGACTCCACCAAGGTCCGGCACATCCTGGTCCGCCACGAGCAGGGCGCCGGCCACGCCGCGACCGGCTACGCGCAGGCCACCGGCAAGGTCGGCGTCTGCATGGCCACCTCGGGCCCCGGCGCCACCAACCTGGTCACGCCGATCGCCGACGCCTACATGGACTCGGTGCCGATGGTCGCGATCACCGGCCAGGTCACCTCCAAGGCGATCGGCACGGACGCCTTCCAGGAGGCGGACATCTGCGGCATCACCATGCCGATCACCAAGCACAACTACCTGGTCACCGACCCGGCCGAGATCCCCCGGGTGATCGCCGAGGCGTTCCACATCGCCGCCACCGGCCGCCCCGGCCCGGTCCTGGTCGACATCGCCAAGGACGCGCTGCAGGCCACCACCACCTTCCGCTGGCCGGTCGAGCCCTCGCTGCCCGGCTACCGCCCCGTCACCAAGCCGCACGCCAAGCAGATCCGCGAGGCCGCCAAGCTGCTGGTCAACTCGAAGCGGCCGGTGCTGTACGTCGGCGGCGGCGTGCTCAAGGCCAACGCCGGCACCGAGCTGCGCATCCTGGCCGAGCTGACCGGCGCCCCCGTGGTCACCACCCTGATGGCGATCGGCGTCTTCCCGGACAGCCACCCGCAGCACCTGGGCATGCCCGGCATGCACGGCTCGGTCCCCGCCGTCACCGCGCTGCAGAAGTCCGACCTGCTGTTCACCCTGGGCGCCCGCTTCGACGACCGGGTCACCGGCAAGCTCGACTCGTTCGCCCCGAACGCCAAGGTCGTGCACGCCGACATCGACCCGGCCGAGATCGGCAAGAACCGCCCGGCGGACGTCCCGATCGTCGGCGACGCCCGTGAGGTGCTGGCCGACCTGATCGTCGCCGTCCAGGCCGAGTTCGACGCCGGCCACCGCGGCGACTACGCGGACTGGTGGACCAAGCTCAACCACTGGAAGAAGACCTACCCGGTCGGCTGGGAGCCCGCCCCCGACGGCCGGCTGTCGCCGCAGCAGGTGATCGAGCGGATCGGCCAACTGGTCGGCCCGGACGCGATCTACGCCGCGGGCGTCGGCCAGCACCAGATGTGGGCCAGCCAGTTCATCCAGTTCGAGAAGCCCGCGACCTGGCTGAACTCCGGCGGCGCCGGCACCATGGGCTACGCCGTCCCGGCGGCCATGGGCGCCAAGGCCGGCAAGCCCGACACCCCGGTGTGGGCGATCGACGGCGACGGCTGCTTCCAGATGACCAATCAGGAACTGACCACCTGCACGCTGAACAACCTGCCGATCAAGGTCGCGGTCATCAACAACGGCTCGCTGGGCATGGTCCGCCAGTGGCAGACGCTGTTCTACAACCAGCGCTACTCCAACACCGTCCTGCACTCCGGCCCCGGCCACGACGGCATCGAGCCGCCCGCCCAGGGCACCCGGATCCCGGACTTCGTGCTGCTGTCCGAGGCGATGGGCTGCGTCGGCCTGCGCTGCGAGCGCCCCGAGGACCTGGACGCCGTGATCAAGCAGGCCATGGAGATCAACGACCGTCCGGTGGTCATCGACTTCATCGTCCACCAGGACGCGATGGTCTGGCCGATGGTCGCCGCCGGCACCTCCAACGACGAGATCCTGTTCGCCCGTGGCGTCCGCCCCGACTTCGGCGACGACCAGGACTGACGAGTCAGAAAGCGATGACCACCATGTCCAAGCACACCCTGTCCGTCCTGGTCGAGAACAAGCCCGGCGTGCTCGCCCGGATCGCCGCGCTGTTCTCCCGCCGCGGCTTCAACATCGACTCGCTCGCGGTCGGCCCGACCGAGCACCCCGACATCTCCCGGATGACCATCGTGGTCAACGTCGAGGAGCTGCCGCTGGAGCAGGTCACCAAGCAGCTCAACAAGCTGGTCAACGTGATCAAGATCGTGGAGCTGGACCAGGGCCAGGCCGTCCAGCGCGAGCTGATCCTGGTGAAGGTTCGCGCCGACGCCGAGACCCGCTCCCAGGTCACCGAGATCGTCCAGCTGTTCCGCGCCAAGACCGTCGACGTGTCGCCCGACGCGGTGACCGTCGAGGCGACCGGCTCCTCGGACAAGCTGGAGGCCATGCTGCGGATGCTGGAGCCTTACGGCATCAAGGAGTTGGTGCAGTCCGGCCTGGTCGCCATCGGCCGCGGCGCCCGCTCCATCACCGACCGCTCGCTGCGTGCGCTCGACCGCACCGCCTGACCCAGGCGCTCGACGCCGCGTCTCAACACTCAAGCAGTACCGACGACCCCCGCCGGGTGCGCCTACGGTAGGAACCCCCGGCAACACCACCACGCAAGGAGATGTGCCCCCGTGGCCGAGCTGTTCTACGAAGACGACGCCGACCTGTCCATCATCCAGGGCCGCAAGGTCGCGGTCATCGGCTACGGCAGCCAGGGCCACGCCCACGCGCTGTCGCTGCGCGACTCGGGCGTGGACGTCCGCGTCGGCCTGCTGGAGGGCTCCAAGTCCCGTGCCGCCGCCGCCGAGGCCGGCCTGCGCGTGGTCACCCCGTCCGAGGCCGCGGCCGAGGCCGACGTCATCATGATCCTGGTGCCGGACCCGATCCAGGCCGACGTCTACAAGGAGGCCGTCGAGCCGAACCTGAAGGCGGGCGACGCCCTGTTCTTCGGCCACGGCCTGAACATCCGGTTCGGCTTCATCCAGCCGCCGGCCGACGTCGACGTCTGCATGGTCGCCCCGAAGGGCCCGGGCCACCTGGTCCGCCGCCAGTACCAGGAGGGCCGCGGCGTCCCGTGCATCGTGGCCGTCGAGCAGGACGCCACCGGCAAGGCCTTCGACCTGGCGCTGTCCTACGCCAAGGGCATCGGCGGCACCAAGGCCGGCGTCATCAAGACCACCTTCACCGAGGAGACCGAGACCGACCTGTTCGGCGAGCAGGCCGTCCTCTGCGGCGGCACCGCCGCCCTGGTCAAGGCCGGCTTCGAGACCCTGGTCGAGGCGGGCTACCAGCCCGAGATCGCCTACTTCGAGTGCCTGCACGAGCTGAAGCTGATCGTCGACCTGATGTACGAGGGCGGCCTGGAGAAGATGCGCTGGTCGGTCTCCGAGACCGCCGAGTGGGGCGACTACGTGACCGGCCCCCGCATCATCACCGCCGACACCAAGGCCGAGATGAAGAAGGTCCTCGCCGAGATCCAGGACGGCACCTTCGCCAACACCTGGATCGCCGAGTACAAGGCCGGCCTGCCGAAGTACAACGAGTACAAGAACGCGGACGCCGACCACCTGCTGGAGACCACCGGCAAGAAGCTGCGCAAGCTGATGTCCTGGGTGGACCAGGAGGCCTGAGCCGCCTCATCGCGCTTGTACAACAAGGCTGTTCCCGTCCGGGTGATTTCGCCGGACGGGAGCAGTCCCCCCGGCGGCCCGCCGATAGACTCCCGAATACGCGTCAGGCCCACAGCGTCGTGCGTCTAGCTACGCGACATGCCACCTTCCCCCGCCCTGTGCACGCCACCTCCGTGTGGCGGGGTGAACCGGACAGTTAAGGACACACTGTCGTGAGCACTGTGACACCTAAAAGCGCTGTCGTTCTGATCGCTGAAGAGCTCTCGCCCGCCACCGTCGACGCGCTGGGCCCCGACTTCGAGATCCGGCACTGCAACGGCGCCGACCGCACCGAGCTGCTGACCGCGATCGCGGACGTGGACGCCATCCTGATCCGCTCCGCCACCAAGGTGGACGCCGAGGCGCTGGCCGCCGCCAAGAAGCTCAAGGTCGTCGCCCGCGCCGGTGTCGGCCTGGACAACGTGGACGTCGCCGCCGCCACCAAGGCCGGCGTGATGGTCGTCAACGCGCCGACCTCCAACATCGTGACCGCCGCCGAACTCGCCTGCGGCCTGCTGATCTCGGTCGCCCGCAACATCGCGCCCGCCAACGCCGCGCTCAAGGGCGGCGAGTGGAAGCGCAACAAGTACACCGGCGTCGAGCTCAGCGAGAAGACCCTCGGCGTGGTCGGCCTCGGCCGGATCGGCGTCCTGGTCGCGCAGCGGATGTCCGCGTTCGGCATGAAGATCGTCGCCTACGACCCCTACATCCAGGCCGCCCGCGCGGCCCAGATGGGCGTCAAGCTGCTCTCGCTCGAAGAGCTGCTGGAGGTCTCGGACTTCATCACCGTGCACCTGCCGAAGACCCCGGAGACCATCGGCCTGATCGGCGACGAGGCGCTGCACAAGGTCAAGCCGAGCGTGCGGATCGTCAACGCGGCCCGCGGCGGCATCGTCGACGAGGACGCGCTGCTGCGCGCCCTGCAGGAGGGCCGGGTCGCCGGCGCCGGCCTCGACGTGTACGCCAAGGAGCCGTGCACCGACTCGCCGCTGTTCGCCCTCGACAACGTGGTGGCCACCCCGCACCTGGGCGCCTCCACCGACGAGGCGCAGGAGAAGGCCGGCATCGCGGTCGCCAAGTCGGTGCGCCTCGCGCTGGCCGGCGAGCTGGTGCCGGACGCGGTCAACGTCCAGGGCGGCGTGATCGCCGAGGACGTGCGCCCGGGCCTGCCGCTGGCCGAGAAGCTCGGCCGGATCTTCACCGCGCTGGCCGGCGAGGTCGCCGTCCGGCTCGACGTCGAGGTCCGCGGCGAGATCACCCAGCACGACGTGAAGGTGCTCGAACTCTCCGCGCTGAAGGGCGTGTTCGAGGACGTGGTGGCCGAGACGGTGTCGTACGTCAACGCCCCGCTGTTCGCCCAGGAGCGCGGCGTCGAGGTCCGCCTGACCACCTCCAGCGAGTCGCCCGAGCACCGCAACGTGATCACCGTCCGCGGCACCCTGGCGAACGGCTCGGAGGTGTCGATCTCCGGCACCCTGTCCGGCCACAAGCAGACCCAGAAGATCGTCGGCGTGGACGGCTTCGACGTGGACGTCGCGCTCACCGACCACATGGCGTTCTTCCACTACGAGGACCGCCCCGGCGTGGTCGGCACCCTCGGCCGGATCCTCGGCGACGCCGGCATCAACATCGCCGGCATGCAGGTCGCCCGCGACGGCGACAACGCGCTCGCCTCGATCACCGTCGACAGCGAGGTCTCGCAGGACGTCCTGACCGAGATCGCCGGTGCCATCGGCGCCCGCTTCGCCCGTTCGGTGAACCTCGGCTGACACCCCCTCAGCACCACCCGAACGGCCCTTCCGACCTTGAGGCGGAAGGGCCGTTCGCATGCCCGTGGATCGCCGGCGTCTCAGATACTAGGAAATCCAAGTAATTCGGCGACAGCGCCGCCGACCCGTCGTACTGTGGAGTAGTCATACGGTGCGCCACCCCCGCAACGCCGGGGCGCGTGGCCCGTGTGCGCGTACGCGGTGCGGCAGGCGACCCCTGCCGGCGTACCCCTCGCTCACCACCCTCCCGCGCGCTGCTGCGCCCCCGCACCAAGGAGCCCGGTATGCCTTTCGTCGCAGACCGCACCGCCGCCCCCACCACGCCCGCCACCGCCGCCGCCGTCCAGCGCCGCCGCCGCCGCGCCCAGGCCGACCCCCGGGCCGCCGCCGCCCTGCAGCGCGCCCTCGACCGCCGCGACAACGGCGGCCCCGCCGAGCACTGAGCCGCGCCCAACTCCACTGCTGCGCCAGGCGGGTGACTTACCGTCACCCGTCGGTGGAGATCCTCGCCCGGCCCCGCGGCGGCTCCTAGGTTGGGGCGGTGCGCACCGCCCTCGGCCTCCTCGCCGCCCTCGCCCTGCTCGCCCCGGCCGCCCCCGCGACGGCCGCCCCGCCCGCCGGGCCGCACCGGCCGACCACCACCGTCCTGCTGGAACTCGACACCGAACCCGCCGCCACCGCCTGGCGGCGCGCCCGGGACGACGCCCGGCGCGACCGCCGCACCCCCGAGCAGGGCCGGCGCGCCGCGGCCGCCGCCGGCAGCGCCGGCCGGGCCGCCGCCGACCGCTCGCTGGACACCCTCACCACCGCCCTGCACCGCGCCGTCCCCGAAGCCCGCCCGCTGTACCGCACCCGCACCCTGGTCAGCGGGCTCGCCGTCCGCCTGCCCGCCGACCGGCTGCCGCGCCTGACCGGCCTGCCCGGCGTCCGGGCCGTCCACCCCGTCACGCCCAAGCGGCGCGCCAACGGGCACTCGGTGCCGCTCACCGGCGCCCCCGCCGTCTGGGACGGCCCCGAGGGCCACACCGGCGAAGGCGTCCGGATCGGCGTCGTCGACTCCGGCATCGACTACACCCACGCCGACTTCGGCGGCCCCGGCACCCCCGAGGCCTACCGCGCCGTGGACGGCGCCAAGCCCGCACCCGCCGCCCTGTTCCCCAACGCCAAGGTGATCGGCGGCAAGGACCTGGTCGGCGACGACTACGACCCCGACCCGGCCGCCGAGGACTACCAGCCCGACCCGCACCCCGACGACAACCCGCTCGACTGCGCCGCCAACGGCCACGGCACCCACGTCGCCGGCACCGCCGCCGGCCTCGGCGTCACCGCCGACGGCACGCCCTACCGCGGCCCCTACCGGCCCGGACTCGACCCCGCCGGCTTCCGGGTCGCCCCCGGCGCGGCCCCCGGCGCCCAGCTGTACGCCATCAAGGTGTTCGGCTGCCACGGCTCCACCGACCAGCTCGCCGCCGCCCTCGACCTGGCCGCCGACCCGAACGGCGACGGCGACCTCACCGACCGGCTGGACGTGGTCAACCTCTCGCTCGGCAGCGCCTTCGGCCGCCCCGGCGACGCCGACGCCCTCGCCGCCGACCGGCTCGCCGCACTCGGCTCCGTGGTGGTCGCCGCCGCCGGCAACGAGGGCGACGTGTACGGCATCGGCGGCAGTCCCGGCAGCGCCGCCCGGGTCCTCACCGCCGCCGCCTCCGTCGACCCGCACGGCGACGCCGACGGCATCACCGTGCTCGCCCCCGCCGCCCTCGCCGGCACCGTCCCCGCGCACTGGAGCAGCAAGTACACCCAGTGGGACACCGCCGCCGTCAGCGGCGAACTCGCCGTCCCCGCCGAGGACCTGGACGGCTGCGCCCCCTTCTCGCCGACCGACGCCGACCGGCTGCGCGGCAGGATCGCCGTGCTCCGCTGGACCACCAAGGACCCCGACCGGGCCTGCGGCTCCGCCCCGCGCGCCGACCACGCCGCCGACGCCGGGGCGATCGGCGCGCTGTACGCCGCCGACGGCGACAACCTCGGCGAGATCGCCGGCGACGACCGGATCCCCGCCGCGATCCTGGCCCGCGCCGACGGCGACCGGCTGCTGACGGCCGCTCAGGACGGCCCCGTCACGGTCCGGCTCGCCGCCCCCGGCAACACCCTGCACGGCGCCGTCCCGCAGGACCAGCCGCGCCGCACCGACACCCTCGCCTCCTTCACCTCCCGCGGCATCGGCGTCGACGGCATCGTCAAACCCGACCTGGCCGCGCCGGGGGAGACCATCTGGTCCGCGAAGGCCGGCACCGGCAGCGGCGGCATGCGCGAGGACGGCACCTCGATGGCCACCCCGCACCTGGCCGGCCTGGCCGCGCTGGTCCGCTCCGCGCACCCCGAATGGAGCGCCGCCGACACCAAGGCCGCACTGATGAACACCGCCGCCGACACCTACCCGCACGACGACCGCACCGGCCCGGTGTACGGCCCCGAACGCACCGGCAGCGGCCGGGTCCGGGCCGACGCCGCCGTCCGCACCCCCGCCCTCGCGTACGGCACCCGGGTCGACGGCGCGGTCGGCGTCTCGTTCGGCGTCGTCGAGGCCACCGGCCGGTACCAGGCGACCCGCGAGGTCGAGGTCCGCAACCTGACCGACCGGCAACTCTCCTACCGCACCGGATACTCCGCTTCCACCGACGTTCCCGGTGCACGGTTCGCCCTCACGCCCGACCGGGTCGACCTGCCGCCGCACGGCACCGCGACCGTCACCGTCACGCTCCGCCTCGCGCACGGCCTCGGCCGCGCCCCCGACCCCACCCTCGACCTGGTCCAGGCCGGCCACCCGCGCACCTACCGCGGCGAACTCTCCGGCCGCCTCACCCTCACCCCCGCCGACCCGGCCGACCCCGAACTGCGCGTCCCGCTGTTCGCCGCCCCGCGCCCCGCCACCGACGCCACCGCCCTCGGCGCCCCCGCGGCCTTCGCCGTCTCCGGCGGCACCCGCCCCGACCTGCTCAGCGTGCTGCAGCCCGGCGGCACCGGCGAACGGTGGCCCGACTGCCCCGCCGACGGCCCCTGCGCGGACGACCCCGCCGACCGCGCCGCCGACCTCCACCACGCGGCCGCCGCCGTCGACGACCACGGCACGCTCTACCTCGCCGCCGTCCTCTGGGCGCCCGCCGCCACCCCCGCCGCGACCTACGGCGTCCGGGCCTCCCTCGACCTCGACGGCGACGGCGCCCCCGACGCCACCGTCCTCGCCGACCGCCTCCGCGGCAGCGACGTGCTGATCGCCCGCACCCTCGACGCCCGCACCGGCGCCGAACTCGACGTCCAACCCCTCAACGGCCACTGGGGCGACACCGACACCGCGCTGCTCGACTCCGACACCGTCCTGCTCCCGGTCCGCCTCTCCGCCCTCCCGCCGGCGACGAACCTCCACTACACCCTCTGGACCGGCCCCACCCAGGACCCCGCCGACGCCCTCTCCACCCTCGGCCCCTACCCCGTCGACCTCACCCGCCCCACCCCCGTCCTGCACCCCGCCGCCCCCGGCGAGACGTTCCGCACCGCCCTGCCCGACCCCCTGCTCATTCACCACCTCAACCCCGTCGGACGGCGCGTCCAACTCCTCAACCCGAAGGGTGACCCCGGGCCGGAAGGGGCCCGGTAGCCTGGCAGCACCGGCCAGAATCCCGACCGTGGGAGCACTGATGAGCGTCGACCCGTACCCGGACTGGCTCCGCCCGCCGGTCGGCGGCTACACCGCCGACGACCTGGACCGACTGCCGGACCTCCCGCCGCACACCGAGCTGATCGACGGGAGCCTGGTTTTCGGGAGTCCGCAGACGAGGTTCCACATGCGCGTGCTGCGCGTCCTGGAGAACGTGCTGGTCGCCGCCGTTCCCCGGGCTGGGAGGTGCTGCGCGAGATGTCGGTCAGGATCGACCCGCGCAATCGGCCGGAGCCGGACCTCATGGTGGTCGCCGAGGAAGGGAACACCGGCCAGCGCCAGACCTTCAGCCTGCCGGCCGATGTCCTGCTGGTGGTCGAAGTGGTGTCCGAGGAGTCGCAGACCCGCGACCGCGAGATCAAGCCCCGCAAGTACGCCGCCGCCGGCATCCGGTTCTTCTGGCGGGTGGAGAACGTCGACGACCGACCCGTCGCCCACACCTACGAGTTGGACCCGGCGACGAACCGGTACACCCCCACCGGGATCTTCCACGACCGCCTCAAGGTCGAGCACCCGTTCCCCGTCGACGTCGAGCTGGTCTGACGTCCCGTCCGAATGATGGACGGTGCGTGCTCAGGGCCTGGGACGGTTGTACTGTCCGAAGCATGTCTCGCACCATTCGTCTCGCTGTGATCCCGGGTGACGGCATCGGCCAGGAGGTCGTCGCCGAGGGCCTGAAGGTGCTTCGCGCCGCGCTTCCCTCCGACGTGAAGCTGGAGACCACCGAGTACGACCTCGGGGCCCGGCTGTACCACCGGACCGGGGAGACCCTTCCGGACGCCGTGCTGGCGGAACTGAAGGGCCAGGACGCGATCCTGCTCGGCGCGATCGGCGACCCGAGCGTGCCGTCCGGCGTGCTGGAGCGCGGGCTGCTGCTGAAGCTGCGGTTCGCCTTCGACCACCACATCAACCTCCGCCCCGGCAAGCTGTTCCCGGGCGTGACGTCGCCGCTGGCCGGACAGCCGGAGATCGACTTCGTGGTGGTCCGCGAGGGCACCGAGGGCCCGTACGTCGGCAACGGCGGCACGCTGCGCACCGGCACCCCGCAGGAGGTCGCCACCGAGGTCAGCCTGAACACCGCGTTCGGCATCGAGCGGGTCGTCCGGGACGCCTACCGGCGCGCCCAGGCCCGCCCGCGCAAGAAGCTGACCCTGGTTCACAAGAACAACGTGCTGGTGCACGCCGGCCACCTGTGGACCCGGATCTTCGAGCAGGTCGGCCGGGAGTTCCCCGAGGTCACCACCGACTACCTGCACGTGGACGCGGCGACGATCTTCTTCGTCACCCAGCCCGAGCGGTTCGACGTGATCGTCACCGACAACCTGTTCGGCGACATCCTGACCGACCTCGCCGCGGCCGTCACCGGCGGCATCGGCCTGGCCGCGTCCGGCAACATCAACCCGAGCGGCGAGTTCCCGTCGATGTTCGAGCCGGTGCACGGCTCCGCCCCGGACATCGCCGGCCAGGGCAAGGCCGACCCGACCGCCACCGTGCTCTCGGTCGCCATGCTGCTGGAGCACCTCGGCTTCGCCCCCGAGGCCGCCCGGGTCGAGGCCGCGGTCGCCGCGGACCTCGCCGAGCGCGCCGGCACCCGCTCGACCACCGAGGTCGGCGACGCGCTCGCCGCCCGAGTATCGGGCTGACCGGCCGGACCACAATTCCGGCCGACGGGCCGGTTCATATACGTACAGCCTCCCGGCTGTTCGGCACGGCCCTCTGGATGCGAGTATCGACAGTGGGCCGTGCCGTCATGCGTTCCTCCGCCCGGCGGTGGCCCAGCCCAACCCCACGGTGAAGGACAGACAGCCATGAGCACGCCGACCCAGGCGCCCATCACGTTCGACCTCAAGCCCTCCGCGCACCCGCTGCCCGACGCGGAGCGCGAGGCCCGACTGGCCAACCCCGGCTTCGGCCGGATCTTCACCGACCACATGGTGACCATCCGCTGGACCGAGGGCCGGGGCTGGCACGACGCCCAGCTGACGCCGTACGCGCCGCTGGAGATCGACCCGGCCAACATGACGCTGCACTACGGTCAGGCGATCTTCGAGGGCCTGAAGGCCTACCGCCAGGCCGACGGCTCCATCGCGACGTTCCGCCCCGAGGCCAACGCCGAGCGCTTCCGGGCCTCCGCCCGCCGCCTCGCGATGCCCGAGCTGCCCGTCGAGACCTTCGTCGAGGCCGTCGAACTGCTGGTCCAGCAGGACCGGGCGTGGGTGCCGAACCAGGCCGAGCAGAGCCTCTACCTGCGGCCGTTCATGTTCGCCACCGAGGCCGCGCTGGGCGTGCGCCCCGCCGACTCCTACCTGTTCATGGTCATCGCCTCGCCGGCCGGCGCGTACTTCCCCGGCGGCGTCAAGCCGGTCTCCGTCTGGCTCTCCGAGGACTACGTCCGCGCGGCGCCCGGCGGCACCGGCGCCGCGAAGTGCGCCGGCAACTACGCGGCCTCCCTGGTCGCCCAGGCCGAGGCCGCCGCCAAGGGCTGCGACCAGGTGGTCTGGCTGGACGCCGCCGAGCACAAGTGGGTCGAGGAGATGGGAGGCATGAACCTCTACTTCGTCGTCGGCGAGGGCGAGAACGCCACCGTCGTCACCCCGGAGCTCTCCGGCGCGCTGCTCCCCGGCATCACCCGCGACTCGCTGCTCGCCCTGGCCAACGACCTCGGCTACCGCTCCGAGGAGCGCAAGATCTCCACCGACGAGTGGAAGCAGGGCAACGCCGACGGCACCATCACCGAGGTCTTCGCCTGCGGCACCGCCGCCGTCATCACCCCCGTCGGCCACGTCAAGTCCGCCTCCGCGGACTGGACCGTCGCCAACGGCGAGCCCGGCCCCATCACCATGCAGCTCCGCGAGGCCCTCCTCGCCATCCAGAGCGGCCGCCGCCCGGACACCCACCACTGGCTCCACAAGATCGTCTGACGCCGTCCGCCCGGGCATTCCACGGTGGAATGCCCGGGCTCGACACCCTCGGAGACTCCGCTCGTCGAGCAGGCCGGACAGGAGGAAGGGGCCACGACCGCCGCGGTGCACGACGATGCCGACGTCCGGCGCGGCCCGGAGGACGACCTCCTCGAAGCCTTCCTGGCCCCGGACACCCCGCCGGGGTTCAAGGCCGAGCTCCTCGGGCGCCGTTCCGGATGGCGAGACGGGTCTGTCGGATCGCGGACCGTGTGCAAGACTGCCGAGGTGTCCTCGCTTTCGCTGATTATTAGCAGCAGGCGCGCCGGTCCGCAGTGACCGCTTCCGTGGCAACACCCTGACCGCGGAGCGACCACCAGCGTCCAGACCCGCGCGCAGACCTCTCGCACCCGCGAGGGGTCTTTTGTTTTGTCCCGGACCGGCCCGGGCCCTCACGAGGGGCCCGGAGACACCGGGGGTGCGCGCGGGATGCTGGACAGTGGAGCCGGATCACGATCCCGGCAGAAACGCAGAAACTCCACCGAACGGAGAACCCAGGGCCATGACCGAGGCCAACAGCCGTCCGCACGACGGCTTCCACGTCTTCGACACCACCCTCCGCGACGGCGCCCAGCGCGAGGGGATCAACCTCACGGTGGCGGACAAGCTCGCCATCGCACGGCACCTGGACGAGTTCGGAGTCGGTTTCATCGAGGGCGGCTGGCCCGGCGCCAACCCCCGCGACACCGAGTTCTTCGCCCGTGCGCAGGCCGAACTGGAGCTGAAGAACGCCCAGTTGGTGGCGTTCGGGGCGACCCGCCGGGCCGGCGGGAAGGCCGCCGAGGACCCGCAGCTGGCGGCGCTGGTGGCGTCCGGCGCGCCGGTGGTGACGCTGGTGGCGAAGTCCCACGACCGCCACGTGGAGCTGGCGCTGCGCACCACACTGGAGGAGAACCTGGAGATGGTCCGGGACAGCGTGGAGTTCCTGCGCTCCCGGGGCCGCCGGGTGTTCATCGACTGCGAGCACTTCTTCGACGGCTACCGGGCGAACCCGGAGTACGCGCTCGCCGTGGTGCGGGCCGCGCACGGCGCCGGTGCCGACGTGGTCGTGCTGTGCGACACCAACGGCGGCATGCTGCCGTCGGGCGTGCGCGAGATCGTCGCCGCGGTGCTGGCGGAGACCGGTGCGCGCCTCGGCATCCACGCCCAGGACGACACCGGCTGCGCGGTCGCGAACACGCTGGCCGCGGTGGACGCGGGCGCCACGCACGTGCAGTGCACCGCGAACGGCTACGGCGAGCGGGTCGGCAACGCGAACCTGTTCCCGGTGACGGCGGCGCTGGAGCTGAAGTACGACCGCCGGGTGCTGCCGGCCGGCAGCCTCGCCGAGATGACCCGGATCTCGCACGCGATCGCCGAGGTGGTGAACCTGACCCCGTCCACCCACCAGCCGTACGTGGGCTTCTCGGCGTTCGCGCACAAGGCGGGCCTGCACGCGTCCGCGATCAAGGTGGACCCGGACCTGTACCAGCACATCGACCCGGAGCTGGTCGGCAACACCATGCGGATGCTGGTGTCCGACATGGCGGGCCGGGCGTCGATCGAGCTGAAGGGCAAGGAGCTGGGCTACGACCTGGCCGGCGACCGGGACCTGGCGGGCCGGGTGGTGGCCCGGGTGAAGGCGCAGGAGAGCCTGGGCTACACGTACGAGGCGGCGGACGCCTCCTTCGAGCTGCTGCTGCGGGACGAGGCGAGCGGCGGCGAGCGGCGGCGGTTCTTCGAGCTGGAGTCCTGGCGGTCCATCAGCGAGCAGGGGCCGGAGGGCCGGGCGGGCAACGAGGCCACCGTGAAGCTGTGGGCGAAGGGCGAGCGGAAGGTCGCCACCGGTGAGGGCAACGGCCCGGTCGACGCGCTGGACAAGGCGCTGCGGGCGGCCCTGGAGCCGATCTACCCGCCGCTGGCGGAGCTGGAGCTGGTGGACTACAAGGTCCGCATCCTGGAGGGGCAGCACGGCACCGGGTCGAAGACCCGGGTGCTGGTCGAGTCCACGGACGGCACCGCGACGTGGTCGACGGTCGGCGTCGCGGACAACGTGATCGCGGCGTCCTGGGTGGCGCTCGAGGACGCTTACACCTACGGCCTGCTGAGGGCGGATCAGCAGCCGTAGCGACGGTTGGTGCGAGGAAGTGCCCAAGGGGCGTGCGGAAGGCTCCGCACGCCCCTTTCTGGCGTGGCCATGCCCCGTTTCGTCAGCGCAGGCGGGCGAGGAGGGCGTGTTCGACGAGGGTGATGAGTGCGCTCTTGGCGCTGTCCCGGCGTCGGGCGTCGAGGGTGATGATGGGGATGTCGGCGTTGAGTTGGAGTGCTTCGCGGACTTCGTCGGCGGTGTGGGGCTGGTGTCCGTCGAAGCCGTTGAGGGCGACGACGAAGGGGAGTCCGCTGTTCTCGAAGTAGTCGAGGGCGGGGAAGCAGTCGGCGAGGCGGCGGGTGTCGACGAGGACGACGGCGCCGATGGCTCCGCGGACGAGGTCGTCCCACATGAACCAGAAGCGGTCCTGTCCGGGGGTGCCGAACAGGTAGAGGATGAGGTCTTCGTCGAGGGTGATGCGGCCGAAGTCCATGGCGACGGTGGTGGTCGTCTTGCCGGAGACGTGGCTGAGGTCGTCGATGCCGGCGGAGGCCGAGGTCATGACGGCTTCGGTGCGCAGGGGGTTGATTTCGGAGACCGCGCCGACGAGCGTCGTCTTGCCCACGCCGAATCCGCCCGCGACGACGATCTTGGCGGAGGTGGTGGCGCGGCTGGGGGCGGCCGCGTTAGAGCTTGCGAAGTCCACTGAGGACCCTTTCGAGCAGCGTGACGTCGGGCTGGTTGCCGGATTCACCGCCGGCTGCGGGCTGGTGGATGGCGACCAGGCCGGCCTCGGCCAGGTCCGCCACGAGAATGCGGGCCACCCCCAGGGGGAGGCCGAGCAGGGCGGAGATCTCCGCCACCGACTTGACGTCGGAGGCGCACAGCGAGCAGATCCGCTGGTGCTCGGGCAGCAGCGTGGCCAGCCGGGCCTGGTCGACCGACGCGGAGACCAGCGCCTCCAGGGCGAGTTCGTAGCGCGGCCGGGTCCGTCCGCCGGTCATGGCGAACGGCCGGATCAGCGGCCCGGAGTCCTCGTGCTCGTCGAACCCGTCGTCCTCGTAAGGCTGTTCGACGTGCGGCGCCTCGTAGCGGTGCGGCAGGTCGGCCGGGTTCTGCGGGAACGACTCCGGTCCGGGGTAGGCCTGGCCGTATCCGTCCGGCTGCTGCTGGAACCAGCGGGGGTCGGACTGCGGGGGCAGGTACGACTGGCCACCGTCGAACTGCGGCGCGTACTGCTGCTGCTGACCGTGGCCGACGCCGGGAGCCCCGAAAGCGTCGTGGCCGGAGCCCGCGTACGGGACGCCGAACTGGCCACTGTGGTCGGGCGGTGTCACGGTTCATCTCCTCAAAGGGGTGCGGCGGTGCGTAGCTGGCCGCGTCGCCGAGGAGCGCCGAGGCCGGTGGTGCGAAGGCCGTACAACGCCCGGTCCCGAGGCCGCCGAAGCGACCTCGGGACGGGCAATGAGGTCTTTCGAATACCAGGACGGTATCCGACGAACCGTCAGTGCAGGAGACTGCCCTGGAGTTCGGCCCGCAGAGCGGGCGTCAGGACCGCGCCGGCGCGGTCCACCAGCAGGGCCATCTCGTAGCCGACGAGACCGATGTCGGAGTCCGGCGAGGCGAGCACCGCGAGCGCGGAGCCGTCGCTGATCGCCATCAGGAACAGGAAGCCCCGCTCCATCTCGACCACGGTCTGGGTCACGTCGCCGCCCTCGAAGATGCGGCTGGCGCCGGAGGTCAGCGAGGTCAGTCCGGAGGCGACGGCGGCGAGCTGGTCGGCGCGGTCCCGGGGGAAGCCCTCGGACATGCACAGCAGCAGACCGTCGGCGGAGACCACCACGGTGTGGGACACCCCGGGGGTGTTGTCCACGAAATTGGTGATCAGCCAGTTCAGGTTCTGTGCGGCCTGGCTCATCTGGGTCAACTCAACGCTCCTGCTGGTTCGAGCCGCCGAAGAGATCGGTGCTGCTGTTGTGCGGTCCATCACCGTACGCCCCCTGGTCGGGGTCGATCCGGAAAGTGCCGGTGGTACCGGAGTCGCCGCCGGCCTGGCGGCCCTGCTCGACACCGCGGCGCAGGTTGGTCAGGCGGCCGCGGACCTCGTTCGGGTCGCGGGAGACCTGCGGTCCTTCCTGCGGGGTGGGCTTGGCGTTGCCCGGCACCAGGTTCTGCCGTGGCACCCGGCGCGGCAGACCCGACGGGGTCGTGCCGGCGCTGGAGGGCTCGCGGAGCTTCTCCGCGCGCTGCCAGTCGCCGTCGTTGGGCGACTCCCACTCGCTGGGGGCCGCGGTCGGACCGGTCGGGCCGTAGCCGCCGAGCGCGGACACGTCGTGGCCGCGGGACTCCACGGGGGCCGAGGTGTCCTTCGCGCCGGTGAACCAGTTCGGGCTCTCCGAGCCCTGCCCGCCGCCCGCACCGGCCAGCTGCTGGCCGGGCCGGCGCTGCGGCAGGCCGCTGCCGGTCGTCCCGCCCGCGGGGGCGGCCGGCGGCAGCGCCGGCAGCTCCTCCGCCGGGTACGGGTGCCCGGCCGGCTCCTCGTAGCCGTACTCCTGCTGGTACTCGTCGGCGTACTGCGCCTCCGGGTACTGCTCCCCGGCGTACTGCTCCTCGCCGAACCGGCCCGCGGCGTACGGCTGCTGGTACTCGTCGCCGTACTGCTGCCCGCCCGTCCAGGCGTCGTCCTGGTGGCCGGCCGGCGCGTACGGGGCCGGGTACTGGCCGCCCTGGAACGGGTCGTCCTGGTAGTGCTCGGCGGGCGTGTACGGGTCACGGCCGTAGCCGGCGCCGTCCTGGTAGCCGTAGGAGTCGCCCTGGGCGGCCTGCTGCGGGTCGTAGGGGGCCGCGAAGGGGTCGGACTCCGGACGGCGGTACTCGTCCGCGTACGGGGCCTGGTGGCCGTTCTCGACGGGGTAGCCCTCGGAGCCGTACGGCGACTCCAGGATCTCCGCCTCCATCGGCTCCTCGGCGGCGGCGCTCGGGCCGGCCTCCAGGGCCGCCCGGCGGCGCTCCTCCAGGCGCTGGGAGCGCTGCATCGACTCCAGCGCGGGGGAGAAGCCGGGGCCGCCGGCCACGCCGCGGGCGGCCAGGTGGTCGTCGAAGCCGAGTTCGGCGGCGGTGCGGTCCTGGCCGTCGAAGGTCCACTCGGCGGAGGGCTCCTGCTCGGCGAAGATCCGCGAGACGGTGAACTCCTCGCCCTGCGGCTCCGGGGTCCGGGCCAGCTGGGTGAGCTGCTGCGGCAGCATCACCAGCGAGGTGGTGCCGGCCGACTCGCCCGAGGGGCGCAGCTGCACGCGGATGTCGTGCCGCTGGGACAGCCGGCCGACCACGAACAGGCCCATGCGGCGGGAGATGGTCGCGTCGACGGTGGGCGGTTCGGCCAGCTTCTCGTTGATCTCGGCGAAGTCCTCGGCGGTCAGGCCGATGCCCTTGTCGTGGATCTCGATCAGCACCCGGCCGTCCGGCAGGCTGGTCGCGTTGACCAGCACCCGGGTCTGCGGGGAGGAGAACGAGGTGGCGTTCTCCAGCAGCTCGGCGAGCAGGTGGACGAGGTCGGTCACGGCGGGGCCGACCACGTCGGCCTCGGGGATGCCGGCCAGTTCGATGCGCTCGTAGTGCTCCACCTCGGAGGCGGCGGCGCGCAGCACGTCGACCAGCGGGACGGGCGTGCTCCAGCGGCGGCCGGGCTCCTCGCCCGCGAGGACGAGGAGGTTCTCGCCGTTGCGGCGCATGCGGGTGGCCAGGTGGTCCAGCTTGAAGAGGTTCTCCAGCTGGTCCGGGTCGGCCTCGTTGTTCTCCAGGTCGGTGATCAGCGCCAGCTGACGCTGGATCAGGCCCTGGCTGCGGCGCGACAGGTTGGTGAAGATCGCGTTGACGTTGCCCCGCAGCAGCGCCTGCTCGGCGGCCAGCGAGACCGCCTGCTGGTGGACCTGGTCGAAGGCGCGGGCGACCTCGCCGATCTCGTCCTTGCCCCACAGCGGGATCGGGCTGACCGAGGTGTCGACCCGTTCCGGGTCGGTCTTGGACAGCTTGTCGACCAGCTCGGGCAGGCGGTGGTTGGCGATGTCGAGCGCGGCGGTGTTCAGGGTCCGCATGCCGAGGATCATCGAGCGGGCGATGTAGCCGGTGAGCAGGCCGGCCAGCACCAGCGAGGCGATCACGATCAGCGAGTTGAGCACCCAGTCGGTGAACGCCCGGTCCTTGATGTTCTGGGCGTCGGCGACGACCTGGTCGAGCAGCTGGCCCTCGGCCGCGCGCAGCGCGCTCATGTGGCTCTTGGTGGCCTGGTCCCACAGCGGGCGGGTCAGGCCGTCGGCGCCGGCCGCGTTGATGATCCGGGCGGCGGCGTCGCGGTCGGAGGCGGCGGTGGCCAGCTGGCCGGCGTAGGACATGCCGACCATCAGCAGCGAGCCCATGGTGGGCATGGTGTGGCCGTCCGGCATCCGCAGCGGCAGGCGCTGGTCGGCGGTGGCCTGGGCGACCTCGGCGTCCGAGTAGACCTTCACCTCCTCGCCGCTGGAGGCGGTGTTGAACTCGTCGCGGGCGGTCTGCTCCAGCTTGTTGGCGACCGTCAGGGCCTGGATCAGGTCCTGGCCCTCGTGGCCGTCCACGCCGCCGACGCCGAGGCCGACCAGCAGGTGCAGCATCAGCGCGCGCTGGGTCGAGGCGGACGCCTTGGCCAGCGACATCGCGTAGATCGCGCGGCCCTTGGAGGTGACGTTGGAGGAGCCGAAGCCGACGGAGTTGTCCATCGCCAGCAGCGGCGCGAACATCATCGAGTACGCGTTGGCGGTGGCGGTCGCGAACAGCTCCTGGCTGTAGGCGTTCTTCCGCAGGTGGGGGAGCGACTCGACCATCGACTCGAACTGCGCGTTGCGGCGGGCGACCGTGGCGTCGTCCTTGATCTTGGCGAAGGTGGCCCGGTAGTCGGCCAGCGCCTGGTCGGTGCGGTCGCGGAGCTTCTTCACCTCGCCCTGGTCGCCCTGGCCGGTGAGCAGCGGCACCAGGCTCTCGTCGCGCTCCTGTTCCAGCGCGTCGGCCAGCTTGGTCGCGGCGCTCGCCACCTTCGCGATGCGCACCGCGCGGTCGGCCTGGGTGTAGTCGTCCAGCGAGGTGTTGACGCGCAGGCCGCCGAAGACCAGCGCGATCACCACGGGGATGACCAGGATGGCGACCAGACGGGTCGGCACCCGCCAGTTCAGCGGGGACAGGAAGTCGGCCCGGCCGGTGCTGCCGCGCTGCGGAGCCTCCTTGGCACCGCCGGTCCGCTCGGCCGGCTCGCCGACGGGGGCGGGGCGCTGCGGCTCGCCGCGGTCCTCGGCCGCGGTGAACGCGGAGAACTGACCGGTGGTCTGGCCGCTTCCCGACTCCTGCTGGCGGGGCTCGGAGCGCCGCTGCTGGGTGACTGGCTGCTTACGCCTCACTCGACAACAACCTCTCGACCGACTGGCGGCCATGGATCTATCCGGCGGCTACCCCCCGACGGGCCGCGACCCGCTCGGGTGCACGGGGTAGCTGAGATTTCAACACGAGCCGGAGTGGCGGACAAACGGCTCCCCCGCCCCGCACGCCCGGGGCGGAAAGCGGACATTTGCGTCCGAACTCCCGCAAAGTTCAAGGTCATTGGCGCGGACCGGGATCGAACGGCTACGCACTGTCAGTCGGCACCGGCAAATGCCTACCGAACTGTTACCGGGGGACGCGAACCATCTGTGGTACGCGCCCCCGGCCCGAGCTTCCGCCACTCAGCGCAGGCGGGCGAGGAGGGCGTGTTCGACGAGGGTGATGAGTGCGCTCTTGGCGCTGTCCCGGCGTCGGGCGTCGAGGGTGATGATGGGGATGTCGGCGTTGAGTTGGAGTGCTTCGCGGACTTCGTCGGCGGTGTGGGGCTGGTGTCCGTCGAAGCCGTTGAGGGCGACGACGAAGGGGAGTCCGCTGTTCTCGAAGTAGTCGAGGGCGGGGAAGCAGTCGGCGAGGCGGCGGGTGTCGACGAGGACGACGGCGCCGATGGCTCCGCGGACGAGGTCGTCCCACATGAACCAGAAGCGGTCCTGTCCGGGGGTGCCGAACAGGTAGAGGATGAGGTCTTCGTCGAGGGTGATGCGGCCGAAGTCCATGGCGACGGTGGTGGTCGTCTTGCCGGAGACGTGGCTGAGGTCGTCGATGCCGGCGGAGGCCGAGGTCATGACGGCTTCGGTGCGCAGGGGGTTGATTTCGGAGACCGCGCCGACGAGCGTCGTCTTGCCCACGCCGAATCCGCCCGCGACGACGATCTTGGCGGAGGTGGTGGCGCGGCTGGGGGCGGCCGCGTTAGAGCTTGCGAAGTCCACTGAGGACCCTTTCGAGCAGCGTGACGTCAGGCGTACCGCCCGACTCGCCCGCGGCGGCGGGCTGGTGGATGGCGACCAGGCCGGCCTCGGCCAGGTCTGCGACGAGGATGCGGGCGACCCCGAGCGGGACTCCCGCCAGCGCGGAGATCTCGGCGACCGACTTGACCTCGCGGCACAGCGACACGATCCGGGCGTGCTCGGGCAGCAGGGCGCCGGGCGGGTTGGAGCCCGTGGTCGAGATCAGCGCCTCGATGGCCAGCTGGTACCGCGGCCGGGTCCGTCCGCCGGTCATGGCGTACGGGCGGACCAGCGGCTGCTGCTCGTAGCTGTCCGACTGCTGGCCGCCGTACCCGCCGGCCTGCTGGCCGCCGTAGCCGTTTCCGTACCCGTTGCCGTACGCGCCGGCGGGTGTCGGGGGCGGGGTCATGCGTCCTCCTTGTGCTGCAGTCGATCGCGGCCGGAGCCCGGGGCCGGCCGGCTGACCGGATGTCAGCCGCCGTGCCGCGAAGACCTGGGGGTTGGTGTGCCGGACCCAGGGTCGGGTGGGTCCGGCACGGTGAGGGTGGTGCAGAGGAGTCGAACGGGCGGACGGGCCGTCAGTGCAGCAGGCTGCCCTGGAGCTCGGCCCGCAGGGCCGGCGTGAGCACCGCGCCGGCGCGGTCCACCAGCAGGGCCATCTCGTAGCCGACCAGGCCGATGTCGGAGTCCGGCGAGGCGAGCACCGCGAGCGCGGAGCCGTCGCTGATCGCCATCAGGAACAGGAACCCGCGCTCCATCTCCACGACGGTCTGGTTGACGTCACCGCCCTCGAAGATGCGGCTGGCGCCGGACGTCAGCGAGGTCAACCCGGAGGCCACCGCGGCGAGCTGGTCGGCGCGGTCCCGGGGGAAGCCCTCGGACATGCACAGCAGCAGACCGTCGGCGGAGACCACCACCGTGTGGGACACCCCGGGGGTGTTGTCCACGAAGTTGGTGATCAGCCAGTTCAGGTTCTGGGCGGCCTGGCTCATCATCTGACTCAACTCAACGCTCCTGGTGCTCGGGGCCGAAGCCGTTGTTGCCATCGGCGTCGAACTGGGCTCCCCGGTGGCCCTCGGACGTCCCGCCGAAGTCGAAGCCCGGCCGCTGCTGCGGCGCGGGACGGCCGGCGCCCGGCTGCTGCGCGCCGGCCTGGCGGCCCTGCTGGATGCCGCGGCGCAGGTTGGTCAGCCGGCCGCGCACCTCCTCCGGGCTGCGCGAGACCTGAGGACCCGTCAGCGGGCTGGCCTCGGCGCTGCCGGAGACCAGGTTGGCCTGCGGGGTGCGCCGCGGCAGACCCGAGGTGGTCAGGCCGTCGGTCTGCGGCTCGCGCATCTGCTCGGCCCGCCGCCAGCGCTCGTCGTTCGCGGACGGCCGCCACGGCGCGTCCGGACCGGGACCGGCCGGCTGCTGCGGGGCCTGCTGGCCCTGCGGCTGCTGGGGCCGGCGCTCCGCCGTCGGACGCTGCGGCATGCCCTGCGGACGCTGCTGCTGCGAGTACTGCTCGGCCTGCGGGTACTGCTGCTCGGTCTGCTGGAACGGATCGGCCTGCTGGAACGGATCGGCCTGCGGCTGCGGCCGGGTGGCCCGGGCCTGCGGGGCCTGCGCCTGCGGCGCCGGCCGGGACTGCTGCTGGCCGAAGCCGGGCGCGGTGGTCCCGGGACGCTGCGGCTGGTAGCCGCGCGGGCGGACCTGCTCACGGGCCGGCGCCGGGACGTCCTGCGACCCGCCCGCGGTCGGCAGCGCCATCGGCTGCGGCCGCTCCGCGAACTGCTGCGGGGCCGGGCGCTCCTGCGGCACCATCGGCGGCACACCCTGACCCACCGGGTCCGGCAGCACCGGCTCCACCAGGCCGAGGCCCAGCGGGTCGCGCGGGTCGATGTCGGCCGCCTCGAACCGCGGCCGGGCGAACCCGCCCGCCTGCTCGACCGGCGCGGCCTCGATCGGCGCGGCCGGCTGCTGCGGCGGCAGCGGACGGCGCTGCGGCTGCTCGGCACGGCCGTGCTGGGTCGGCTCGCCGCCCGGACGGGCCTCCATCGGACGGGTCCGCTCCGGGCCCTGCGGCCCCTGCGGACGACGCGGACCGCCCTGCGGCCCCTGCGGAGCCTGCTGGCCCGGCTGCGGGCGGCGCGGCGGAAGCCCGCCCGGACCGCCCTGCAGACCCGGCGCGCCGGACGCGCCCGGCACCCGCCGCGGCGGCAGCCCGCCGCCGGCCGGCGCACCCGCACCCGGACCGGCCGGGGCCGCGGGGCCCGTCGCACCCGGCGCGGGGTTCTCGCGCAGCGACTGGCCGACCGAACGGGTCGGCAGACCGCCGGTGCGGCCGCCCTGGGCCGGACCGGTGCCGAACGCGCCGCCGGGGCCGAAGCCGCCCTGCGCGGGCGCCTCGCCCGGCCCGCGCCGGCCACCCGGACCCGCCGGGCCCGTGGGCGCGGACGGACCGGACGACGCGCCCGGGGTGAACAGGTCGGGGCTGCCGCCCATCGGGCCCTGGCCGAGCTGCGGACGCCCGCCGCCCTGACCGCCGGCCGCCGGGGCCTGGCCGAGCGCGGTGCGACCGCCGGGCAGGTCGCCCGCCGGACGGCCCTGCTGACGCGGCGTCGGCGCGACGCCGCGCTGCTGCCGGCCGCCCTGGCCGGCCCCGGCGCCCGCACCGGGCCGGTTGCCGCGCCGCTCGGCGGAGTTGGTGACGTCCACCGGCAGCATGACCAGCGCGGTGGTGCCGCCCGAGTCGGACGGGCGGAGCTGGATCCGGATGCCGTGTCGCAGGGACAGGCGGCCGACCACGAACAGACCCATCCGGCGGGACACCGAGACGTCCACCACCGGCGGGTTCGCCAGGCGCTCGTTGATGTCGGCGAGGTCGTCGGGGGAGAGGCCGATGCCGGTGTCGTGGATCTCGATCAGCACCCGGCCGTCCGGCAGGGCGTGGCCGGTGACCCGGACGCGGGTCTGCGGGGAGGAGAACGAGGTGGCGTTCTCCAGCAGCTCGGCGAGCAGGTGGACGAGGTCGTTGACGACGCGGCCGGCGACCTCGGCGGTCGGCACCGAGGCGAGCTCGATGCGCTCGTACTGCTCCACCTCGGAGGCGGCGGCGCGCAGCACGTCGACCAGCGGGACGGGACGGGTCCAGCGGCGGCCCGGGTCCTCGCCCGCGAGGACGAGGAGGTTCTCGCCGTTGCGGCGCATGCGGGTGGCCAGGTGGTCGAGCTTGAACAGCGAGGCCAGCTGGTCCGGGTCGGCCTCGCGGCTCTCCAGCTCGGAGATCAGCGACAGCTGACGCTGGATCAGGCCCTGGCTGCGGCGCGACAGGTTGGTGAACATCGCGTTGATGTTGCCTCGCAGCAGCGCCTGCTCGGCGGCCAGTCGGACCGCCTCGCGGTGCACCATGTCGAAGGCGTGCGCCACGTGGCCGATCTCGTCGGCGGAGTCGACGCCGACCGGTTCGACGGTGACGTCGACGTCGTGCGGGTCGCTCTCGGAGAGCGTCTTGACCAGCTCCGGCAGGCGGCGTTCGGCGACGTCCTCGGCGGAGGTCTGCAGGCGGGTCAGCGAGCGCACCATCGAGCGGGCCACCAGGGCGGCGCCGGCGATGGCGACGATCAGCACCAGGGCGACCAGCGCGGCGTTGATGACGGACTCGGTGTCGACGTCCGACTGCAGCGACTGGGCCTTGCCGTCGAGGACGTCGAGCAGGTTGTTCTCGATCGTCTTCTCGGCGTTGACCTTGGCGGTCGACTTGTCGAACCAGTCCTTGTAGGAGGTGTTCTCGGCGGACCGGATGCCGTTGGTGTTCAGCACCGCCTTGGAGAACCGGTCGGCCTCGGCGACCACCTGGTTGTAGCTCATCGCGGCGCGCAGCCCGCGGGCCTCGCTCTCGCCGTAGATGGCGGTGAAGTTGGCGAGCGCGTTGTCCTCGGAGCTCATCAGACGGACGCCGAAGGTCTCGTCCGAGGCCGACATGGCGGGGCCGCTCTGGTTCGCGAGCGCGGCGCTGATCAGCGCGCGCTGCATCGAGGTGTACTCCTTGGCCGAGGAGAACTGGTACAGCGCACGGGTGGTCTTGATCAGCTCGGTGGAGTTCGAGGTGATCGCGATGTCCTGGGTGGCGCCGATCAGGTCCTTGATGATCACGTCGTAGTTGGTGATCGTGGCCTGGATGTTGTCGGGGCTCTTGAACGCGCCGGTCCGGGCCCGGGACAGCGTGTTGAGGTCCTTGCGGACCTGCAGCAGCAGGGTCTTGGAACCGGCCAGGTCGAGGTTGTCGAACTTGTCGGCGCTGGCGTTGAAGGTCTTCGACAGCGTGTTGGTCTGCTTGTACGCGTCGGCGATCTCGGGGTCGTTGTCGGCGCTGCCGCCGGCGGCCAGCGGGCCGGCCGAGACGTCGCGCTCGTACTGGAGGGCGTTGGCCAGCGCGGTGGCGTTGCGGGCGAGCTCGGCCAGGTCGCTCATCTGGGACAGCTGGCGGGAGTTCTCCATCGAGGTCTGCACGCGCAGACCGCCCAGGACCAGCGCGACCACCACGGGGAGGAACAGCAGCGCGATCAGGCGGGTGCGGATCCGCCAGTTGCGCATGGCGAAGCGGCTCATGCCGGTGGCGCGGCGGCGGTTGAGCGTGCCGCGGAGTCTGGCGCGACGGCTCTGCTTGTCGGCCGACGGGCCGTCCTCCTGCTGGGGCGCGCCGGCGCCCGGGGCACTGCTGTCGGCGGCGGCCTCGGCGGGAGCGCCGAACGGCCGCTCGCCTTGGCCGGTCGTCGCCGGTGCCGCCTGGTGGGCGCCGGCTACGGGCTCCCGCGACTCCGGGTCACCCGCGGCGCCGCTGCCCCTCTTGAAACGTCCCTGCACTGGCGTCGCAACCTCTGGACCGGGCGCCCGTCCCCGCCGGGCGGAGAGTAGGGCGGTGTCGAGTTTTTCCGTGGCATTCCAGCACAGCGGGGGAAGTCCAACAAGGCCCGTTACGACACGGTGTCCTGGGCTACCCACCGCGCGCGGCGACTCACGTTCCGTGTCGCATCGGGCCCGGAATACGGTCCTTTTCGGACACTCGTCCTAGTCATGTCAACAAAGAGGAAGATCAGTTTGTGCGGCGAATGTCCGGGATATCCGGAATGGAGGATTTTGCCATTGGTCCGGAATCGCCACTTCCGCGCCCTTTGGGATCGGAATTGTGAGCAAACTCACAGCCGAATGTGTAGCTTTGGTCACGGCCGCTGTGGAATGGGCTCCCTAACCTGGCAGGGTTGACCGGAGCCTGCCCAGCGGCGGGCCCGCGCAAAAGTCCGTTCGAGCGAAACAAGGTGCTGACGCAAATGTCCGAGACGACCAAGGCCACCCGTTCCACGGCCAACCCGCGCCGCACCACGCTGGCCTCCGTCGCGGACTTCGCCGAGCTGCCCGGCTTCGGCGACCGCACGCCCCGCGCCTACGCCGCGGAGCTGCCCGCCAGCACCGCCAACCCGCGCCGCACCGTCCTGATGACCGCCCCGGCCACCCGCCTGCCGCAGGACTGAACCCCGCGCCGATAACCTGGTGTCACGGCCGGGCCCGGTACTGCGGGCTCGGCAACCGCCCGGGAGCGTCCGGGCGGCCGACGAACCGAGAGGTTGCAGGGCTGTGCGTATCGCCAGGTTCTCCGTACGTGAAGGGAGCCCCGCGGCGGGCTCGGTCTCCTTCGGAATCATCGAGGGGGACGCCGCACAACCCGAATCGCTGGTGGTGCACACCCTCGCCGGACACCCCTTCGGCACCCCCCAGCCGACCGGCGAGACCCACCGCCTCCAGGACGTCCGCCTGCTGGCCCCGATGCTGCCCAGCAAGATCGTGGCGGTCGGCCGCAACTACGCCGCGCACGCCGCCGAGCTCGGCAACGACGTCCCCGCCGTGCCGCTGACGTTCTTCAAGCCCTCCACCGCCGTCGTCGGCCCCACCGAGTCGATCGCGTACCCGCCGTTCTCCGAGGACGTCCAGTACGAGGCCGAACTCGCCGTGGTGATCGGCCGGATGTGCCGCGAGGTGCCGCTCGACCGCGTTCCCGAAGTGATCTTCGGCTACACCTGTGCCAACGACGTCACCGCCCGCGACGTGCAGCAGCGCGAGGGCCAGTGGGCCCGCGCCAAGGGCTTCGACACCTCCTGCCCGCTCGGCCCGTGGATCGAGACCGACCTCGACCCCGCCGACCTGGCCGTCACCTGCACCGTCAACGGCGAGACCCGCCAGTCCGGCCGGACCTCCCAGATGGTCCGCTCGGTCGCCGAGCTGGTCGCGCACATCTCCGAGGCGATGACCCTGCTCCCGGGCGACGTCATCCTCACCGGCACCCCCGCGGGCGTCGGCCCCCTGAACATCGGCGACGAGGTCGCCGTCTCCGTCGAAGGCATCGGCACCCTCGCCAACAAGGTCGTCAAGCGATGAAGGATGCAGCAACCGTGGCTGACAAGAACCCCGCCGTCCGGGTCCGCTTCTGCCCCTCCCCGACCGGGAACCCGCACGTCGGCCTGGTCCGCACCGCCCTCTTCAACTGGGCCTACGCCCGCCACAACGGCGGCACCCTGGTCTTCCGGATCGAGGACACCGACGCCGCCCGCGACTCCGAGGAGTCGTACAACCAGCTGCTCGACGCGATGCGCTGGCTCGGCTTCGACTGGGACGAGGGCCCCGAGGTCGGCGGCCCGCACGCCCCGTACCGCCAGTCGCAGCGGATGGACATCTACGCGGACGTCGCCAAGCGCCTGCAGGAGGCCGGCCACGCCTACCCCTGCTACTGCACCACCGAGGAGCTCGACGCCCGCCGCGAGGCCGCCCGCGCCGCCGGCAAGCCCTCCGGCTACGACGGCCACTGCCGCGAACTGACGGCCGACCAGGTCGCCGTGTACGAGCAGGAGGGCCGCAAGCCGATCCTGCGCTTCCGGATGCCCGACACCACGCTCGCCTTCGACGACCTGGTCCGCGGCCCGATCTCCTTCGACCCGAAGGACGTCCCCGACTACGGCATCGTCCGGGCCAACGGCGCCCCGCTGTACACCCTGGTCAACCCGGTCGACGACGCCCTGATGGAGATCACCCACGTGCTCCGCGGCGAGGACCTGCTGTCCTCGACGCCCCGTCAGATCGCGCTCTACGCCGCCCTCGCGGAGATCGGCGTCGGCAACGGCACCACTCCGCGCTTCGGCCACCTCCCCTACGTCATGGGCGAGGGCAACAAGAAGCTCTCCAAGCGCGACCCGCAGGCCTCGCTCAACCTGTACCGCGAGCGCGGCTTCCTGCCCGAGGGCCTGCTCAACTACCTCGCCCTGCTGGGCTGGTCGCTCGCCGACGACCGCGACATCTTCGACATCGACGAGATGGTCGCCGCCTTCGACATCGACGACGTCAACGGCAACCCGGCCCGCTTCGACCTCAAGAAGGCCGAGCACCTCAACGCCGAGCACGTCCGCCGCCTCGCCCCCGAGGAGTTCGTCAAGCGCCTGGTGCCGTACCTGCAGGCCGCCGACCTGCTCCCGGCCGAGCCGACCGCCGAGCAGCTCGACCTGCTCGCCAAGGTCGCGCCGCTCACCCAGGAGCGGATGGTCGTCCTCTCCGAGATCGTCACCATGGCCGGCTTCCTGTTCGTCGCCCCCGCCGACTTCACCGTCGACCCGGAGGACGCCGCCAAGGTCCTGACCGCGGACGCCCGCCCGGTGATCGAAGCCTCCGTCAAGGCGCTCACCGAGCTGGCGGACTTCACCCCCGAGCCGATCCAGGCCGCGCTCCGCGAGGCCCTGGTCGAGGGCCTGGGCATCAAGCCCAAGTTCGCCTTCACGCCGCTGCGCGTCGCGGTGACCGGCCGCCGGGTCTCCCCGCCGCTGTTCGAGTCGATGGAGCTGCTGGGCCGCGAGGAGACGCTGCGCCGCCTGCTCGCCGCCCTGGAGCTGCTCCCGGCCTCCTGAGCCGCCCCGCGGCCCCCCGGGGCCGCGTCCGACCCCCTGCGGGCCAGGTCCCTGACCTGGCCCGCAGGTGTCCGGGGCACTGCCTGCGGTTATCGATTTTGGAGCCGGGCGGGGCGTCGGGTAATGTTCTTTCTGCGCCGCCCGGGCAGGGAGGCGCAAGACACCGAGGAAGGCCCCGCAGGGGTTGAACTCTGGTGGGGTATGGTGTAATTGGCAGCACGACTGATTCTGGTTCAGTTAGTCTAGGTTCGAGTCCTGGTACCCCAGCGCAGCACGCAAGTGATGCAAAGCCCCCGTTGTGTAGCGGCCTAGCACGCCGCCCTCTCAAGGCGGTAGCGCCGGTTCGAATCCGGTCGGGGGTACTTTTGGGGTATGGTGTAATTGGCAGCACGAGTGATTCTGGTTCATTTAGTCTAGGTTCGAGTCCTGGTACCCCAGCCAAAACGCTCAGAGAAAACGAGCTCCGGGAAACCGGGGCTCTTTTTGCATGCCCGGGCCCGCTCGACTGCCGCCCGGGCCACGGCCCTCGGAACGCCCCGGAAGACGCGTACGCCCCCGGCCGGGCGGCCGGGGGCGGGGGAGTGCGGGGAGTCAGCTGCGGCGCAGGGCTTCGGTGAGGCGGTTGGCGGCCTCGATGATGGCCTGGGCGTGCAGGCGGCCCGGGTGCCGGGTCAGCCGCTCGATCGGGCCGGAGACGGAGACGGCGGCGACGACCCGGTTGGACGGGCCGCGGACCGGGGCGGAGACCGAGGCCACGCCGGGCTCGCGCTCACCGATGGACTGGGCCCAGCCGCGGCGGCGCACGCCGCTGAGCGCGGTGGCGGTGAACCGGGCGCCCTGGAGGCCGCGGTGCAGGCGCTCCGGCTCCTCCCAGGCGAGCAGGACCTGGGCGGCGGAGCCGGCCTTCATCGGCAGGGTGGAGCCGACCGGCACGGTGTCCCGCAGGCCCGAGAGGCGCTCGGCGGCGGCCACGCAGATCCGCATCTCGCCCTGGCGGCGGTACAGCTGCGCGCTCTCGCCGGTGACGTCGCGCAGGTGCGTCAGCACCGGCCCGGCGGCGGCGAGCAGCCGGTCCTCGCCCGCGGCGGCGGAGAGTTCGGCGAGCCGGGGGCCGAGGATGAAACGGCCCTGCATGTCCCTGGTGACCAGGCGGTGGTGTTCGAGTGCGACGGCGAGTCGGTGGGCGGTGGGCCGGGCCAGACCGGTGGCGGCGACCAGCCCCGCCAGCGTGGCGGGGCCCGACTCCAGTGCGCTCAGCACCAGAGCGGCCTTGTCGAGAACGCCGACGCCGCTAGTGTTGTCCATGTCTCGATACTGCAGTCTCAATCAGCGAGACGCAAGTTCAATCTTCCGAGAAAAGCGCCACTCTTGGTGTCAGCAGCCCGGGAGAACGCCAGGGCGGAGCCCTGGCAGGGTGTCCGCATGCTGGACAGTCCGGCGGGCAGGTCGCGATGCCGAGCGAGCCTCACAGGGCGGCACGGGACAAGACCTCGACGATCACGAGAAGGCCGGCAGAGCGGCCGGCTGGAGGGAATCCGATGGGACGGACACTCGCAGAGAAGGTCTGGGACGACCACGTCGTCCGGCGCGCCGAGGGCGAGCCCGACCTGCTCTACATCGACCTGCACCTGCTGCACGAGGTGACCAGCCCGCAGGCCTTCGACGGGCTCAGGCTGTCGGGCCGGAAGGTGCGCCGCACCGACCTGACGATCGCCACCGAGGACCACAACACCCCCACCCTCGACATCGACAAGCCGATCGCCGACCCGGTCTCCCGGGTCCAGCTGGAGACGCTGCGCAAGAACGCCGAGGAGTTCGGCGTGCGCATCCACTCGCTGGGCGACGTCGAGCAGGGCGTCGTGCACGTGGTCGGCCCGCAGCTGGGCCTGACCCAGCCGGGCATGACCGTGGTCTGCGGCGACTCCCACACCTCCACCCACGGCGCCTTCGGCGCCCTGGCGTTCGGCATCGGCACCAGCCAGGTCGAGCACGTGCTGGCCACCCAGACCCTGCCGCTGGCCCCGTTCCGGACGATGGCGATCACCGTCGAGGGCGAACTGCCCGAGGGCGTCACCGCCAAGGACCTGATCCTGGCCGTGATCGCCAAGATCGGCACCGGCGGCGGCCAGGGCTACGTCCTGGAGTACCGCGGCTCGGCGATCCGCAGCCTCTCCATGGAGGCCCGGATGACGATCTGCAACATGTCCATCGAGGCGGGCGCCCGGGCCGGCATGATCGCCCCGGACCGCACCACCTTCGACTACCTGCAGGGCCGCCCGCACGCCCCGCAGGGCGAGGACTGGGACGCCGCGGTCGCCTACTGGGAGACCCTGGCCACCGACGAGGACGCGGTGTTCGACGCCGAGGTGTTCATCGACGCCGCCGAACTGACCCCGTTCGTCACCTGGGGCACCAACCCGGGCCAGGGCGCGCCGCTGGGCGCCAACGTGCCGGACCCGGCCGACTTCGAGGACCCGCAGGAGCGGGTCGCCGCCGAGAACGCCCTGAAGTACATGGGCCTGGAGGCCGGCACCCCGCTGCGCGAGGTCGCCGTCGACGCGGTGTTCGTCGGCTCCTGCACCAACGGCCGGATCGAGGACCTGCGCGCCGCCGCCGCGGTCCTGGAGGGCCGTCAGATCGCCGACGGGGTAAGGATGCTGGTCGTTCCGGGCTCGGTCCGGGTCGCCCTGCAGGCCGTCGAGGAGGGCCTGGACAAGGTGTTCACCGCCGCGGGCGCCGAGTGGCGGCACGCCGGCTGCTCGATGTGCCTGGGCATGAACCCCGACCAGCTGGCCCCGGGCGAGCGCTGCGCGTCCACCTCGAACCGCAACTTCGAGGGCCGGCAGGGCAAGGGCGGCCGCACCCACCTGGTGTCCCCCCAGGTCGCCGCCGCCACCGCGCTGCTGGGCCGCCTGGCCGCGCCGTCCGACCTGTCCGACCGCGTCGTTCCCGTGGAGGCCTGAGCCATGGAGAAGTTCACCACCCACACCGGCCGCGCCGTCCCGCTGCGCCGCTCCAACGTGGACACCGACCAGATCATCCCGGCGCACTGGCTGAAGAAGGTCACCCGCTCCGGCTTCGAGGACGGCCTGTTCGAGGCCTGGCGCAAGGACGAGGCGTTCGTCCTCAACCGCCCCGAGCGGCAGGGCGCCACCGTCCTGGTGGCCGGCCCCGAGTTCGGCACCGGCTCGTCCCGCGAGCACGCCGTCTGGGCGCTGCAGAACTACGGCTTCCAGGCCGTCATCTCGTCCCGGTTCGCCGACATCTTCCGCGGGAACTCGCTGAAGAACGGCCTGCTGACGGTGGTTCTGCCGCAGGAGACCGTGGACCGGCTCTGGGAGTTGACGGAGGCCGACCCGACCGCGGAGATCACCGTCGACCTGGAGGCCCGCGAGGTCCGCGCCGAGGGCGTCACCGCGTCGTTCGAGCTGGACGACAACGTGCGCTGGCGGCTGCTCAACGGTCTGGACGACATCAGCATCACGCTGCAGAACGAGGCGGATGTCGCGGCGTTCGAGGCGAAGCGCCCGTCCTTCAAGCCGCGCACCCTCCCGGTCGCCTGACTCTCCGCTTTCTGACGGACCGACAACAAGACCCGCCCCCCTCCGGGGCGGGTCTTCGTTGTTCGCAGGGGAGTTCGTCACCCGTGAATAGACCCTGGTGCAGCGCAACTGCGTACAGATGGCACAATCGTTGCATGCACCACAGCGCCGAACCGCCGTACCCGGGTGGCGAACCCGCGTCTGCGGAGGGTCGGGGCGGTGCTGCCGACTCGGAAGTCACCCTGCTCTACGCACTGGTGGCCGAGCGGTTGAAGCAAGCCCACGCCCGCGTTCACGCGCTGAACGTGTCGACGGACGCAAAGACCGCTCTCACCCGACAACTGCTGATCGTCACGGAGACCGCCAAGCGTGATCTCCCGGAGGCGGCACGGCGGTTGAGTCGCTTTGTGCAGGACCTCGACGAGGGGCGGATGCCTCCCCGCTGAGGGCCGCCATGCGCAAATCCATTGCGACA
Source organism: Kitasatospora sp. NPDC059646 (assembly GCF_042734615.1). NCBI lineage: Bacteria > Bacillati > Actinomycetota > Actinomycetes > Kitasatosporales > Streptomycetaceae > Kitasatospora > Kitasatospora sp. NPDC059646. The sequence continues at coordinate 227,046 of NZ_JBHWDS010000004.1, forward strand.
CTAGGGTGATTCACGCGTTTGGTAATTGAAAGTCCGCAGATACATACCTAACGTGCGAAAAGAACGGATGGAATCATCCGGCGCCCGTTTCCGAAGGGGAAGACGTGAACAAGGCTCAGCTTGTCGAAGCGGTGGCCGAGCAGCTGGGCGGTCGCAAGGCTGCCGCAGAGGCCGTCGACGCAGTGCTCGACACCATGGTGCGTGCCGTCGTGGCGGGTGACCGGGTGTCGGTCACCGGCTTCGGCACCTTCGAGAAGGTGGAGCGCTCGGCGCGCTTCGCCCGCAACCCGCAGACCGGCGAGCGGGTCAAGGTCAAGAAGACCGCTGTGCCGCGGTTCCGCCCCGGCCAGGGCTTCAAGGACCTCGTCTCCGGCAGCAAGAAGCTGCCGAAGGACGGCCCGTCCGTGAAGAAGGCCCCGAAGGGCTCGCTGACCCCGGGCAAGTCCGGTGTGGCCGCCACCCCGGCCGCCAAGCGCGCCGCGACCAAGCGCGCCGCCGCTGCCGCCGCCCCGGCGACCAAGAAGACCGCCGCCAAGAAGACCGCGACCACCGCGGCCAAGAAGGCCACCCCGGTCAAGAAGAGCACCACCGCGGCCGCCACCAAGAAGGCCACCACCGCCAAGACCACCGCGGCGAAGAAGACCACCACCGCGGCCGCCACCAAGAAGGCCGCCGCCGCCAAGAAGACCGCTCCGGCGAAGAAGACCACCGCGCGCAAGACCACGGCGCGCAAGTCCACCGCCAAGTAGTCGCACCGAGCCCGGTGCCGGACCGGCCGGCGCCGGGGCGGCCAGGCCGCGACGGCCCCACGCCAGGGAACCCCGGGATGCCCGGAGGCCCAGGACCGGGGCCGTCGCGGCCTTTTCGCGCCCGTTCGGACGCGGCGGCCGGGCCCGCCGCCGGGCTGTCGGGTGCGGCCGCGGGCCGGCGGTCCGACGGGCGGGCGCGGTGCGGCCGCGCACCCGGCGGCCCGCGGCGGGAATTGCGCGGGCCCGGACGGAATTACTCCGGCTGTTCCACCGGCAGCTCGTAGATGATCTCCCAGCGGGAATCCGGAATCACCAGATCGGCGGTCTCCACCGCCCGGCCGGAGTCGTCCAGATACGTCCGCTCGATCAGCAGCACCGGATCGCCCGTGGTGATCCCCAGCAGATTCGCCTGCTCCGCCGTCGCCCGCCCGGGACGCGGCCGCTCCTCGGCGCGCACCACCCGGACCCCGATCGACGCCATCCGGGCCACCACGCCGCGCCCGTGCAGCGGGCCCAACTCCGGCAGCAGCACGGCCGTTCCGTCGGTGACCGCCATCGGCTCCCAGGACTCGGCGAGCTGCACCGGCCGGTTGTCCAGCATGAACTCGTAGCGGGTGTGCACCGTCAACTCGCCCGGCTCGATGCCCAGTCGGCGCGCCACGCCGTCCGGCGCGGGCACCCGCGCCTCGGTATGCGACTCCCAACTCCCGTCCGGCACGGCGGAGACGGGGAACGAGCCGACCGAGCGGGAGCGGCGCATCGGACGGCGCTCCACCGGCTCCCGCAGGTAGGTGCCGGAACCGGCCCGGCCCTCCAACAGGCCTTCCCTGATGAGGACTTCCTGCGCCCGCTGGAGCACGTTCGCCCCCACGCCGTAGCTCGCGGCCAGCTGCGCCCGGGACGGCAGCCGCTCACCGATCGCCCACTCCCCGTCCGCGACCCGGCGGCGCAGATGGTCCGCGATGCGGAGGTACGGCGGGTCCTGTGAGGGCATCTGGCATCTCCCGGCGGAAGGCGAGACCTGCCGATTGCGGCAGGACGGGTGATTCAGCTTGACAATCTAATGCATCAGGTGGAATCTAATGACTTAGATTCACTTTGAGTGATCGGCTGACTGCGGCGGAGAGGCGTGGCGTGCGAACCACCAGGGTGTTCGACCTTGCAGCCAGGCTCGCAGCCGCCACCGGAGCCGAAGCCCGCATCCGCCGCCTCCCCGGCGGCGGCTACCGGGTGGAGGCGACGCTCCCCGGAGATCCGGACGCCAGGGACCACCTGGTGCTCCTCGCCGTCCTCTCCGAGGCCGATCGCTACGGACACCGCCAGACCGCCCGGTCCCACACCGTCTGGGCCGAACTCGACCCACCCCAGGAGCCGCCGTGAAGGGCACCCAGTCCGGATACGCCGTCAGCATCGAAGGCATCACGGAAACGACCTCGTTCGCCTCCCTCGCCGACGCGATCGCCTCACTCTGGGCCACCCTCCGGACGCTCCCGCTCGGCTGGACGCAGTACGAGGCCTACCGCTACTTCTTCGGCCCCGGCGCCGCCGAACGCACCGAGGCGTTCCTCGCCCGCGACGGCCAGCTGCTCCTGAGCTTCATCCTGCTCGGCCGCACCCGCGTCATCCAGGTCCGCCCCACCGCCACCGGCCCGCTCCAACCCGCCCCCCGGCGCTTGGAGTTGCTCCACACCCCGGCCGTCGCCGCGCTCTGCCTCCACGAGCCCGGTACGGACGACCCGCTCCTCGCTTCCTAATGTCGTTGTCAAGCTGTCTCGGTCACTGGAGGTGTGACGTGGTAGCACCGTCGGTCACGGATCAGCGCCCACAGGACGTTGACCC
>NZ_JBHWDS010000005.1:0-214490 GCF_042734615.1 Kitasatospora sp. NPDC059646
CGGACACCCGCTGGTGTCCGCGGCCCACGGCCGTTCTCCGGTCCGGTCAGGCGTCCCGGCCGGGCGGCAGCGACAGCACCGAGCGGTGCCGCCCGCCCGCCTGGCCCGCGCCCGGCTGCGGCGCCGGCCCGAGGTAGCCGGACGCCACCCAGCCCTGCCCGTTCGCCTGCGCACCCGACGGCTGCCCGGGCACGAACTGCGGCGCGCCGCCCGCCGACTGCCCCGCGTACGGTTCGAACGACGGCTGCTGCGGGTACCCCGGCGGCTCGCGCCGCTCCGCCGCCTCCCGCGGCTGCTGGTCGCGCACCGCGAAGCCGGTGAACCTCAGCCCCTCCTCGCCGGAACGGTCGCCCGGCAGCGCCCGGAACATCCGCCGGTACTCGGAGTACAGCGAGTCGTAGATCGGCGTGGCCGACGCCGGGTGCTCCGCGTCGTACGACGGGCGCATGCCGGGGATCGACCGGTTGGCGGCGGAGGAGTGGGGACGGCCGGGGGAGGCGAGGTCGTAGCTGTACACGTAGGAGCCAACGAGCGAGACCGGCTTGGGATGCGGGGGCGCCGCCCCCAGTCCTATGGCCCGCCCGCCGCCCCGTCCCTCCTCAACCTCCGCCCGGACGGCGGGGGTTGACGCGGCGTCGGAGGATCCGGTGGCGGCCGGGTCGTTCACGGGGTCGGTCATCGGCGCGCCCCCGCTCAGGTGCCGGCCAGCGGCAGGACGCCGGCGGCGAGCAGACCGCGGGCGGCGGCCCGGTCCAGCGCCTGGCGCAGCAGGTCCTCGCGGGGCTGGCGGCCGACCGTGCCGGCCGGCACCGCGTACATGACCATCTCGGACTTGCGGGCCGCCGCGGCCCGCCACGACGGGGTGACCTGCAGCGGCTGGTGGGCCTGCCACCAGGCGGCCGAACCGCCGGTCGCCGACGGCTGCAGGATCGCGTGCAGCTGCCCCATCGCCATCAGCACCGACCAGCCGGCCCGCGGCCGGGCCGGCGTCAGGTTGACGTCGTGGACGAGCTGGAAGCCGTGCTCGGTCAGCAGCGACAGGAACTGGTCCTCGCCGGTGGTGCTGCCCGGCCGCCCGACCGGGCCGGTCGGCTCGACCACAAGCGCGGCCTGCTGGGTGTCGCCGCACAGCACGATGCCGCAGGTCACGCCCAGCACGGCGGGCTGCGGCCGGCCGGCCGGCGCGGGCGCGATCGGCTCCGGGATGCTCACCGGCGCCGCGGGCACCGGCGCGGGCGGCTCGGGCGCGGGGGCCGCGGCACCGCCCCGGTTGATCGAGGCGACGGCGCCGCGCAGCTGCTGCTCGTCCACCGCCACCACCTGGGACGGGATGCAGCGGGCGTGCGCGAACGCCAGCACCGCCGTCTCGTCGCCGACGAACAGCACCGTGCTGGTGGGCTCGCGCAGCGAATCGCCCGGTTGTCGGCACGAGGTGCAGTCGTACGCGTCCGGGGCGTGCGCTCCCGCCAGCAGGCTCTCGGCCTCGTCGTCGCCGATCTCGGCGCGTACGTCCTCGCTCACCTCAAGCATGCGCGGCACAAAGACTCCTCGTTTCGCCCTGACGTTCTGGGTGCGCCCGGCGGGGACCCTCCGGGCGCGCGGCGCGGGGCGCGCCGATCGCCATTACCAACGGGAGGTTGTGGCCGGGGTCACGGGTGACCGGCCGGACGACGGTATTTGCGCGGCTTCTGACTGCCCTGTGTGCACGGAGCGTCGCTATTTGTCGACGCTGTGCCCGACCTCACACCGGCCAAAGAGTGACCGGGGCCATATCCCCATAAGGTTTGATCTTGGGAAAATGGGGCGAATGGGACATTTATCCTTCTCTTACTTGATCGATACTCCCGGTAACCCCCGGCTGACCTGGGACAACCCGAAACTGTTTGGCGCCCCGCCCGGCGGCTCGTAGGTTCATGGCCGGTGCAACGAGCACCTCCCGGGTTCACCCCCGACGCACGGTCCGCCCGGCTCACCCCGGACCCGGACCCTGCGCCCACCGGCGCGACGGCAGCCAGCCGCCGCCGGGGATGCGGACAGGTGGCCGGGGCGGCAGCGGCACGTCCGACACGTGCACGGCCGCCCACCGGACTTGGCGAGCGAACACGGCCCTTCCAGGGCCTGGTTCCGCCTGCCCATCCCGGGAACGTCGAGAGGAATCTCATGACTTTCCGTAACGAGACCGCCGCTGCCACCACCGCCTCCAAGCGCAACCGCGTCCGCGCGGCTGTCGTCGGCGGCGCCCTGCTCGCCGTCCCGGTGGCCGGCCTCGTCACGGCCACCTCGGCCTCCGCCGCCGACGTCGCGACCTGGGACAAGGTCGCCCAGTGCGAGTCCGGCGGCAACTGGTCCATCAACACCGGCAACGGCTTCTACGGCGGCCTGCAGTTCACCTCCTCCACCTGGGCCGCCTTCGGTGGCACCGCGTACGCCGCGCAGGCCAACCTGGCCACCAAGGCGCAGCAGATCGCCGTCGCCGAGAAGGTGCTCGCCTCCCAGGGCCCCGGCGCCTGGCCGGTGTGCTCCGTCAAGGCCGGCCTGACCAAGGGCGGCACCCCGGCCCAGGTCGACACCTCCGCCGGCTCCTCCTCGACCTCGTCCTCGAAGTCGACCTCGTCGAACACCGCGAAGTCCGACTCCGCGAAGTCGAACAGCACCGCCACGGACAACTCGGCCAAGGCCTCCCGCTCCGAGTCCCGCGCGCAGGCCCCCAAGGCCGCGACCAAGGAGACCACCTCCTCGGCCAAGCAGGACGCCCCGAAGCAGACCTGGAAGAACAACTCCGCGGCCAACACCGCCAAGGGCAGCTACACCGTCAAGTCCGGTGACACCCTGTCGAAGATCGCCGCCGGCCTGGGCGTCGACTGGCACACCCTGTACAACAACAACACCGGTGTCGTCGGCGGCAACCCGGACCTGATCTACCCCGGCCAGGTCCTCTCCGTCTGAGACCCTGTCCGAGACCCCACGGTCTGGCACCCCCCGGAAGCACCCGCTTCCTCCGGGATCCCCTGATCCCACCCTGTCGGCGTGAAGCCGCCACCCCCTCGCCGGGGTGGCGGCTTCCGCCGTTCCGGGCCGGAGGCCGGGGGCCGGGTGTTCGGGTGTTCGGGTGTTCGGGTCAGGGGTGGGCCAGGGCCGTGCGGACGCTGGCCGTGACGGTGGCCGGCAGCGCCGCCGACGGGAAACGGCGCAGCAGGGCGGCCTCCACGTCCTCCGGCTCGACCGGCTTGCCGAGCTCGGTCTCGAAGGCGCGCAGGTAGTCCCGGGTCCAGGCGACCGGGTCGGCGTGGTCCGGGGCCGGTGCGGCGAGCCGGCGGTGACCCGGGACGGTGAACTGCGGATCGAGCCCGGCGACCTCGTCCAGCAGGTCGACCCAGGCGACGCGCTCGGCCGCAGTCGGGGAGTCGGCGATCCGCGGATGGACGTTCAACCAGAGCAGCGGCCCGCCGAACAGCGTCCGGCTGCGGTGCTCCCACACGTAGTGCCGGTCCGGCAGGCCGAGCGACGCCCCGCGCAACTCCAGCCGGTGGCCCTCCAGGTCCACCGCGTCCTCGTCCAGCGGCTCCAGGGCGACCAGCCGGGACGGCAGTTCCGACCCGAGACCCGACCACTCCGCGCGCACCGCCGCGTGATCACGCTCGATCCGGGCCAGCACCGGAGCGGGCCCGACGAACCGGACCTCCGGGAACTCGTCGCACAGGACCTCCGCCGCGAGCCAGAACTCCGGCGCGAAGTCCGGCACCAGCACGGTGCTCAGCCGCCGCCCCGAGGACGCCACCTCCCGCGCCAGCCGCCGCCCGTCCGACACCCGCAGCCCCGTACCCACCAGCACCGCCCGATGCTGCCCCAGCGCGAGCAACGCCACCTGGCAGAACGACTCCTCGGGAAGATCCACCACCCGGAACTCCAGCGGATGCATCGCGCCTCCTCCGCCAACCGGCAACACCCCTTCCCCCAGGGTCCGACGGGACGGGGGCGGGCGCATGCGGGAAGCCGAGACGCGAAGGGGCGGGGGCGAGGTGTGGGGCGGCGGCCGGCGGGCCCGGGAGGGGGAACGGGCGGCGGTGGGAGCATGGAGGGGTGAGCGGTGGCGGGGTGTTCTCCGAGGAGCTGTTCGGGCGTGGTCGGGAGGAGCCGGCGCCCGGAGTGGTGCTGGTGCCCGGGTGGCTGGGGGCGGCGGAGCAGCGGGAGCTGGTGGCGGAGTGCCGGGAGTGGGCGCGGCCGCCGGCGGGGATGCGGACGGTGACGCTGCCGACCGGCGGGGTGATGTCGGTGCGGACGGTGTGCCTGGGCTGGCACTGGTACCCGTACGGCTACGCGCGCACCGTGCTGGACGGCGACGGTGCGCCGGTGAAGCCGTTCCCGCCGGGGCTCGGCACCCTGGCCCGGCGCGCGGTCGAGGAGGCGTACGGCGACGGCGCCGGCGAGATCGCGGGCGCGGCCGGTTTCGCGCCGGACGTGGCGCTGGTCAACCACTACCCGCACGGCGCGAAGATGGGCCTGCACAAGGACCGCGACGAACGGGTGAACGCGCCCGTGGTGTCGCTGTCGCTGGGCGACAGCTGCGTGTTCCGGCTCGGCAACACCGAGACCCGCACCCGCCCGTGGACGGACCTGGAGCTGCGCAGCGGCGACCTGCTGGTGTTCGGCGGCCCGATGCGGTTCGCGTACCACGGGGTGGTGCGGACGCTGCCGGGCACGGCCGACCCCGACCTCGGGCTGGTGGGGCGGCTGAACATCACGGTGCGCCAGTCCGGCCTGGAGTGACGGCGGCCGTCGTGACCGCGACGGCGTGGCCTCCGGGCGGGCGGGCGGCCGGCGTCGGCCCCGGGACGGTGCGGCCTCCGGGTGGGACGGGCCGTCCGGCTGTCGGCCCCGGGACGGCGGGTGCGCCGCGTGCCGGAGGGCGGGAATTCCCGGCGGGCGCGGAGACTTGTGCTGGACGGAACACGGCGTCCGGCGGTACACCCTGCCCCGCCCGGACGCCCGGAGAGGGAGCGAGACATGGGAACCCCCGTCGACCAGCTCGTCGACCTGCTCGACCTGGAGCGGATCGAGCTGAACATCTTCCGCGGCCGCAGCCCCGAGGAGGCGCTCCAGCGCACCTTCGGCGGGCAGGTCGCCGGCCAGGCGCTGGTCGCCGCGGGCCGCACGGTGGACGAGGACCGGCCGGTGCACTCGCTGCACGCGTACTTCCTGCGCCCCGGTCTCCCCGGGGTGCCGATCGTCTATCAGGTGGACCGGATCCGGGACGGACGGTCCTTCACCACCCGCCGGGTGCTGGGCATCCAGGACGGGCGGTCGATCTTCGCGCTGACCGCGGACTTCCACAAGCCCGAACCCGGAGGCATCGAGCACCAGTTCCCGATGCCGGACGTCCCCGCCCCCGAGGACCTGCCGAGCGCCCTGGACGAGGTCGGCGGACGGCTCGGCGAACTGCCGCCGTTCATCAGCCGCCGCCAGCCCTTCGACATCCGGTACGTCGACCGGCTGAAGTGGAGCCGCGAGGAACTCGAGGGCGTCGAGGCGCGCAGCGGCGTCTGGCTGAAGACCAACGGCCCGCTGCCCGACGACCCGCTGATCCACGTCTGCGCGCTCACCTACGCCAGCGACATGACGCTGCTGGACGCCGTCCGCGCCCCCGTCGAACCCCTGTGGGGCGAACGGAACTTCGACATGGCCTCGCTCGACCACGCGATGTGGTTCCACCGCCCGTTCCGCGCCGACGACTGGCTGCTGTACCGGCAGGAATCGCCCATCGCGCACGGGGCGCGGGGCCTGGCCCGTGGCGAAATCTACGACCGGGCGGGGCAGTTGGTGGTCTCCGTCATGCAGGAAGGCCTGTTCCGCCCGCTCGCCGGGCGCTGACCCGCACGGCCGGACGCGGCGCCGACCCGCACCGGCCGGCCCCTCGCCGGCCCGGCCCGTCGAGCGATCGAAGCGGAACCCCCGAACCCGATCGAAGCAGAACCCCCGAAGCAGAACCCCCGAACCAGAGCCCCGAACCAGAGCCCCACTTGGGAGGCAGTCCGATGACCGACACCGCAGCCGAGGCGTGGCAGCACTGGACCGAGTCCCGGAACGCGGCGGTGAGCGCCCCGCACGGCCCACTCGCGCTGACCGGCACCCACTGGCTGGAGCCCGAACCGGCCGAACTGCCCGGCCTGCCCGGCCGCTGGTGGGCCGAGAGCGGCACCGTGTGCGCCGAACTCGTCACCGGGGACGGCGTCCGGCTGGAAGGCGAGCAGCGGGAGGCCACCGGTCGGGTCGCGCTGCGCCCCGACACCGACGCGGCCGCGCAGATCGCGGTGCTGAACGGCATGCGCCTGGTGCCGATCGAGCGCGAGGGCGAACTCGCGCTGCGCGTCTTCGACCCGGCCGCACCGCGACGCGCCGCGTTCGCCGGGATCTCGGTCTATCCGTACGCGCCCGAGTGGGCGGTGCCCGCCGTGTTCACCCCGTTCGACAAGGGCGCGCAGGACGTGCTGGTGGAGAACGCCGACGGCCGGGCCCGTCCGCTGACCGTCACCGGCCAGGTCGCCTTCACCCTGGCCGGCCGCCCCCACACGCTGACCGTCAGCGGCTCCGGCGGCCCGCTCAGCGGCGTCGTCGCGGACGAGACCAGCGGCCGGGAGACCTACCGGTTCCGCTTCATCACGCTGCCCGCGCCGGACGCGGACGGGAACACCGTGCTGGACTTCAACCGGGCGTTCCTGCCGCCGTGCGCGTTCTCCGACCACTTCATCTGCCCGTTCCCGCCGCCCGGCAACCGGCTCACCGTCCCCGTCGAGGCGGGCGAACGGCACGTGGTCGGCGTCGGTGGGGTTTTTGGGGGGCCCCTCCACCCCGGGGGGGCTCTGGGCCGGGTAATGTCCCGGCCCGCGGGGGGTCGCCGCGGGCCCGTCTGCTTGCCCGCACGACTTCTTGCTCGTTCGAGCAAACAGCGCTACCTTCTTGCTCGGGCAAGCAAGGGATGGCTCGGGCGAGCAGAGAGGGGTGCTCCGGTGGGGCGCACGTTCACGGAATCGGCGCGGCGTCGGCAGATCGTCGAGGCGGCCATCGAAGTGATCGCCGAGGCGGGGTACGCCAAGGCCTCGTTCGCGCGGATCGCCAAGCACGCGGGGCTGAGCAGTACCGGGATGATCTCGTACCACTTCAAGGGCAAGGACGACCTGCTGCGCGAGGTGATCGCGGAGGTGATGCGGGTCTCCGAGGCGTACATGCTGCCGCGGATCGAGGCGGAGACCGGGCCGCGGGCGCGCCTGCGGGCGTACATCGAGTCCAACGTCGAGCTGGCGGCCGCGCATCCGCGAGAGCTGGCGGCGCTGGTGGAGATCCTGAACGGCCAGGGCGACGACGCGGAGGGCCAGTTCGCGGCGGGCCGCCGGGCGGTGATGGATTTTCAGGAGCAGCTGGTCCGCGCCGCGCAGGCGGACGGCGAGTACGGGGCGTTCGACGCCCGGGTGCTGGTGACGGCGATCCGGGGGGCGATCGACGCGGTCCTGGTCCGCGTCCTGCGCGACCCGCAGATGGACGTGGCCGCCAGCGCAAAGGAGTTGGCCGACCTGTTCGACCGGGCGGTGCGCCCCGCGGAGGTCTGCATGGAAGCGCACCGGATCCCGGGGGAGGACGCATGAACGAGCAGGGGGCGGAATCGGTGGGGGCGAAGAACGTGACGGGGGAGAACGCGATGGCGACGGACCTGGCGGGGGCGGACGTGACCGCCGGAGCGGCTGCGGCTGCGGGCACAGGCAGCTCGGCGAGTACGGCCGGCCCGGCGAGTACGGCCGGCCCGGTGGGAGCGGCCGGCACCGTGGCTGCGGTCGGTGCCGTGGCTGCGGCGGAGCCGCCGCGAACGGCGGACGGGCAGGTGGACTGGGCGGCACTGGCGGGGGACGACTCGACGCCGGCGCAGCGGGTCGCGCGCGGGCGTCGGCAGGCCGCCAAGGCGGTGGTCTTCGAGTTGGCGGTCCCGCTGGGCGCGTACTACGCGCTGCTCGGCTTCGGTGCCGGCCAGTGGGCGGCGATCACGTTGAGCAGCCTGGCCGCACTGCCGTGGCTGCTGTACGGCCTGGTGCGCCACCGCCGACTGGACGTGATGCCGGTGTTCACGCTGCTGCTGATCGCCGTCGGCGCGCTGCTGTCGGCGGTGACGGGCAGCCCGAGGGTGCTGATGGTGCGCGACAGTTGGGTGTTCGGGGTGATCGGCCTGTGGATCCTCGGCAGTCTGCTGACCCGCCGTCCGTTCATGCTCGGCGCGGCCCGGACGGTGGTCGCCGCGAAGATCGGCCCGGCGGGCGCGGACGCGTGGATCGGGCAGTGGGACGACGACCCGGTGTTCCGCCGCCACATCCGCCTGCTGACGCTGGTCTGGGGTGTCGGGTTCGCCTTGGACGCCCTGATCCGGGTCGGCTTCGCGCTGACCCTTCCGCTCGGTGCGGTGCCGTTGGTCAACTCGCTGCAGTGGCTGGCCGTGCTGGGCTCGATGATCGGCTTCCACACCTGGTACGTGAAGCGGAACGGTCTGCTCGTCTGAGGCCGGGCACGGGGGAGGCCGTGGTGCGGTGGTTCCGTTGCGGGGCAGCGGGGCCGCCGCAGGCGGGTGTGGGCGGTGGTGGGCACGGTCGGTGTCAGTGGCGAGGGGAAGGATCGGTGACGTGATAGCCGTCGAGGACGTGATCGAGCGGGCCGGCCCGGAGGGCGTGCTGCCGCTGGTGTCCCTGGCCGACTTCTTCGCGGGCAACACCGTCGAGGACTCGTTGGCGCCGAACCAGTGGGGTTACGGCCGTCCGCCGCTGGCCGAGCTGGCCGCCGCCCTGGACCGGATCGCGGATCGGCCCGAGGTGGCCTGGGTGCGGGTCCAACTCCACCCGGAGACACTGGAGTTGGAGGAACTGCTCGCGGAGGCCGTCGCGGTGTGCACCAGTGCGGACGCCGAGACCTGCGAGTCGTGGACGGCGGGCTGGGAGTCCGACGGCGTGCTGAACGGCCTGGTGGACGAGTACCGGGACGTCCCGCCGGTCCCGGACGGCATGGCGATCCGCTCGATCGTCTGGGACTGACGGCCCGTCAATGTGACTCGTCAATTTGCCTCTTGTCGGGAGGCGGCGGAAATCCCGGTGACGGCGAGGGGCGCGTGTCCCTAGACTCGCCTCGCTGCAAGACGCCCGGGCCGGACGGCCGGCCGGGGTGCACCGTGACGTGGAGAGGGAGGGGCCGGCCGTGCGTAGCACCGCTGCTGTCGTTCCCCCGTCGCGGTTCGAGGTGATCCTGGTGTCCTGGGCAGGCCGGCGCCCGCTGCGCGGCCGGTGCCGGTAAGGCCCTTCGAGCTCCCACCCAACCCCCTGCTGTGAAGGCCCCGTTGAGGGACCCGTCGGCGCTGCCGAGACTGTCTTCGCGGCCGTCTTCGGGGCAGTCTTCGCGACCGTCTCGTGGTCGCCTCCGCAGGTGCTGCACCGCCGTGAAGTGCTGATCGGAGTCGGGTCGGGTGCTGTGCGACTGCTGCCGCTCGTGGTGCCGTGAATTGCGCTGCCCAATCCAGGACCGACCTCCGAAAGGCACGGGGCCATGCGCACCGACCTCTCCACCACCACCAGCACCAGCACCAGCACCCGCACCGTCACCGTTCCGGCGGCCGCCGCGGTCCGCAACCTCGGCATCCTCGCCCACGTCGACGCTGGCAAGACCACCGTCACCGAACGCATCCTGTTCCTGGCCGGCGAGACCCACCGGCGCGGGGAGGTGCACGACGGCACCACCGTCACCGACTGCCACCCGCAGGAGCGCGACCGCGGCATCACCATCTTCGCCGCCGCGGTCGGTTGCGACTGGGCCGGGCACCGGCTGAACCTGATCGACACGCCCGGGCACGTGGACTTCGCCGACGAGGTGGAACGTGCGCTGCGCGTGCTGGACGGCGCGGTGGCGGTGTTCGACGCCGTGGCGGGCGTCGAACCGCAGAGCGAATCGGTGTGGCGGCAGGCCGACCGGCACGGCGTGCCGCGAATCGCGTTCGTCAACAAGATGGACCGGCCCGGCGCGGACCTGGACGGCGCGGTCGCCTCGATCCGGGAGCGGCTCCACCCGGTGCCGCTGGCCGTGCAGTTGCCGATCGGCCGGGAGGGCGGCTTCACCGGCGTGGTCGATCTGCTCCGACTGCGCGCGCTCACCTGGCCGGACGGTGACGACGGCCCCGATGGCGTTCAAGTCGGCGACGTCCCGGCCGAGTTGGCCGAAGAGGCGGAACGCCGACGACAGGCGCTGGCGGAGGCGGTGGCCGAACTGCACCCGGCGGCGCTGGACGAGTACTGCGCCACCGGCACCCTGGGCGCCGACACGCTCGCCGGCACGCTGCGTCAACTCACCGCCGACGGACAGGCGGTGGTGGTGCTGTGCGGCTCCGCGTACCGCAACCGGGGGATCGAACCGCTGCTCGACGCGGTGACGGCGTACCTGCCCTCGCCGCTGGACGTCCCGCCGGTGCGCGGCGACTGGCAGGGCACCGTCCAGGAACGTCCCGCCGACGCCCGACAACCGCTGGCCGCCCTGGTGTTCAAGGTGAACGCGAACACCACCGGACGGCTCAGCAGCCTGCGGATCTACTCCGGCACCCTGCGGAAGGGGGACACCGTGCTCGACGCACGCACCGGGCGCACCGAGCGGATCGGGCGCATCCTCCGGGTGCAGGCCGACCGGCACACCGAGACCGACACGGCGGTGGCCGGCGACATCGTCGCCGTCATCGGGCCCAAGGCCGCCCGCGCGGGCAGCACGCTGTGCACGCCCGACGCCCCGCTGGTGCTGGAGCCGGCCGTCGCCGCCGACCCGGTGGTGACCGTCGCCGTCGAGGCCCGCCGCTCGGTGGACACCGACCGGTTGGCGGCGGCGCTGTTCCGGCTCGCCGAGGAGGACCCGTCCCTGGTGGTCGGCACCGATCCGGAGAGCGGGCAGCGGGTGCTGTCCGGGCTGGGCGAACTGCACCTGGAGGTCGCGGTGGAGACGCTGCGCCGCTCCGGGCTGGAGGTCACCGTCGGGCGGCCGCAGGTCGCCTACCGGGAGACGCTGTCCCGGCCGGTCGCCGGCCTCGTTCTGCGGCACGTCAAACAGGACGGCGGCACGGGGCAGTTCGCGCACATCGTGATCGACGTCGAACCGCTCGGCGAACCCGGCACGGACGGCTTCGAGTTCCGCTCCACCGTCACCGGCGGGCGGGTCCCGCAGGAGTTCGTGCAGGCCGTCGCGGCGGGCTGCCGGGACGCCCTCGCGGACGGCCCGCTCGGCCACCCGGTCACCGGGGTCCGGGTCACCCTCACCGACGGGGCGACCCACGTCAAGGACTCCTCCGACCTGGCCTTCCGCACCGCGGGACGGCTCGCCCTGCGCGAGGCGCTGCGGCGCGGCGACCCGGTGCTGCTGGAGCCCGTGGTCACCGTCACCGTCACCGTCCCGCCGGACGGCGTCGGCGGCGTCCTCGGCGACCTGTCCGCCCGGCGCGGCCGGGTGCACGGCTCCGAACCGCGAGGCGCCCACGGCACGGTCCTGACCGCGACCGTCCCGCTCGCCGAACTCTTCGGCTACGCGGGCGCCCTCCGCGGCCGCACCCAGGGCCGTGGCACCTTCACCACCCGCCCGGCCGGCTACGCCCCGGCCCCGCACCGGCAGTAACGGCCCGACCGGCGGCCCCACCCGCAACTCGCGGGCGGGGCCGCTCACTTGGCGGCCGAGCTAGGGGCGGGACGCGCGGGCACGGCGGGCGCGGACCAGGTCGTGGATGGTGCGGGCGATGTCCTCGGGGGACTGGTGCTCCCAGAAGCGGAGGACGGTCCAGCCCTCGGCGGTGAGGTGGTCGGTGGTCTCGCGGTCGCGGGAGATGTTGCGGTCGAGCTTGCTGCGCCACCAGTCGGCGTTGGCCTTGGGGCTGGTGGCGTGCTCGGGGCAGCCGTGCCAGAAGCAGCCGTCGAGGAAGACCGCGACGCGCGGACCGAGGAACAGGATGTCGACCGTGCGCCGCGGCATGCCGGGAACGCGCGCGTTGACCCGGTAGCGCAGGCCCGCGGCGTACAGCAGCCGTCGGACCGCGAGTTCCTGGGCGGTGTCCCGGGAGGACTGCCGGCTCATCCGGGCGGCGACGGACGGCGAGGACGCGGTGGGCGACATACCGCCAGTATCCGCCGGCCCTCGGACAGCGGTCGAAACCCCGGCCGCGGGGTGGCTCACGCGGCGGTGATCGGATGGACGACCGTGCCCGCGGTGCGGCCGGTGTGGGCGGTGACCAGGCGGCGGAGGGCGTGTTCGGTGGCCCGGTCGGCCGGGGTGACGGTGAACAGCAGGTGGTCGGAGGCGGGGCCGGTGGACAGGATGTCGTAATGGAGGCGGAGCTCGCCGGCCTCGGGGTGGCGGACGCGCTTGCTGCCGGCGCTGCGTTCGAGGACGGTGTGGTCGTTCCACCAGGCGTCGAACTCTGGGCTGTGGCTGCTCAGTTCGGCGACCAGCGCGGCCAGTCGGGGATCACCGGGGTGACGGGCGTGCCCGGCCCTCAGGTGGCCGACGGTCTCGCGGGCGACCCGCTGCCAGTCGAGCTGACCGGCGCGGGACGCCGGGTCCAGGAACAGCATGCGCGCCGTGTTGTCGGCCCGTCCGGTGCCGAAGCCCGGCCCGAACAGGGCGCGCGCCGCCGGGTTGTGGGCCAGCACGTCCAGCCGGTGGTCGGTCAGGTAGGCCGGGAACAACGGTATTCCGTCCAGGAGTTGGAGCAGCGAGCCGCGGACCGGAGTGACGCGCCCGGAGCCGCCGGGGTCGTCGAACGTCTCGCGGCGGCCTTCGTGCCGGCTCTCGGGGCGGGCCAGCAGGTGCAGGTGCCGGCCCTCGTCCGGGGTCAGCCGCAGGGCTTCCGCGAGCGCGTCCAGGACGGCCGCCCCCGGGGTGCCGACCCGCCCCTGTTCCAGGCGGACGTACCACTCGACGCTGACGGCGGCCAGCTGGGCCACCTCCTGGCGGCGCAGCCCCGGCGTGCGGCGGCGCGGGCCGCGGGGGAGACCGACGTCCTCGGGCTGCAGGCGGGTGCGCTTGGCACGCAGGAAGGCTGCCAGCTCGGCCTGTTGGGGCGGGCGACGGGGTTCGGGGTGAGGTGCGCGGTGCGGCGTGCCGGTCATGGTGTCGATGATGGTCGCGGGCGCAGCGGGCCGTCCAGCGGCGATCCTGGTACGCCGGATGCCACCATGCGGCGTGGCTCCCCAACTCCTCCGACGAGGACGAGGGTTGGTGAGACGAAACCGACCTGAGGAGAGATCCCGTTGCCACGCCCGTCCCGCACCACCGCGCTGCTGCTGGCCTCCGCCACCGCCCTCACCCTGCTGGGCGCCGCCGATTCGAGCGCCCAAGTTCGCTCGTCGGTCCGCGAGTTCGGTCGCACATCGGTCCGCTCCGGTATTCCGGTCGACGCGAAGCGCTTCGCCGTCACCAGTCCCGACCTGGTGAACGGCGGCTTCCCGCAATCGAATTGGGCGAACGCGTTCGGCTGCGACGGCGGCAACCGCCCGCTCCACCTGGAGTGGCACGGCGCCCCCGAAGGCACCCGCAGCTTCGCCGTCACCATGTTCGACCTGGACGCCCCGACCGGCTCCGGCTTCTGGCACTGGCTGAGTTGGGACCTGCCGGCCACCACCACCGCACTCGGCGACACCCCGCCGCCCGGCACGGTCTCCGGGACGGACGACGCCGGCCTGCGCGGCTACCTGGGCCCCTGCCCGCCGGTCGGCGACCGCCCGCACCGCTACCGGATCACCGTCTACGCGCTGGACACGCCGAGCCTGGCCCTGCCGGCCGAAACGCCGCCCGCCGTCACCGCGTTCACGATGAGCGGCCACGTCCTGGCCTACGCGCAGGTGACGGCGGTGGCCGCGCGGTAGCCGTCCCCGATCAATGCGGCCGGTCCGCACGCGAGTTGATTGCCTGCGGGCCGGACTGCGGTGGGGGAGCGGTCGGTTCACCGCGGTGCGTGCCGCGGTCGGTTCACCGTGGTGCCTGCTGCGGTCGGTTCACTGTTGCGCGTGCCGCTGGCGGTCAGTTCAAGGTGATCAGGTGGAGTCCGCCGTCCGACTCCAGCACGGTGCCGGTCAGGTTGCGGTTGGTGGCGGCCAGGGCCACCGCCTCCGCGACGTCCTCCGCGTCCGCGATCCGCCGGACCGGCAACTGGGCCGCGGCGTGCGCGAAGTAGGCCTCCCGGGCGTCTTGCGGCAGACCGTCCCACCACGGGGTGGCGACCAGGCCGGGGGAGACCGCGTTGACCCGGCGCGGGGCGAGCTCGACCGCGAGCGGCCGGATCATCGACTCCAGCGCGCCGTTGACGGCTGCCAGGCCGGCGGTGCCCGGCAGGGCCGTCCGCGCGGAGATGGCCGTGACCAGGGTGATCGACCCGTCCTCGGCCAGGTGTGGCAGCGCGGCCTGGACGGTCGTCAACTGCCCCCAGAACTTGGCCTCGAACGCGCCGCGCAGGGCGACCAGGTCGAGCTCGGCGAACGGGCCCGCTCCCTCGGCGCCGCTGAGCGCGACCACCAGCCAGTCCAACGTCCCGATGGTGCCCAGGACTTCGGCGATCTGCTCGCGGTCCCCGCCGTCCGCGCGGTGCCCGACCAACTCGGGGTCGCTCACCGCGAGCGCCTCCAGGCGCTCCTTGCTGCGGCCCACCACGTGCACCGCCGCACCCTGAGCGTGCAGCCGGCGCGCGGTGGCCAGCCCGATGCCCGAGGTGCCGCCGACCACCAGTGCAGTGCGCTCACTCATGCGTGCCATCTCCCCTGTGCCAGTTCCTGTGTCGGTTCCCGGGTCGGTCCCTGCACCCGTCCATGCGCTGCTCCTCGGGCCTGCTTACGTGAACCGACTCTCGCGGTTCGGCTCTCGTGATCCGGCTCTCGCAGTTCGGTCCGTGGCTCGGTCTCGCGGTTCGGCCGAAGTCGGTTCCGGCGGAGTGCGCTCCCGATGTGGTGCGGTGCCGGCCGTCCGGCTATTTCGAACCGCGACGTCTCGTCTCGAATTAAGGTAGCGTGCTGCCCGTGATCGAGCAAGCAGAATCTGCCGCCGGCAGAGCACCTGACGGAACATCAACTCCCGGACGTCCGGGCCGACGTCGCAGCGAGGAGAGCCGGCAGGCGATCCTGACCGCCGCGATCGAACTGCTCGGCGAGGTCGGCTACGCGCGCCTCACCGTCGAAGGCATCGCCGCCCGCGCCGGCACCGGCAAGCAGACCGTCTACCGCTGGTGGCCTGGCAAGGCGGACGTCCTGCTCGAAGCCGTCACCGTCCATGCCCGGCAGCACATCGCACTGCCCGACACCGGCGACCACGCCGCCGACCTGCGGACCTTCCTCGCCGCCACGTTCGCCGCCGCCACCCCGCCCACCACCGACGCCCTCCGCGCGCTGATGGCCGAGGCGCAGGTCGACCCCGCGTTCGGCGACCGCTTCCGCCAGACCCTCCTGCACCCGCGCCGCGAAGCCCTCGGCACCCTCGTCGACCGCGCCCGCACCGCCGGACTGCTCGCCCCCCACCTCACCACCCCCACCGCCGTCGACCTCGCCTTCGGAGCCCTCTGGTACCGACTGCTCGGCACCCGCGACCCGCTGGACGACGACCTCGCGGAACTCCTGACGCGGACACTGCTGCAGCCGCCCGCCGCACCCTCCGGAGACGCCCCCCGGATGTGATCGCCGGACCTGATCGCCGGACCTGATCTCCGGACATGATCGCCGGAACGCGATCGCCGGGCGGGGCCCTCGGTCGTGGCCCTCGGTCGTGGTCGCTGGACGCGAGGGTGGACGGGAGCTGATGATCGGCCGCGGAGCGGGGTGGTGCGGGACCCGGCCGCGGGCCCGTCGGGGAGCTGACCGACCATGGCGGGGTGCCCACCGACTCACCCTCCCGCCCGCCGATACCCGCCCCCGCCCCCGCGTCCCGGCTGCGCCGGCTGACCCGCGGCGCCTTCGCCGACCTCACGCCGCTGCGCCACAGCCCGGACTACCGGCGGCTCTGGTTCGGACAGTCCGTGTCCGCGATCGGCCAGCAGATGACCGCCGTCGCCGTCTCCGTCCAGGTCTACGACCTCACCGGCTCCACCTTCGCCACCGGCCTGGTCGGACTCTGCTCCCTCTTCCCCCTGATCGCCTTCGGCCTGTACGGCGGCGCGATCGCCGACCGGGTCGACCGCCGCCGCCTCGGACTGATCGGCTCCGGCGGACTCGCCGCCGTCTCCGCCCTGCTCGCCGTCCAGGCCCTGCTGCACCTCGACACCGTCGCCCTGCTCTACGCGGCCGTCGCACTCCAGGGCGGCTTCTTCGCCGTCAGCTCGCCCGCCCGGTCCTCGATGATCCCCCGACTCGTCCCGCGCGAGCAGTTGACCGCCGCCAACGCCCTCAACACCATCGGCATGAACCTCGGCCAGACCGTCGGACCGATGCTCGGCGGCATCGCCATCGCCGCGTACGGCGCCCAAGCCGCGTACCTGGTCGACACCGTCGCCTTCACCGCCACCCTCTACGCGATGTGGCGACTGCCCGCGATGCGCCCGCAGAGCGTCGGCGGCAAGCGCGCCACCGTCCTGGACGGCCTGCGCTTCCTGCGCGACCAGCCCAACCTGCGGACGTCCTTCCTCGCCGACCTCGCCGCGATGATCTTCGGCCTCCCGCGCGCCCTCTTCCCCGCCATCGCCGTCGCCTTCTACGGAGGCGGACCGGGCACCGTCGGCCTCCTGGTCGCCGCCCCCGCCGTCGGCGCCCTGGCCGGCGGACTCTTCTCCGGCTGGATCGGCCGCATCCACCGGCACGGCGTTGCCGTCCTCGCCTCCGTCGCCGCATGGGGCCTCGCCATCGCCGCGTTCGGACTCGTCCACAACCTGCCGCTCGGACTGCTCCTGCTCGCCGCGGCCGGCTGCGCCGACACCGTCTCGATGATCTTCCGCAACACGATGATGCAGGTCGCCGCCCCGGACGAGATGCGGGGCCGCCTCCAAGGCATCTTCATCGTCGTGGTCGCCGGCGGGCCCCGCCTCGGCGACTTCGAATCCGGCACCGTCGCCACCCTCACCACCCCCACCGTCTCCATCCTCACCGGCGGCCTCGCCTGCGTCGCCGCCGTCCTCCTCCTCGCCGCCCGCCGCCCCGCCTTCCTCCGCTACGACGCCCGCCACCCCACCCCCTGACCCGCCCCCGCCACACCCCCCGAAACCTGGCAGCGAGCACCCCCCGACGTGCTGTATTGTTTTCCACGTCGCCGGGACACCGGAGACAAGGTCAGAAGGCCAAGAAGCCCGCCGGGCAACTCGGCAGACGACCACGGGACGTGGCGCAGCTTGGTAGCGCACTTGACTGGGGGTCAAGGGGTCGCAGGTTCAAATCCTGTCGTCCCGACAGTGATGTCGGAAGGCCGTTGATCGGGAGAAATCCCAGATCAGCGGCCTTTTCCGCTGTCCGCCTCTTGATGCCGCCACCTGCCCCTGCCATGCTTCGGGCGATCTTGCCAGGGGCCAGCCGGGGACCGCGGTGTCGGCCGGGCACAGCCGGGAGGGCAATGGGGCCGAGCCTCGTCGGGGAAGAAGGCGGCGCGCGAAGCCGGGAGAACCCGGGGTCCAACACGGTGCCGAAGATGTACGTGCGGCGGTTCGCCGAGCACCGCGGCCGACGTCAGCACGAACTGGCCGTCCGCAGGACCGCCGCCATCGACGCACCGTTCCCGCGATGGTCGGCAACATCCTTGCCGAGCGCGGCTATTACTGGGGGATCACCCTGGAAGGCGTGCCCCACCACGTGGTCGAGGATCGCCCAGGAACTCGCCGCCGCCATCCTGTCCGGCAGGTCCGCCGACCGGCTCGCCCCCTGGCGTCCCGACCGCGCGCCCATCGCGGACCGGACGAAGCAGGAAGCCGTCGAGGAAGCGCTCGTCCAGCACCGGGCGCTCGCCGCCGAATCCCGTCTGCGCCCGCCCCTGACCGGCGACTGGCCCGGCCGCCTGGACGACGCCTACCGCCACCAGCTCACCACCGCCTACGACCGCCTCCCCGAAGGCTTCACGCTCCCACCCGAGTTGGCACCCCTCGCCTACGAACACGGCCCCGAACTGGCCGAACTGATCGCCCGTCACCTCGCCCGCGCCGCCCGGGCCGCAGCGCCGGCGCGTGCGGTCGGCGGGAGGAGCGGGCTGCCGTAGCGCACCGACCGCTGGCCGCCGAGGGCCGGCAGGGGCAACGACCGGCGCCCTCCAGCCGGTCCGGCGGGTCGTCCGGTTCGGCCGGGCACCGGACCGGGCCGCCGATCCGACCTGGTCCTGCGACCGTCGCGGAGCAACCGCGGCCGAGACCCGCCCCCGTGTCGAGGGCACCGCCCCGGCCGCAGCCCCGCTCGCCGTCCGAAAAAGCGCCGGGAAAGCGGGCTGCTTCGCTCTCGCAGGGGCCGCGGGGCCGGAGAGGCGGGCAGCCGCGGGCGGGTCGCGGCGACCCTGCTCACCGCTTCGGCGTGGACGGTCTTGTGCTGGTAGTCCCGCGCCAGCAGGCTTGCACCGTTCCAAGGCCGGGACCCCGCACCGGCGGCAACGGCTCGGTCACCGCTTGCTGAGCATCCGTCAGGGACGGGGCGCTGAAAGGCCCGAAGCCGCCCGCCCGTGCCGAGTCGGCGGCTCGGCAGGGCAGGGCAGAGCAGGGCAGGGCAGGGCGGGGCGGGGCACGGAGGTCACCGCACGGCTCACTGGCCGGTGCGGCAGCCGTGGGCGTCGCCGCCGTTCCGGGGCGGGCGCGGTTCAGTCGACGGGCGGGGTGAGGCGCAGGAGGCCCTCGATCTGTCCTTCGGCGATGTCGGCGGCTCGGCTGAGGTAGCTGCCGATGACGGCGAGCTGGGCGTCGTCGTAGGAGGCGATGAGTTCGGCCTGCGCCTGTTCGGCCTGCTCCCAGGCGGCGGCGACGTCCGGCCGCCGTTCGAGGGTGAGCCGGACGTGGACGAGGCGGCGGTCGGCGGTGTCGCGGCGACGGGCGACCAGCCGGGCCTGTTCGAGGCGGTCGACGAGCCGGGTCGCCGAGCCCGTGGTGAGGCCGGTCAGGTCGGCGATCTGCCGGGTGGTGAGTTCGCCGCGCTGCTGGGCCAGCGAGCGCAGGCACTGGACGTCGGTCAGGCCGAGGCCGAGGCCGGTGGCGAGCGCCTGCTGGTAGCGCACCCAGACGGCGTGCCGCCGGTTGCCGAGCGCGGCGACCCACGCCACCAGTTCCTCCCGGGTGGGCTCCGGGCCGGGGGAGTCCGGGGCCGGGTCGGCCGTCGGGTCCGTGCCGCCGCCTCTCGTGGGACGTGCAGTCATTGGTCGCCTCTCCACTCTTCCCGCTCACGCAGTCACTGCGTGGCGCAGCGACTGTGTAAAGTGACCCGGCAAGCGTACGTCGCGCCTGCCTTCCGCCGCCGGGCCGCGCCCGGTCGGCCGCCGTCCCCTGCGCGGCCCCACTTCCCGGGGGCCCCACTTCCCGGAGGATCCCTGGTGTTGTTCCCCGCCCTTCGCCGACCAGCGACCCGCACCGGGCCCGCGCCGACCGCCCGCCAGGCCGACCGGTCGACCGCCCCTCACGCCGACCGGTCGTCCGCCCGTCACGCCGACCGGTCGTCCGCCCGTCACGCCGACCGGTCGTCCGCCCGTCATGCCGACCGGTCGTCCGCCCGCCACGCCGACCGGCCGACCGGCCGCCACCGCGGCCGGGCGACCGCCCTCGGCCTGGCCGCCGCCCTCGGTGCCGCCCTGCTGGTGCCGGTCGGCGCGCCGCCCGCGGCCGCCCAGCCCGGCCCGCCGAACAAGCTGGGCCCGGTCCAGTTGCAGAACGTCACCACCGGCCTGTCCGTGGACGCCGCCGGGCAGGACATGGCGGACGGGCAGCCGATCCTGCAGTACGTCTTCAAGGCCCAGGGCAACCAGGAATGGTGGTTCGAGCCCGTCGGCTCCGCCTACTACCTCAAGAGCAACGTCAACGGGGCGTACTGCCTGTCCCGCACCGCGCCGGACGCCCAGGGCCAGGTCCTCGCCGAGCTGCGCACCTGCGGGGGCCCCGAGACCCAGTGGCAGTTCGAGCAGGTCAGCCCGGACGTCTTCCACATCAAGGCGCCGGGCCAGGAGGTCTACCTCAACCCGGCCACCGACTTCGGCGGGGAGTCCGCGAACGGCAGGCGGCTGACGGCGGGCGCGAAGCAGCCCGGCACCCAGAGCCAGTGGTACCTGACCAACACCTCGCTCCAGGAGGGCGAGGCGCCCGCAGACCCGCGACTCGACCAGGCCACCTTCCTGACCACGCACAACGCCTTCCACAACGCCGCCGAGGCGGGCCCGATCGCCCCCAACCAGAACCGCTCCCTGCTGACCCAGCTCCGCGAGGGCGTCAGCGGTCTGATGCTGGACGCGCACATGCGCGGCAACGACGTCGTGCTCTGCCACGCCCCCTGCCTCGACGGGGGCGCCCGCCTCCTGTCGGACGCCATGGCCGAGATCGTCACCTTCATGAGGACGGAGCAGGTGGACGGCCAGAAGCCGATCGTCACCGTCTTCTTCGAGGACTACGCCGACCGCACCCGCATGCGGCAGACCCTCGAAGCCGTCCCCGGCCTCAAGGACCTCGTCTTCGACCCGGAGACGAGCGGCGTCAGCACCAACGGATGGCCCACCCTGTCCGCGCTGCGCGCCGCCGACAAGCGGCTGCTGCTCTTCACCGACGACCACGGCACCGCCATCCCCGAGGTCGGGCTGCGCCCCGGCAGCGACTGGACGGTCGAGAACTACTGGAGCATCGGCGACACCGGCAGCAACTGGGACTGCTACAGCCGCTGGGGCGGCGTCCCGCTCACCCGGCGCAACGCCAAGTTCTCCCCGCTGTTCGTCATGAACCAGTTCCGCAACGCCCCGACCATCATCAGCGCGGCCATCGACAACGGCGACAAGCTGGTCGAGCGCGCCCGCAACCACTGCGGCCCGGCCGCCCGCAAGATGCCCAACTACGTGGCCGTGGACTTCTACGAGATGCCGCTGGGCGGCGCCACCCACCGGGCGATCCAGACGATCAACCGCCTCCACTACGTCGAGGGCCCGGCCGCGCCCGTCGTGCCGCCCACCGTCCCCGCCGGCTTCGCCCGCCCCGCCGACACCTCGGTGGCCAAGGGGTACTCCTTCCTGCGCACGGCCATGAACGAGTTCCCCTACCCCGTCTCGCTGGGCCTGCCGCGCAGCTACCGGGGCGGCTACTTCGCCCCCGGCGACCAGTTCGGTCCGACCGGCTTCCAGTCGTCCTTCGTCTACGACGACGCCCTGATGATCGACGCGTTCCTCGGCAGCGGCAACGCCGACGACAGGGCGCGGGCGGTCACCCTCGGCGACGCCCTCCTCTACGCCCAGGACCACGACCCCCAGCCGGACGGCCGGCTGCGCTCCTCCTACCTGCCCGAGCCGTTCGTGACGAAGACGGGCGCGCCCTACATCGGCGGCTGGTCCACCTACACGGGCAACATGGCGTGGGTGGGCATGGCCTGGTCCCACCTCTACCGGGCGACCGGCCAGCAGCGCTACCTGGACGGTGCGCGCAAGGCGGCCGAGTGGATCCAGAGCCACGCCGCGGACAGCCGGGGCGCCGGCGGCTACACCGGCGGCGTCCGGGCGCTCGACGAGGTCGGAGCCGAGTACCAGGCCATCACCTGGAAGGCCACCGAGCACAACATCGACGTGGGCGCCTTCTTCGCGATGCTCGCCACCCTGACCGGCGACCAGGTGTGGAAGAGCCGCTCCGACGCCGCGTTCGGGTTCGTGCGCTCCATGCGGGCCGCCGACGGCCACCTGTGGACCGGCACCGGACTCGACGGGGTCAGTGTGAACACCGACGTCGTCCCCGCCGACGTCCAGGTCTGGAGCTACCTCGCCACGCTCAGCCCCGACGACGCCCCGGCGGTCGACTGGCTCGTGCGCAACCAGCTCACCCAGGACGGTCCCTACCAGGGCGTCCCGTTCGGCAGCGCCGACCGCAGCAAGGTGTGGTTCGAGGGCACTGCCCAGCTGCTGAGCGCCCTCTACGCCCGCGGCCGCGCCGAGGACGCCGGCACCGCCGCCGCCCTGGTCTCCTCGCTCGCCACCGCCCAGGAGCAGGCCCCCAACCACGACGGCTTCGGCATCGTCGCGGCCTCCCGGGACGGCCTCGACACCGGGATGGGCGACCAGTACTACGCCTCCCTCCACACCGGCGCCACCGCCTGGTACCTCCTCGCGGCCCGCAACTCCAACCCGTTCCGCCTCTGATCACCCCCTGCTGCGGAAGGGCCGGCCCCCGCCGGCCCTTCTTCGCTCTCCTGAGCTCTCCTGAGCTCTCCTGAGCTCTCCCGAGCTCTCCCGAGCTCTCCCGAGCGGCGGCACCAGCGCCGGGCGGGCGGCCGTCAGTACAGGGCGGTGCCCATGGGGGAGTGGTCGCCGGTGACGTAGGCGCGGATCGCTGCCAGGTAGGCGGCGCGGTCGACCAGTCCGGTGCCGGTGGGATCGAGTGCGTCGAAGGCCGCGTCGGCGTTGTCGGGCCGGTTGCCGAGCGCTTGGCGCAGGGCGGTGAACTGGGCCCGGTCGAGGGCGCCGTCCCGGTCGGCGTCGGCGAGGTCGAAGAGGGCGCCGAGGGCGTACTGGCAGACGGTGTCGAACTTCTCGGCGTCCACCCAGGCGGCGTACTCCTGATAGGTCATCACGCCGTCGCCGTTGGCGTCCATGGCGGCCCAGGCGCGTTCGCCGGCGGTGCGTGCGGCGATGACGAGGGGGTCGTCGTCGGTTCGTCCGGTGGCTCGTCGGACGCGTTCGATGCGGACGAAGTAGTCGTGGCGGGAGGCGACGCCGTCGCCGTCCGTGTCGAGCATGGCGTAGATGCGGGCCTTCGGGCTGACGGTGGTGTCGGCCGGGGCGGGGTGCGGCATTGGCGGGTCCTCTTTCGCGGGCGGGCGTCAGTGGGTGAGGCGGAGGACGAGGGTCGAGTCGACCTCGGTCTCGCCGGCGGGGGTGCCGCAGCCGGTTCCGGTGCTGCTGCCCACGGCGTTGAGGGTGTCGCCGGCGAAGTGCGCGCTGTCGTCGGTGACGGTGCCGGTGACGACGAGGGAGGCGGTGCCGTTGACCTTGACGACGTCGGTGTGCTCGAAGCGGAGGGTGGAGGTGGTCCGGTCGGCCCAGTGGACGGTCGTGGTGGAGGTGTCGCCGTGTTCGTCGCCGGTGCATTCGGTGGCGGGCATGGTGACCGTCCGCTCGAAGGCTCCGGTGACCGTGGGGGTGCCGGCGGCGTCCACGCACTGGACGGTGCCGGTCATGGCCAGGGTGTCGGGCAGCGGCAGGTTGGTGCCGCCGGGGTCGACGGCGGAGGCGAAGACGCCGTGGGCCTTCAGCACGCAGGTGGCGTCGACGGTGGGTTCGCCGGGGTCTGCGGAGGCCGAGGGCCCGGTGAGCAGCGGCACCAGGGCGAACAGCGGCACGGCGGCCAGCAGGGCGCGGCGGACGGGGTCTTCATGGTCGGTCTCCTGTGCTCTCTGGTTCTCGGGAACGGCCCGACGGCCGTGACCGGCGGCACGCGGCGACGTCGCGGTTGCCGGCGGCGACGGCGATCGTGATCCGAGATCCAGTGAAAGTCGGCTGGCCGCGTGTCCGCGAAAGGCCCGGCCGGTGTCCACTCCGATGGCTGATGCTCCGTCAGGCTCCGGCGTGGACGGAGCCGGTGGCCGTGGACGGTGAGCCGGCGTGGACGGCGATGACCGGCACCACCGCGCCGCGGAGCCGATCGGCAGGGGCCCGGGTGAGCGGGGCGCCCCCGCAGTGCTGCGGCTGCCCGGAGTGCGCGCTGCCCCGCCGGAACGTGTCGCGCCATCGGGGAGGGGTAGGCGCGGGAGCGGAGTCCGGGAGGAGGAACGGTGATGCCCGAAGCCGACACCTTGGCGGAGTACCGCCGGAAACGGGACTTCCGGCGCACGCGCGAGCCCAGCGGCGAGGGCGGCGCCGGGGCCGGCCGGGAACGCGCCTTCGTGGTGCAGATCCACGATGCCGGCACCATGCACTTCGACTTCCGGCTGGAGGTCGACGGGGTGCTCAAGTCCTGGGCCGTTCCCAAGGGGCCGTCCGGCGATCCGCACGACCGGCGCCTGGCGATGCCCACCGAGGACCACCCCCTGGAGTACCGCGACTTCGAGGGGACCATCGCCGAGGGCGAGTACGGCGCCGGCACGGTGATCATCTGGGACGAGGGCAGCTACCGGAACCGCAGCACCGACGGGCGCGGCCACGAGATCCCGTTCGCCGAGGCGCTCGCCGGCGGCCACGCCTCGTTCCGGCTGGACGGGCGCAAACTGCACGGCGACTGGGCGCTGACCCGCTTCCGGGACGGAGACGGGCAGCGGGAGGCATGGCTGCTGGTCCGGCACGGCCGGAGCGGAGCCGGCGGCACGCCCGACCCGCGCCGGGCCCGCTCTGCACGCAGCGGACGGACGCTCAAGCAGGTCGCCGCCGAGCAGGTCGGCGGATGACCCGGCCGGACCAGGACCGCCCCCCGCCCGCCGACAGGATCCGCGAGCGGGCCCGCCCCGAGCCGGCGGACCGAACCGGCCGCCCCGGCCCGCGCGACGACCGACGGCCCACCGACGCCACTCGGGAGCGAGGCACCCCATGACCAGCACCGGTATCCGCGCGAGCGGCCGCACCGTCCAGATCAAACGGGCCGACAAGGTGCTCTTCCCCGAGGACGGCCTCACCAAGGCCGACCTCGCCGACCACTACCGCCGGGTCGGCCGGTGCATCCTGCCCCACCTGCGCGGGCGGCCGCTGATGCTGGAACGCCACCCGGACGGCATCCACGGCGGACGTTTCCTGCAGAAGGACGTCCCCGACCACTTCCCGGACTGGATCCACCGCACCGAACTGCCCAAGGAGGACGGCACCGTCACCCACGCCCTCTGCGACGACCTGGCCACCCTCCTCTACCTGGTCGACCAGGCGTGCATCACCCCGCACCGCTGGCTGTCCAAGGCCGACCGTCCCGACCGCCCCGACCGGCTGGTCATCGACCTCGACCCGCCCGGCGAGGACTTCGCACCGGTCCGGCGGGCCGCCGCCCGGCTGCACGGGCTGCTCGACGAACTCGACCTGCCCGCCGCCCTGATGACCACCGGCTCCCGCGGCCTGCACGTCCTGGTCCCGCTCGACCGCCGCGCCCCGTTCGACGACGTCCGCGCCTTCGCCCGCGACCTGGCCGGCCTGCTCGCCGCCCGGTACCCGGACGAACTCACCACCGCCGCCCGCAAACAGGCCCGCCGGGGACGGCTCTACCTCGACGTCCAGCGCAACGGCTACGCCCAGACCGCCGTCACCCCGTACGCCGTCCGCGCCCTGCCCGGCGCCCCGGTCGCCGCCCCGCTGGACTGGAACGAACTGGACGACCCCGACCTCAGCTCGCGCCGCTGGACCGTCGCCACCATCGACGAGCGGCTGCACGGCGACGACCCCTGGGAGCGAGTGCTGCGCCGCGGCCGCTCCCTGACCGCCGCCGGCCGGAGACTGGCACAGCTGTGAGCCGGGGCCCGGCGGCGACGCTTCAGCCGGCGACCGGAGCCTGCTCCAGGACCGCGACCGGTCCGGCCGCGACCGGTCCGGCCGGTGCCGGACCTGCCGCCCGGCGCCGCAGGACGGCGGCTCCGCCCACCGTCCCGCCGACCACCAGTCCGCCGGAGAGCAGGGCGCCCCGCGCACCCAGCGCCTGGATGGACCCGCCGAGCACGAGCGGTCCGGCGAGGCCCCAGACGGTGCTGATGCTGCGCCAGGCGCCCAGGACCCGGCCGCGCAGCGGCGCCGGCGGGTCGGTCTGCAGGATCGTCGAGACGGCGGTGTCGCTCAGCGACTCCAGCACGGCCATCGGGACGACCAGCAGGGCGAGGAACAGGAGGGTGGGCGAGAGCGCGGCGAAGCACTGGAGCACGCCGCCGGCGGCCGTCAGGACGGCCACCAGCCGGACGGACGGGCTGCGCAGCCGTCCGGCCAGCACCGCACCGGTGATCCCGCCGGCTGCCAGGACGGTGGCGATCACCCCGAATTCCTGCGCGCCGCCGTGCAGGGCGCCGCTGACCAGTGCGGCGAGCGTCAGGCCGTAGTTGCGGCCCAGCATCGAGCCCAGGCCGGTCAGGCACGCCAGTGCGACCAGGCGGCGCCGGCTGCAGAAGAAGGCGACGCCGTCCCGGACGCCCTGCCGGGCGGCCGGCGGCCGGGCCGGGTCGGCCGCGACCGCGCCCGCGGCCGGCCGCAGGAAGGGGATGACCGCCGCCACGAGGACGAAGGAGACGCCGTTGACGACGTACGCGCTCGCCATTCCGAACAGGGCCACGACGACGCCGGCCGACGCGGTGCCGGCCAGCCTTCCGACGCTGTGCACCACCGAGCCGACCGAGATCGCCGAGGGGACGTCCTCCGGCGGCACGAGGTCGTTGCCGAGGAGGGCGCAGGCCGGCCCTTCGACCGTGGCGATCAGCCCGGTGAGGACGGCCAGCACCATCAGGGCGGGGACGCTCAGTGCCCCGACAGCCACCAGGGCCGCCGTGGCGAAGGCGATCACGGCCAGCACCGCCTGGCTGGCGGTGGCCGTGAGTTTGAGCGGCCAGCGGTCGACCGCGGCCCCGCCGACGAGTCCGAGCAGCAGGCCGGGGGCGACCTGCAGGGCGAGCGAGAGTCCGGTGACGGCGGCCGACCCGGTCAGCTGGAGCACCAGGAGGTTCTGGACGGTCAGCTGCATCCACGCGCCGGCGTTCGAGACCAGGTTGGCCAGCGACCACCAGCGCATGCTGCGGTGGCGCAGGGCGCGCCACGGGGCGCGCGAGCCGGGCGGGACGGTCGGGGGGACGGCAGGACGGTCCGGGCCGCTGCGTTGGGCGGGGAGGAGGACGTTCGGGGTCGCCGGGGACGCCTTGGTGGTGGGCAGCACGTCTCACATCTGGATCAGGTGGGCACAGGGAGGGCTCCGGACGGACGACCGTCGTACGGGAGCGGGCGGCTCGGACGTGGAGCGGCCCCGTCCATCCTGACCGGTCGCTGCGGGTGGTCGGGAGGTCGATCGCGTCACACCCCCGCACGGAGGACGCCTGCACCCGCCTGACCAGCGGCGTTGTCCGCCTGGTGGGGTCTGTCACACGGTGTCGGCCGTCGTTCCGGCCCGGAGGGGGGTGACGCTCCGCGACCGGTTCGGTGCGGTCGGCCCCCCGTGCGGAGGCCGGGGTGCGGTCCGCGAGCGGGTCGGGAACGCTGGTGGGAGGAGTGGACGGCGGTCCTTTCCGGACCCGGTCGCGCGGACGGTGCAGGCGGACCGGTCACCGTCCGCCCTTTCGACCCGGCCTTCCTTTCCCACCTCCCGGAAGGAGGACGGCCGATGGAACAGGCTGGACGCATGGAGGGACTGTCCGCCCGCCTGCCCGTGGCGGGCGTGCCCGAGGGGGTGCGGGAAGCCGTGGTGGTGGCCGCCCCGCTCGACGGCGCCGTCGTCGGCTTCGGCGGGTGCATGGCGATGCTGGCGGCGTCCGGGGCCCGGCTGCGGGTCGTGCTGCCCGGCGCCGGACCGGGTTTCCACGGGGCGGTGCCCCGCGAGGTGCTGGCCTTCCTCGGCGCTCCGGGGGCGGAGCTGGAATGGCTGGAGGAGCCGGGCTGCGACGAGGCCGTCCGCCGCCTCTCGCTGCTGGTGAACGGCGCCGACCTGTGCGCCGCCCCCTGGTGCGGGGACCGCGGGACGGCCGTCGGGTCGGCGCGGTGGGCGGCGCTGATGGCGTGTTCCCTGCGGTTGAGGCCGCCGCTGGTGGAGTACTGGGTGCCCGGCCACTGCGCGGCGCCGCACGGCTGCGGGGAGCCCTGGCCGCGCGCCTCACGGGTGGCGCTGCCGCCCGGGGCGGAGCGCCTCAAGCGCCGGGCCCTGGACGCCGGCCGGTTCGCGGATCCCGGCCCCGGCCGCACCGGTGGGGCGTCGCCCGCCGAGCGGTTGGGCTCGCGCGAGATCCTGTTCGTCTGAGCGGGCCGTGGGCGGGGCGCGGGCTCATCCGACGTAGCGGCGGGCGGTCGACGACCGCTGGGGAGCCTCCAGCAGCCGCAGGTCGCGCTCGACCCGGGCCGGCAGCCGCCGGCGCTCGCGCAGCACCCAGGGCAGGCCGGCGGCGGCTTCCGCGAACGCACGCACCGAGACGGCGTCGCGGGGGACGGTGCGCAGCAGGTGGGCGGTGCGGCGCACGACGGTGGCGGGACGGCGCCGGAGCCAGGTCGTCCACAGGGTGTTCCGGATCCCGTGGCGGCGGCGCAGCGTCGGGTCGCGCAGCGGGGACGGCCGGTGGTGGACGGTGAGGTCGGCGGCGTAGACGAGCCACCAGCCGTCCGAGGCGAGGTCGTGGGCGAGGAGTTCCTCCTCGCCGCCCAGCCACAGCCGCGGTGAGAAGCCGCCGGCGGCCCGGAACGCGGAGAGCCTGACGACCGTGGCTCCGGCGAGGAACGAGCCGAGGGCGGGACCGGGCAGGCCCGGCGGGGCGGGAAGCGGGGAGTCGCGCAGTTCGGCCACGATGGGGTCGTCCGTCGGTGGCCGGTCCGGTGCGGCCGGGTCCTCGACCACGATCCGGGCGGTGACGGTGGCGACGTTCGGGTGGGCGTCCAGCAGGTCGGCGGCGGCGCGCAGCGAGCCGGGCTCCCACCAGGTGTCGTCGTCGCTGAACGCCAGGTAGGGGCAGTCCAGTTCGCGGGCCGCGAGGTTGCGGCCGCAGGCGCCGAGGTTGCGGCCGGGGGTGAGCAGCCGGACCTCGGGATACCGCTGTCGGACGGCTGCCGCGGTGCCGTCGGCGGACGCGTTGTCCACGACGAGGACGGGGGGCCGCTCGGGCAGGCGGGTGAGCCGGGCGAGGGTGTGGAGCAGCTCGTCGCGGCGGTTGTGCGTGATGACGGCGACGGCGAGGCGCTGATCGGTCATCGCGCCTCCCCGTCGACGGCCCCGGCCTGTTCCAGGCGGGCCACCGACCGCTCCACCTCCGGCGGGAGCGGCCGGCGCAGCGCCAGCGCGGCGGGGAGCCTGGGCACGGCGCCGGCCAGTGCCCGGGCGGCCTGCGGGTTCCCGGCGGCCTCCCGCACCAGGCCGGCGCTCTGCCGGGCGACCTGGGGCCACGGCCGGCGCAGCCAGCAGGTGAGCAGTTCGTTGCGGCGCAGGCGCGCGAGCCTGCCGGGCCGGGGTCCGGGGTCCGGGTGGTGGTGGGCGACGACCTGGGGGCAGTGGGCGACGCCCCAGCCCGCCGCGGTCAGGTCGAGCGCCAGCAGCGCCTCCTCCCCGCCGAAGTGCAGCAGCGGGTGGAAACCTCCCACTTCGAGGAACGCGCTCCGTCGGACGATGCTCGCGCAGGCGAGGAAGCCCAGCACGGAGGGCCCCGGCAGGTCGGGTGCCACACCGAGCGGGGAGGCCGCGAGCCGGTCGTCGATGGGGTCGGCGCGGCCGCCGGGCCCGACCCGGGTGGCGGCCGCGAGCAGACCGAGCCGCCGGTGCCGGTCGAACAGGCCGGCCGCGAGGGACAGCGCCCCGGGCCGCCACCACGAGTCGTCGTCGCTGAAGGCGACGTAGGGGGTGCCGAGCTGCTCCACGCCGAGGTTCCGGGCCACCGCGCCCCGGTTGCGGCGCAGGACGCGCACGGCCACGGCGGGGTGGCGGTCCCGGACGGCCGCCGCGGTCCCGTCGGCGGAGGCGTTGTCCAGGACGAGGACGGGCGGGGCCTCGGGCAGGCTGCGGAGCCGGTCGAGGGTGTGCAGCAGGCGCTCCCGGCGGTTGCGCGTGATGACGACGACGCCGATCGGGGGTACCGGGGCGGCGGGCGGGCTCTGCATCGCGGCCATCACGTCCTCTCTGCGCGCAGGCGTGGAAGGGCTTGCAGTTCGGACAGCACGTCGTCCGGGTCGATGCGCAGCAGTCGCGGGTCCGGGTCCGCGCCGTGGGCGTCGCCGGGCCGGTCGCCGTCGAGGGGGCCGGGCCGCCACAGGATCCGGTGGCGGGCGTCGGCGGGCGGCCCCCACAGGCGGGGCGACACCGGGCCGAACAGGGTGACCGAGGGTGTGCCGAGGGCCGTGGCGAGGTGGGACAGGCCGGTGTCCCCGGCGACCACGGCGCCCGCCTCGGCGACCAGCGCCGCCAGGGTCTCGAACGGCACGTCGGCGGTCCCGCCGAGGACCGACCCCGGGGGCAGGCCGGCGCGGGCGGCCACCTCGCCGGCGAGTCCCGCCTCGCCCGCGCCGGCGGTGACGACCACCGGCCGGCCGGAGCGGTGCAGTTCGCGCGCCACCGCGGCGAAGCGGGCGGCCGGCCAGCGGCGCGCTCCCGCGTCGGCGCCCGGGTGCAGCACCACGGCTCCGGGCGCGGGGGAGCGGACCGCGGGGCGCCGGATCAGCAGGTCGGCCGGGTCAGCGGGGATGCCGTGGCAGTGCAGGAGGCGGCACCAGCGGTCCCGTTCGTGCTCGTCCGGCCGCCACCTGGTGCCGCCGGCCCCCGCTGCCGCGTAGCCGATGAGCCGACGGGGCTCCAGGGCCCGCAGGGGCCGCAGGCTCTCCTCGCCGCAGCCGTGCAGGTCGACCGCCAGCGCCGGCGCGGGCCCGTCCCAGCGCAGTTCGCCCGGCACCTGGCGGCCGGGCGCGTCGGTGGCCAGCAGCCGGTCGACGCAGCCGGTGGCGGCCACCGCCCGGGCCAGCCGGCCGGGCGCGGCCAGGACCAGCTGGTGGCCGGGGTGGTGGCGGCGCAGGGCCCGCAGGGCCGGGACGCCGGTGAGCAGGTCGCCGAGGCCCAGCGCACGCAGCACGAGCAGCCGCGGCCGGCCGTCCGCCGTGCTCACGCGCCCGCTCCCGCGGACGCCGGCCCGCTCCGGCCGGAGCCGGCGGCGGCGGCCCGTTCGGCCAGGGCGGTCGTGGACCTGCCGCTCAGGTAGGGCAGGACGAGCGCGTGGCCGCCCCACTCGGCCAGCACCTCGGCCTCCGGGAGGGCCTCCACCGTGTAGTCGCCGCCCTTCACCCAGACGTCGGGTCGCAGCTCGCGCAGGACGGCGTGCGGCGTGTCCTCCTCGAAGACGGCGACGGCGTCGACGCAGCCCAGCCCCGCCAGCACGCTGGCCCGGTCCGCGACCGGGGTGAGGGGCCGTCCGGGGCCCTTGAGGCGTCGGACGGAGTCGTCGGAGTTCAGGCAGACCACGAGGCAGTCGCCCAGCCGGGCCGCCGACTCCAGCAGGCCGACGTGTCCGGCGTGCAGCAGGTCGAAGCAGCCGCCGGTCGCCACCACCGTCCCGCCGCGCGCGCGGACGGCGGCCGCCAGTTCCGCTGCCCGCACCGGCAGCGGGGCCGCGGGCCGACCGGCCGGTGGTGGCAGGGCGAGCCCGCCGGCGCCGCCCGAGGCGACGAAGTCCGCGGCGGCCACCACCCCGCAGTGCACCGCCTCCTCGGTGATCGCGCCGCGGGCCAGGGCCACCGCGGCGGACGCCGCGAAGCAGTCGCCGGCGCCGCAGGGGTCGCCGCCGGCTTCGTGGGGCGCGGGAAGCAGGATCGGGCTGTCGGTGCCGCGGCTGAGCAGGGCCCCGCGCGGGCCGAGGGTGACCGCCACCGCCGCGGCCCGCCAGTGGCGGGCCAGGAGCGCGGCCCGCCGGGTGTGGTCGGCGAGGCCGTCCCCGGCGGCGGACCGGGCGTCGAGGGCCGCGGCCGTGGACCGCGCCTCGGCCGCGTTGGGCGTCACCAGCCGTGCGCCCGGGACGGGCGGGCCGCCGCGCGGGTGCGGGTCCCACACCACCGGACAGCGGCGGGTGGCCGGGGTGAGCAGCGGCGTCAGCACCTCCGCCACGCCCCGCCCGTAGTCGGACACCAGGACGGCCCCGGCGGAGCCGAGGATCCGGCGGGCGGCGCCGTTCGCCGGGCCGGGGCGTCCCCCGCCGCGGTCGATCCGGAGGAGGGGCCGTTCGTCCACCCGGATCCGGGTCTTGACCGGGATGTCGCCGTCCAGCGGGAGCTCGGCCAGCTCGACGCGGCCCGCCAGGGCGCGCCGCAACCGGTTCGAGGCCTCGCCCCGGCCCAGCGCCGTGAGCAGCACCACCCGCTGTCCGGTGCGCGCGGCCAGGACGGCGGCGAGGGCCGCGCCCCCGGGCCGGCTGCGCTCGGACTCGACGTCGACCACCGGGACGGGCGCGTCGGGGGCGAGCCGGGTGGCCGCGCCGTCCACGTCGACGTCGAGCAGGCTGTCGCCGACCACCACGAGCGGCCCGTTCACGCGACCTCACCCGCCGGGCGGACGTCGTCGGCCTTGGCGCGCCCGCCGGTGCGGCGGGCCAGCGCCGCGTCGAACGCCTCGCAGATCAGGTGGAGGGCCATCAGGTGGACCTCCTGGACGGTGGCGGTGGTCCCGGAGGCGACGCAGAGGGCCTCGTCGGCCCGGGCCGCCAGCGGGTTGGGGGCCGGGCCGGTCATCGCCCACACCCCGAGACCCGCCCGCCGGGCGGCGTCGGCGGCGCCGAGCAGGTTGTCGCTCCGTCCGGAGGTCGACATCAGGATCAGGACGTCGCCGGGTCGCCCGTGCGCGGTCACCTGGCGGGCGTACACCTCGTCGAAGCCGTAGTCGTTGCCGACCGCGGTCAGCGTGGACGTCTCGGCGTGCAGGGCGAGCGCGGAGAAGGGGGGCCGCTCGTCGCGGTAGCGGCCGACGAGTTCGGCGGTGAGGTGCTGGGCCTGCGCGGCACTGCCGCCGTTGCCGGCGACGAGCAGGCGCCCGCCGGCCGGCAGCAGGCCGGCCAGTGCCTGGCCCCAGCTGGTGAGCAGCGGCAGCTGTCCGCCGCGCAGGGCCCGCACGGCGTCCTCCAGCGCGGTGCAGTGCCGGGCGGCCTCGGCGAGGTCGTGCGCCGACTCGTGGAAGTGAGCGCTCATCACAGTCCTCCCGACGGTGCTCCGGTCCGGGCCCGCGGTTCGCGGGCCGCGGGGCGGGGGCGCACCGCCTCCTGGTAGATCTTCTCGGTGTTCGCCGCGACCCGGCCCCAGCTGTAGAAGGCGAGGACCCGACGGCGCCCGGCGGCCCCGAAGGCGCGGCGCAGCCGCTGGTCGCCGAGCAGCCTGGCGGCCGCCGCGGCCAGCGCCGCTCCGGAGCCGGCCGGCACCAGCAGGCCCGTCCGGCCGTCGGCGACGGTGTCGAGGTGCCCGCCGACCGCGGTGGCGACCACCGGCACGCCGCACGCCATCGCCTCCAGCGGGACGATGCCGAAGGGCTCGTAGTGCGCGGGGCAGAGGACGAGGTCGGCGCTGCGCAGCAGGGCCGGCATCCGGGTGCTGGGCACGCCGCCGAGCAGGACCAGCCGGTCGGCCACGCCGTGGTCGGCGGCCAGCGCACGCAGTCGCCGGCACTCCGGTTCGTCGTCCAGGCGGTCGGCCGGAGGGCCGCCGGCGAGCAGCAGTTCGGTGTCGGGCAGCCGGGCGAGGGCTTCGAGCGCGGTGGCGCCGCCCTTGCGGGCGACGAGTCGGCCGACCATGAGCAGCCGGTGCGGCGCCGAGCGCGGTGCCGTCTCCCCCACGGGGCTGAACCGGTCCGGGTCGACGCCGCAGGGCACGACCCGGATGCGGTCGGCGGGCACGCCCATCGCGAGGAGTTCGGCCACCTCGTCGCTGCAGGTGGCGATCACGCGTGCGGCCGTGCGGCCGAGGTGCGCCTCCAGCGCGATCCGCCGGGCGGGACTGGTGTCCTCGCGGCCCTGGTGGCGGCGTTTGACGGTGCCCAGGGCGTGATAGGTGTGGGCGACCGGTATGCCCAGGTGCCGGGCTCCGCGCAGGGCGGCCAGTCCCGACATCCAGAAGTGCGAGTGCACGACGTCCGGTCGGCGGCGACTCCAGTACCGGGCCAGGTGGTCGCCGAACTCGTCCATGTACGGCAGGAGTTGGTCCTTGGGGACGGGGCGGGCCGGTCCGGCCGGCACGTGGTGGACCACGACGCCGGGGCGCATCACGACTTCGTCGGCCGGTTCGGGGCGGTCCCGCCGGGTGTGGACGACCACGTGGTGGCCCAAGTCGGCGAGGGCACCGGCGAGTGCGGCGACGTGGACGTTCTGGCCGCCCGCGTCCACCCCGCCGAGCACCGCGAGCGGGCTGGCGTGCTCGGACACCAGGGCGATGGTCAGGGGCCCGTTCACCCGGTCACCTCGTCGATCAGGCGGTCCCAGTCCGCCAGGAACCGCTTCAGTCCGTAGCGGCCGAGCGCCGCCTGGCGGGCGCGGGCCCCGTCCGCCGCGGCGGCCGCGGCGTCCGTGAGGTAGTGGCGGACGGCTTCGGCCAGTTCGTCGAGGTCGTTGGAGACCACGCCCGCGCCGGGCGGGACCGCCCGGGTCACCTCGGTGGTGGCCAGGGCGACCACCGGCATGCCGAGGTGCATGGCCTCCAGCAGGGAGAGGCCGAGCGAGGTCCAGCGCACCGGATGGAGGTAGAGGCGGCGCCGTGCCATCTCGGCGTGCAGCCGGGCCTGGGGGAGGTCGGCGACCCGGCAGCGGTCCTCGGCCAGGCCGAGGTGGGCGGCGAGCCCGGCCGTTCCCATGCCGAACACGTCCAGCGGGCTCTGCCGGGCGAAGAACGGCAGGAGGTCGGTGCCGGTGGTGCGTCCGCGGCGGACCGGCTCGTTGACCACCACGGCCGTTCTCGCCAGGGCGCCGCCGTACTGGTGGCCGGGGTCGACGATGCCGTGCTCGATCACCCGGGTGCGGGTGTGCCCGCAGTCCCAGAACAGCCGGTTGAACTCGGTGACGTGGACGACGACGAGGTCGTCCCGGTCCGCCGCCCAGTGGCGGGTGTCGGGGACGTCGCCGTGCGGGCTGTTGTGCTCCAGGCAGACGGCGGGCACGTCCCGGCCCGGGCGGCGGCCCAGCCACCGGGCGGCGAGTTCGGCCTCGTGCGGGCGCTGGAGCACCACCAGGTCGATCTCGGCGGACCGCAGCTCCTGCGGGGTCCGTTCGACCACCGTGTCGGGCCAGTCGAAGGTCGCGGCGCGGCCGAGCCCGTCCGGTCCGCGCCCGGGCAGGACGGGCACCGTGTAGGTGTGGGCGCCCTGGACGAACGCGGTCGTCCAGGAGCCGTGCACGTGCCACAGCAGGATGTTCATGAGGTCACCTTTCTGGTGCGCGGCCGGGCGGGCGGGAACGGCCCGTCCGGGCCCGCCGCTCCGCCGGTCAGCCGGTCCACGGCCGCCGCGATCTCGGCGCCGGTCAGGGTGTCCAGGCAGGGATGGCCCTCGACGGGGCAGCGCCTGGCGCGGCTCCCGGCGCACGGCGCGTCCTGCCGGCCGAGCAGCAGGTGCGGCACGCCGAACGGCCGCCAGCGTCCGG
Source organism: Kitasatospora sp. NPDC059646 (assembly GCF_042734615.1). Lineage (NCBI taxonomy): Bacteria > Bacillati > Actinomycetota > Actinomycetes > Kitasatosporales > Streptomycetaceae > Kitasatospora > Kitasatospora sp. NPDC059646. The sequence goes on from NZ_JBHWDS010000005.1 coordinate 35,370, forward strand.
CCGGCACGACCGGCGAGAACAGGCTCACCACCGGGGTGCCGACGGCGGCGGCCAGGTGGGCGGGGCCGGTGTTGCCCGCGACCACGGCGTCGGCCGCGGCCAGCACCCCCGAGAGGGCCCTGAGGTCGGTGCGCCCGCCGAGGTCCAGGGCGTGCGCCCCCGCGACCTCGGCGGTGAGTTCCTTCTCCGCCGGGCCCCCGGTGACCACCACCCGCCGTCCGGACCCCGCCAGCGCGCGCACGGCCGCCGCGAGCACCGCGGGGCCGGCGGCGCGGGCGGGAACGGCCGCGCCGGGATGGACGACCACGTACGGGTCCGGCCCGGTCAGGTGCCGCAGGTCGGGTGGCGGCAGCACCCGCAGCCGGCCGTCGTCGCCCGGAGGAAGCGGGAAGCCCGCCGCCCGGGCCAGGTCGAGGGCCGCCTCGGCCTCGTGCCGGCCGGGCGCGCGCCGGTGGCGCAGGTCGAGCAGCGAACCCGGGTAGTCCTCGCAGTCGGCGGCGACGGCGGCCACGCCGGCCAGCCGGAGCAGCAGCGCCGTCGGCAGCGGGCTCTGGTGGAAGGAAGTGAGGACCACCGCGCGGTCGAAGCGCTGCCGGGCGAGCTCCGCCACGACGGCCCGGACGCCCTCGGGGTCCAGGGGCGGCGGGTCGAAGCCGACCCAGGGGGCCTCCCAGACGATGGTCCGGTCGACCCCGGGCAGCAGCTCGGCCGCCGCGGCGCCCTGGGGCCCGCAGAGCATCGCCAGGTACGCCGAGGAGGCGGCGACGGCCCGCACGGCGGGCCCGGCGAGCAGGACGTCGCCGGCGCTGTCGAGGCGCACGACGAGGGTCCGCGTCACGAGGCCCGCCCGGCGGGGAGCAGGTGGCCCAGGGCCAGCCGGACGGCCGCGCCGAGGTCTGCGGCGACGGTCCGCGCCGCCGCCGTCTCCTCGGCACGGGTGACCGGGGTGGGCACCAGGACGGGGAACGCCCCGGCGGCCTCGGCCGCAGCGCCGTCGGACCCGATGTCCCCGATGACGACCGCCCGCCGGGGCGGCACCCCCAGCACCCGGCAGGCGGCCAGCACCAGCCCGGGAGCCGGCTTGCGGCAGGGGCAGCCGTCCTCCGGCCCGTGCGGGCAGACGGCCCAGACGTCGATCGGGCCGACCAGCGCCTCGATGCGCCGGTTCACCGCGTCGACCTGCCCCCGGGTGAGCAGCCCGCGCGCCACCCCGGACTGGTTGCTCACGACGCCCACCCGGACGCCGGCCGACCGCAGGGCGGCGACGGCGGCAGCCGCGCCGGCCACCGGGCGCACGGCGGCGGGATCACCGTTGTACGGCACGTCGTGGACGAGCGTGCCGTCGCGGTCGAACAGCACGGCCGCGCCCGGCGGGGCCGCCCGGCCCGCGGGCCCGCTCGCGCGGATCCACGGCAGCGGGCCGCCCGCGGCCGTGCGCCCGGGTGCGGTGGAGTCGGTGGGAAGGGCCATGGTGGGTGCTCCTCGGCTGCCGCCCCGGCGGGGCTCAGCGGTGGGCCGGAACCGGTCGGCCGTCGTCGGTCGGGGACTGGCTGCCGTCCTGCGCGGGCCGCCAGGGCGCGGCCCGGCGGTGCCGCAGGAGTCCCGCGGCCCAGTGGTAGCCGGCGGCGGGAGGGATCACGGCGCTGGTGAGCAGCATGGTCCGGACTTCGCCCGCGAGCCGCGGCCCGGGCGCGATCCGGGCCAGGGCGAACTCCCCGCTGCCCGCCAGCCAGAGCCCCGCCAGTGCCAGAGCGGCGCGGGGGCGGCCGGCCAGTCCGGCGACGACGGCGCCGGCCAGGCAGCCGGTGACGGCCAGGTGCCGGGGCAGCCGGCCGCGTGCCGCCCCCGCCCGGTGCCACCAGTGGCGGCCGTGCAGCCGGTTCATCAGCACGTCGTCCGCGTTGCCGGCCTGCTGGCGCAGCGACACCCAGCGGTCGGCCGGCCGGACGGGGTGCAGGGTCGTGCGCGCGCCCCGGGTGAGCTGCCAGCCGGCGTCCAGGACGCGCAGCGCCAGATCGGCGTCCTCCCGGAACGCCCGCCGGAAGCGCTCGTCGAAGCCGCCGACCTGCTCCAGGGCGGCGCGGCGGTACGCCATGTCCGCCGTGATCCACCACGCCGTGGCCAGCCCGGCCGTGGACCGCTCCCAGTCGGTCGGCCGCCGGTCGGCGGGCAGCGGCACCACGATGGTGCCCTGGCTGCCGCCCGTGCCCGGTCCGCAGGCCGCGAGGTCGGCGGCCAGGTCGGCGGGCCAGGTCGGCCCGGGCACCGTGTCGTCGTCCAGGAAGGCGACCCATTCCTGTCCGACGCTCCGCCAGCCGGTGTTGCGGGCGGCCGCCGGGCCGTTCCCGCAGCCCGCCAGCACCGTGGTCCGGTCCCGGAGGGACGGCGGGACCGCCACGTCCAGCGGCCCGCAGTCGGTCAGCGGCCGGTCGTCCACCAGGACCACCCGCTCCGGCGCCGGGCCGGCGGCGTCGGCGAGCGCGGCGAGGGTGACGGAGAGGCTGGGCCGGCCGAGCGTGGGGATGACCACCGCGTACGAGGGATCGGTGCCGTTCGTCATGACCGCGCCTCCGACCGGCCCGGCCCGGCGAACAGGCCACCGCGACGGACCACGAACGGGCCGAGCGCGAGCAGGTCGATCGGCGCCGAGCCGAAGCACTCCAGGGCGTCCCGGACGTCGTCCACCATCGGGCGTCCCGCCGTGTTGAGGCTGGTGTTGACGACCACGGGAAGGCCGGTGAGCAGCTCGAACCGCTCCAGCATCCGTGCCGTCAGCGGGTCGTCCACGGGATCCACGCTCTGGATCCGGGCCGTCCCGTCCACGTGGACCACGGCGGGAATCCGGTCGCGCCACTCGGGGGCGACCTCGTGGACGAACAGCATGTACGGGCTCGGGTGCGGCCCGCTGAAGATCTTCGGCGCCCGGTCGGCGAGGACCATCGGCGCGACGGGACGGAACTGCTCCCGCCCCTTGACGTCGTTCAGCCGTTCGAGGTTCTGGGCCCGGCCCGGGTGGGCGAGCAGGGAACGGTGGCCGAGCGCGCGCGGCCCGAACTCGGAGCGGCCCTGGAACCACGCGACGACGCCGTCCGCGGCCAGCTCCCGGGCCACCTCCGCGGCCACGTCCTCCGCCCGCTCGTAGGGGACGGCGGCGCGGCGCAGCCAGGCCTCCAACTCCTGGTCCGACCAGCCCCGGCCGAGGTCGGCGCCGGGCATCGGTTCCACCTGCTCCCCGGCCGACGCCGCGAGGTGCAGCGCGGCACCCAGCGCGGTGCCCGCGTCCCCCGCCGCCGGCTGCACCCAGACCCGCTCGAACGGGCCCTCGGCGGCGATGCGGGAGTTCGCCACGCAGTTCAGCGCCACCCCGCCCGCCAGCGTCAGCAGGCGGTCGTGGGTGCGCCCGTGCAGCCAGCGCGCCAGGTCCAGCAGGACCTCTTCGAGCACCCGCTGCGCGGAACACGCGAGGTCGGCGTGGGCGGGGGTCCACTCCTGGCCGGGCCGCAGCGCCGGTGCGAACTCGGACCACGGCACGCCGGCGGCGTGGAAGCCGCCGTCGCCGGTGGAGTACACGTACCGGCGGAGTTCCGCCGCCGACGTCGGCGACCCGTAGGAGGCCATCGCCATCACCTTGTACTCGTCCGAGGACCGCAGGAACCCCAGGTGCTGGGTCAGCTCCTCGTACACCAGGCCCATCGAGTGCGGGAGGTCCTGGGCCGCGAGCTGCTCCAGCCGCGGACCGACCCGGCGGGCGGCCAGGTGCGACGCCGACTCGCCCCGGCCGTCGAGCACCAGCACCGAGGAGGGGGTGCTCTCCCCGTCGGCCGCGAAAGCGGCGGACGCGGCGTGCGCGACGTGGTGCGGGACGAACCTGACCTTGGCGGGATCCAGCCCGGGCAGCACCTCGGCGAGGAAGTTCGGGGCCTGCCTGGCGTAGGTCAGCCGCAGGTGGTCCCAGGGATCGTCGAGGCCCAGCTGCTCGGCGGGCCGGGCGAGCGCCGGGTCGAAGGAGTAGCCCACCAGGTCGAGGTCCCGGGGCCGGACGCCCGCGTGCTCCAGGCACCAGCGGGCGGCCCGGTCGGGCAGCTCCCACGCGGAGAACGGCAGCGGGCGCTTGCCGTGTTTGCGGCGGCTGAAACGCTCCTCCTCCGCCGCGGCCACCGTCCGCCCGTCGATGACGAGGGCGGCGGCAGGGTCGTGGAAGAGGGCGTTGATGCCGAGGATGCGCATGGTGACGGCCTTCCGGATCGGCGGCGGCCCCGCACGCCGGGGTGGGACGGGGCCAGGGGGACTGGTCAGGCCTCGGGGTTCTCGCGGAACCACTCGATGGTGCGGGCGAGCCCTTCGCGGGCGGGCACCGTCGGCTCCCAGCGGAGCTTTCCGCGGGCCAGGGTGATGTCCGGGCGCCTGACCGCGGGGTCGTCGGTGGGCCGTGCGATGAACTCCACCGTCGACCGGGACCCGGTGAGCTCGATGACCAGCCGGGCCAGCTCCAGCATCGTGAACTCGGTGTCGTTGCCGAGGTTCACCGGACCGGCCAGCTCGGAGGAGGCCATCGCGAGGATGCCTCTCACGGTGTCGCTGACATAGGTCAGCGAACGCGTCTGACTGCCGTCGCCGGTCACCGTCAGCGGCTCGCCGGCCAGCGCCTGGCGGATGAACGTGGGCACCGCCCGTCCGTCGTGCGACCTCATGCGGGGCCCGTACGTGTTGAACAGGCGGACGATCGCCGTGTCCACCCCCTCGGCGGAGGCCTCGGCCGTGGTCAGCGCCTCGGCGAACCGCTTCGCCTCGTCGTAGACGCTCCGCGGACCGACCGGATTGACGTTGCCCCAGTAGGACTCGCTCTGCGGATGCTGCAACGGATCGCCGTACACCTCCGAGGTCGAGGTGAGCAGGAACCTCGCGCCGTGCCGCTGCGCCAGTGCCAGCGCGTTGCGGGTGCCCAGGCTGCCCGCGTCCAGGGTGTGGACCGGGAGCCGGAGGTAGTCGGCGGGCGACGCGGGGGAGGCCAGGTGCAGGACGAGGTCCACGGGCCGGTCGACGTCCAGCCCGTCGGCGACGTCCGCCTCCAGCAGTTCGAAGCCGGGACAGGACGCCAGGTGGCGCACGTTGGCCGGCGAACCGGTGCAGAAGTCGTCGACACAGGTGACGGCATGGCCGAGCCGGACGAGTTCCGTGCAGACGTGGGAACCCACGAAACCGGCCCCTCCCGTCACGACGGCATGGATGTGGTCGGTCGCCAAGCTGCGCATCGGAGTCCTTTCGGTCGTCGCGGACCAAGGGTCCGCGGCCCCCGAGCAAGCTTTGGCAGACCTGGGAGGTCCCGCCACTCGGTCCGCGCGGCCCCGGCCCAGGTCCCCGGAACCGCGGGGCGCCTCCGCCGCCCGGCTCGCCCGGGCGGGGAGCGGCATCCGGAGGCTCGCGGACGAACGGCCGCCGGCGGCCCGGCCGGTGCTCCATCGGAAGGAACCTCGCGCCACCGGGAGCAGGCCGGTCACCGGCGGCGAGCCGACGGGCCGGCCTCCCGGCCGGCCTCCTGCGCGGAGCAGGGCGCTGCGTGCCCCGTCAGGTCCGGCGGGCGGGTGGTCGGGACCGGCCGGTGCCCTGGACGGTGATCCTGATCGTCGGGACCTCGCAGCCCCGGCGAGGAGGCAGGTCGGGCAGGAGCGGCGTCGGCCTGGAGGGCGGGCGCCCCGGAAGCGGCGGCACCGGTGGCAGCGGTGCGGTTGCGGTGGAAACGGCGGTCATGGTCTCGGCTCTTCTCTGCTCGATCCGCCCCGTCACGGCGGCTACCCGGATCCGGTGCCACCAAGCCCGCGCCCACCCGCCACCCGGTCGGCCGTCCCCGGACGGTGCCCGTGCGGCCGTGTCGACGTGCTGATCCTATCGGGGGACGGCGGCCCTTGCGTCGTCATCGGCACGGCGGGCGGGGCGGTCCCCCGGTCGCCGAGCTGGCGCCCTGCGGTGCCCGGCCGGGCCGGCGACCGACCGGCCCGCCCGGCGGCGGGTCGCCGGCGGGGGACGTAGGTTGCGGGCATGACCAGTGAGGACACGACAGTCCCGGCCGTGGGCGTGCGCTCGTTGGACGAGGTGCTCGACGCGATCGAGGCCGCCGGCCGGCGCCCGCAGCCGTGGACCGGCTTCGAGCACGGCGTCCTGCGCGCCTACCGGTGGGCCGCCGGACTCCAGGCCGCCGCGCCGGTGACCGCCGCCGCGGCGCTCGGGGCGGTCGGGCCGTGCCGGGCCCAGCTGCTGGCCGAGTGCCAGGCCGCCGCCGTCCGCCTGCGCGACGCGTCGGCGACGGGCGGGGACAGCGCGGGCGCCCTGGGCGTCTACCGGGCGCTGGCGTGGCTGTGCGGCCACCACGACGACCGTCCCTGACCGCGACCGTCCTGCGGGAGATGCGAACCATGCCCACTCCGAACAGCCGCCCCCGGTGGGGTGGTCGGCGCCCCGGCAGCCGGGTGACGTCCGGGTCCGACGACGTGGAGGCCGCCAGCAGGCGCTTCCTCCTCTACGGGGTGCTGCCCCTGTGGTTCGCCCCGGCCGTCGCGGACTGGGCCATGCACCGGCGCACCAGGATCGAGGACACCAGCGGAATGCGCGAGTCCCTCGTCCACGCCTTGATGATGGCCGAGGCGGGCGGCCCGGTCGTCCTCGGCCTGACCGCCGAGATCAACCCGCTGGTGCTGACCGTCATGGCGGGTGCGGCCGCCGTCCACGGGGCGACCGCGCTGTGGGACGTGGCCCTGGCCACCGGGGAGCGGGAGATCACCCCGGTCGAGCAGCACATCCACAGCTTCCTGGAGGTCCTTCCGCTGACCGCCGCGGCCTTCACCACCTGCCTGCACTGGGACCAGGTCCGCTCCCTGCTGCGCGGTGGAGACTCCCGCCGAAGCTGGCGCCTGCACCCCAAGTCGCCCCCGCTGCCCGCCGGTTACCTGGCCGGTTTCGCCGCCGCCGTCACGGTCTTCGTCGCGCTGCCCTACGGCGAGGAACTGCTGCGCTGCGCCCGGGCCGTCCGCCGGAACGGGCCCGCGCCAGGACCTGCCGCGGTCGTCCCGGGGCGGGGCTGGTCAGGGTGAGGGATCGGACGCCCGGCGGCGCTTCGATCGGCGGTGCAGGACGGCGGCTGCGGCGAGGGCGGCGCCGAGGGCCGCGGCGATCGCGGCCGTGATCGGGCCGACGCCCCCGGTTCGGGCGGCCCCGGTCAGGGGGACGGCGGACGCCGCTGGTGGCGGAGGGGCCGGCGTGCTGCTGGGGGTGGCGACGGCGGAGGCGTCCGTTCCCGGCGGGGTGGTGGCGGCGGGGCCCGCGGAGGACGGGGCCGGGGTGGACGGGCGGGTGCTGGCGGAGGGAGTGGGGGACGCCTTCGCGGGGGTGACCTCGAAGGGGGCGACGGTGCCGTCCTGGCCGGCGTTCAGGGTGCAGGGGACGTCGACCCGGCCGGGCCCGGCCAGCTTGCCGTCGGCGTCCTTGGGCACGAGGTGGAGGGTGAAGTCGCCGGCGGTCACGCGCCCGGCGCCGGGGCGGGTGAAGGAGAGACGGGGCGCGTTGCCGGTGGCGGGGACCTCGAAGGAGCCGGACGCCGGCACGGCGGTGGGGGCGATGGCGAGGTGGACGGGGACGGCGGTCTCGTTCTGCGGAGCGAGGACGCGGGTCTCGGCGTCGACCGAGCCTTCGAGGGTGCGCACCCCGAGCACGTAGCGCAGGCCGAGGGTGAAGGAGGCCTCGATGGTGGCGGCGGCGTGGATGGCGAAGGCCGGGCTGGACTCGCCGGCCGGCAGGGTGGCCGGGATGTCCGCGGAGATCCTGGCGGTGATGGCCTGTCCGCCGATGGTCGGGAAGACGCAGGTGTAGTGCAGGGTGGGGGCGGCGGGCCGGGCGGCCGCGGGGGCGGTGGCGAGGGCGCCCAGCAGGGCGGCGGCGGCCCCGGCGGCCGCCAGGCGGGTGCGCGGGCTCGGCCGGTGGGTACGGGATTCGGCGCTCATCGTGCCCCTTCCGTCGGGAGGTCGGGTCGGCCCGGCGGGCGGCCGTGGCGCTGCCGGTGACTGCGGCTCAGGTGGCTCTGGATCCAGGCGTGGCGGAACTGGTAGACCGCGCCGACCTGGCGGAGCACGCCGCGCTGGTGGGCGTCGTCCAGGAAGGCGATCAGCGCCCAGGGCAGTTGGCCGGTGAGCGGCAGCCAGATGCGGGCCAGCGCCACCCACTGGCCCCAGGCGGTCAGGCTGACCCCGTAGGCGAGCCCGGCACCGAACGCGGCCTCCAGTCCGAACACCAGGCCGACCTCGAAGCCGCGCAGCGGCCCGTACACGATGCCGTTGAGCAGGCCGACGCCGATGCCGAGGACGAGCGCCCAGGTGAGCAGGTGGTAGGCGACGTTGCGGCGGTCGATGTGCAGCAGGTCGGCGGGGCTGACGACGGATTCGGTGCGGACCGGGGCCTCGAACAGGGCGATCAGGCCGAAGACCAGCCCGGTCGCGAGGGCGATCGGCGGGATGAACAGCAGCCCGGCGGCGACTCCGGCGCCCTGTCCGTCGGCGAGGCCGATCGGGGCGACCAGGTATTCGTCGACCAGGATGAGCAGTGCCATTCCGGCCGCTCCAGCGCCCAGGCCGATCAGGAACCGGGTGCGGGCGTTGCGGCGGGTCGCCGGGGTGCCGGTGCCGAGCCGCATGCGGACCGGTGAGGGTCTGAGGGCGGCGCGGGCGGAGACGTGCCAGTAGACGAGCCCGAAGAGCGTGCCGGCGGCGAGCCCGTGCAGGACGCCGACCAGCAGGCCGCGGACGACGGCGAACCGGAGGCTGTGCTCGGTGGCGACCAGGTCGACGGGCAGGTTGCCGATCGCGGTGGTGACGCCGAAGGCGAGGCCGGCCAGGACAGCGACGATCAGGGTGCGGGAGAGGCGGCTCATGCCGGTGCCGATCTCCCACCAGGTGAGGTCCTGCCGTTCGCGGCCGAGCCGGGTCAGGTGGTCGGCGAGGTGGCCCAGCCAGCGTTCGGCGCGTTCCGCGTCCCACGGTCCGGGCCGGCGGTGGGCGGTGTCGAGCCGTTCGCCGGGGCGCGGGCGGTAGACGGCGGGGACGAACCCGGCCACCAGGTGCTCCTCGATCGACTCGGGGTCGGGGAAGCGGGCGGTGTCCAGGAGTTCGCCCGGCCGCCGCTCGGGGTGGTCGCTGTACATGGTGCGGGCGAGGGCGATCATCAGCGGGGTGCGCAGCGCGGCGGCGAGGTTGGCGCGGCCGGCGCTCGTCGCCGTCCAGGCCGGGTCGAGGACGGCCTCCCAGGTCGCGCCCCGTCCGTCGGGGTCGGCGGGCCCGGGGAAGGCCGGATCGGTCCGGGGCAGGTAGCCGCGCAGGTCGTCGAGGTCGAGGTCGCGCAGTTCCAGGACGGCGGCGGCGGCCAGCGGGGCGTGGGCCGTCCGGACGGCAGCGGTGAACTCGGTGTGCCGGCTGGTCAGGACGAGCGGCAGCGGGGAGAGGTTGAGCGCTTCGAGGGCCGGGGCGCGCAGGCCCTCGGCGAGCTCGTCGAACCCGTCGAGGACGGGGAGGACGAGGTCGTCGTCGAGCAGGTCCGCGGCCAGCGTCTTGCCGCTGGGGACCCGGCGGGCCAGGTGCGGGTAGTCGCGCAGCAGCCGGCCGATCAGCCAGTCGCGAAGGGCCACGGCGGTCGGGTCCCAGGCGCCGACGCTGAAGATCACCGGCACCCGTTCGTTGCGGGTGCGGGCGTCCAGCAGGTCGAGGGCGAACCGGACCGCCAGGATCGACTTGCCCGAGCCGGCCCGGCCGAGGACCACCAGCCGGCCCGACGGCACCCGCCGGTAGACCTCGGCGACCCGCCGCAGGTCGCCGCCGAGGTCCGGTTCGGCGCGGGCCTCCCCGGGGTTCAGCAGGAGGGCGTTCGCCGACTGGTCGGCCACCCCCGCCGACACCTGCTGCCAGCGCACCGGCAGGGCGAACGGGTGGTGCACCCGGTGCTGGGCCTCCTCGCGGCGCCAGCGCTGCCGGCTCTCGCGGGCCAGCTCCTCGGCGGCGTCGGCGAGCGGGCCGCGGTCCCGGGGCGGCGGCAGCGGCTGCGGCGCGGGTTCCGGCGCCGGCGGGGCCTCCGGCTCGGCCGGCCCGCCGCCGAGGGCGCTCAGCCGCCGGCGGTCCTCGGGGCCGGCGTCGAGCGCGTCCGCGAGGCTGCCGATGGTGCCGCGCCGGTGGTCGAAGGGCCGGTCGGTCTCGATCCGGCGGACGGTGCTCTCGCCGAGCCGGGCCCGCTCGGCGAGCTGGAACTGCGTCAGACCGGCTTGCTTCCGTAACCGGCGCACCAGTGCTCCGAGCGTCTCCGCCACGAAACCGACCTTCCCCCGAGGATCCGAAACAGGGGCGAGCCTACCGCTGACCACCGGTCAGATATGACCGGCGCTGTGACCTGTGCTTTCGCCTGACGCAACATCAGCATCGGTGGAGCGGACGGCGGTTCGCGGCCCCGGCGCACCCGCTGCGCGGCCCCGGGCCGCCCCGTCCGCGACACCTGTACGGGAACTTGAGGGAGGCGGTGTTTGCGATGGCGGAGGCGAAGGGCGTCCTGCTGCCGGCCTACGTGGTGGCCGACGAGTCGGGGTCGATGGCCCCGTACCAGCGGGAGCTGGGGGACGGGGTGGCGTCGCTGTGCGAGGGGCTGCGGGCCGAGCCGATGGTCGCGGCCAAGCTCCGGCTGGCCGTGCTGGGCTTCTCCGACGACGTCCAGGTCCGGCTCGCGGTGGCCGACATGCGCACCGAGACCACGGTGCCGCAGCTGGTGATCCGGGGGGTGACCAACTACGCGGCGGTCTTCGAGGACCTGCTGCAGCGCATCCCCGGCGACGTGAAGTGGCTGCGCGGCGAGGGCTACCGGGTGCACCGCCCGGTGGTCTTCCTGCTCAGCGACGGCCAGCCCACCGACGGCTCGGCCTGGCACGCGCCGCACGCCGAGCTGACCGACCGGGACCGCACCCCGACCGCGCCCAACATCATCGCCTGCGGCCTGGGCGACGCCCGGGCGCAGACCATGGTCGACGTGGCGACCCGCCCCGAGTTCGCCTTCCTCGCCAAGTCCGGCACCGACATCGGCCGGGCGATCTCGGAGTTCTTCCACTCGCTCACCATGAGCCTGGTGGCCTCCGGGCACGCCCTGAACTCGGCCAACCCGCAGCTGGTGGTGAACCGGCCCGACCAGTTCACCATGGCCATCGACGAGGTCGGCCGGTGACGCCCGCCCGCCGGGGCGACCCCGACCCCGTACCGCCGGCGGCGCCCCCGAGGCCTGCCGGCCCGCCGCCGGCCGGGCCGGGCCCGGCGCCGTGGCAGCGGATCACGGTCGACGTGCCGGGCCTGGAGTTCGAGGCCCGGCCGCCCAGCCAGTACGCCTTCGACTTCCCCGACAGCGAGTGCGAGGGCTGGTCCACCGACCGGCTCACCCTGCGGTTCGCCTCCGTCCGCGGCGCCAAGCACCGCTACTACCGTCAGCCGCGCCAGGACGCGGTGCGGGCCGCCGTGCACGAGGCCACCGGCAGCATCGTCTTCGCCGTCGCCGACGGCGTGTCCAGCGCCGCCGAGTCCCACCAGGGCGCGGTCGAGGCGTGCCGGGCCGCCGTCGAACGCATCCTGCACCTGCTCGACCGGGGCCCGGAGCGGCTCGACGGCGCCGACGTCGCGGCCCACGCCGCGGAACGGCTGCGGGAGTTGGCGCGCTGGCGGCTCGGCGTCCCCGCCCCGCAGACGGCCGAGGTGGCCCGCCTGTACGCGACCACCCTGGTGGCCGGGGCGGTCCGCGCCGCGGGCGACACCCTGGAGGCCGAACTCTTCCGGATCGGCGACTCCGGGGCCTGGCTCCTCGACCGGGCCGGCGGGGGCTACCACCCGCTGTTCGGCGGCAAGGCCGTACCGGGCACGCCGCTGGTCGGCAACGAGGTCTCCCCGCTGCCCCTGGTCCCCGACCGGCCGGAGACCGCCGTCGGACGGCTGGCCGAGCCGTGGACGCTGCTGGTCGGCACCGACGGGTTCGGCGACCCGCTCGGCGAGGGCGACGGCCGGGTCGGGAACCTGTTCTCCCGTCAACTCGCCTCGCCTCCGCCGCCGTTGTGGCTCGGCCACGTGCTGGACTTCACCCGGGAGACCTTCGACGACGACCGCACCCTGCTGGCGATCTGGCCCCGCGCCGAGGGACACCGGTGAGCGCGGGGCCGGCCGCCCCGGTCGAGTTCGCCACGCTCGACCTGGGCGGGGAACTCGGCCGGGGCGGCCAGGGAACGGTCCACCGGGTGCGCAACAAGCGCATCAACGAGTCGGCGGCCGACGGCGGCTGGGAGGTCGTCTACAAGGAGTACGCCCCCGCCGTGCTGCCGCAGGTCGACGCCGCCGCGCTGGCCGCCGCCGTCGCCCTGCCCGGACGGCTGACCGGCGAACAGGGCCGCTGGCTGTGCGAGAAGACCGCCTGGCCGGCCGCCGTGGTCCGGCGCGGCGGACGGACGTGCGGGTTCCTGATGCGCGCCGTCCCCGACCGCTTCCACTTCACCCTCCGGACCCTGGCGGCCGGCCACCAGGGCCCGCCCCGGCTCGCCACCCTGGAGTACCTCCTCAACGACGACGCCTACGTCGCCGGGATCGGACTGGCCGTCACCGACCGGGACCGGCTGCTGCTGCTCGCCGACCTCGCCACCACCCTCGACCGGCTGCACCGCTTCGGCGTCGCCGTCGGCGACCTCTCGCCGAAGAACCTGCTCTTCGCCCTCGCGCCGCAGCCCGAGTGCTTCCTCATCGACTGCGACGCCGCCCGCACCGACCGCGCGACGGTCCTGCCGCAGGCCGAGACCCCGGACTGGCACGTCCCCGCGGGCGAGGAACGGGCGACCCGGCACAGCGACACCTACAAGCTCGCCCTGCTCGCCGTGCGCCTGTTCGCCCGCGACCAGAGCACCACCGACCCGGCCGCGCTGGCGGCGATCGACCCCGCCCTCGGCGCCCTGGCCCGCGCCTCGCTCGGCACGGACCCGGCCGCCCGGCCGACGCCCGCCGCCTGGGCCGAGCAACTGGCCTCGGCGTCCGGCCGCCCGAAGGCCGGGCGCGGGGCGAAGGCCGCCGGGGGAGCGAAGCCGAAGCCGGGCGGCGGTGCGAAAGCGGGCGGGGGACCGAAGGCGAAGCCGGGCGGCGGTGCGAAAGCGGGCGGGGGAGCGAAGCCGGGCGGAGGCTCCTCGGCGGGTCCGGTCGGTCCGGCAGGCGCCTCCGGCGCGGGAACGGGCAGCGCGGCGGCGCGCGTCGGCAAGGTGCTCGCCGCGCTGGCCGCCGTCGCGGCCCTGGTGCTGGTGGCGGTCCACCGCAGCGACTCCCACCCGGCCGACGCCCGCTCGGCCGCCGACAGCCACCCGCTGACGGTCAGTCACCAGCCGCGCCCCGCCGGCAGCACGTACCGGATCCCGCAGCCCGACCCGACCGTCACCCGCACCCGCCCGCCGACACCGACGCCGACACCGACGCCCACACCCACTCCGAGCCCGACGCCGACCGATCCGATCGCCACCGCGTCCCTCGGCGACTGCTTCCACGACACCGGTACCAGCGACCGCGCCGACCTCACCCCGACCAGCTGCACCGCCGGCGCGTTCAAGGTCGTCCGGATCAACGAGGGCAGCACCGACCTGGACGGCTGCGCCAACGTGCCCGGCAACGACGAGAGCGTCAGCTCCAAGCGGTACTCGCGGGTCCTCTGCCTCAGCTACCAGAGCCCCGGCGGCGACTCCTACCACGCCCAGCAGGGCGACTGCGTCTTCGGACCGAACGGCTCGGGACCGTGGTCGCTGCTGTCCTGCCGGACCGGCGCCTTCAAGGTCCTCGCCGTCTACCGCGGCACCAGCGACCACTCCAAGTGCGACAACTGGCCCCACTACAACCAGTGGCGGACCGTCGCCGGCCCCAGGGGCGCCGACCGCGACGTCCTGCAGTGCCTGTCCATGGTGTTCCCCGACGACGCGGGCTACGCCACCGTCCGCGAATGCCTGTTCAACTCGGGCACCACCTTCACCAACGTCGGCAGCTGCGAACGCTCCAACGTCTACGTCACCGGACGCACCAGCACGCCCAACTACCCCGCGTTCTGCGGCCAGGACGCCTCCACCTACTGGCGCTCCAACGAGTTCCCCGACCTCGGCTACACCGTCTGCTGGCGCTGGCGCTGACCCCGCCGCGCGGCGACCCACCGACCCACCATCACCTCGACGTCCAAGGAATCGACATGGCATACCGCTACCGGTGCGGCGAGTGCGGCTTCAAGACCTCCTGGGGCACCGAGTCCCAGGGCGAGCGGGCACAGATCGCGCACTACACCGACCGCCACCCCGGCCTGCGCCCCGGCGGAACGGTCGAGGCCAACGGCAAGAACCCGGAGGGCGGCATCGGCTGCCTCGGCCTCCTCGCCGTGCTCCTCCTGCTGTTCGTCCTCGCCGTGGCGTGCAGCCGATGACCGGCGCCGACCCGAACTCCACGACGAGGGGGACGTCATGACGAAGCACTACTGGAACCAGGACCCGGCCGCCGCACCGGCACCGCCGACCTGGCAGCAGACACCCCGCGCGGTGCCGCCCCGGCTCGGCGGCGGCGCGGCAGCACCGGCGCCCGGCGGGGCGGTCCCCGGCGGGCCGGCGGCCGCGGTGCCGTCCGCGCCCGCGGCTCCGGGCCGACCGACCGGCCGGGGCACACCGCCGCCCACGTCACCGCCCACGCCGACAGTCGCGCAGACGGTCACCGCGCCGGGCGCCCAGCCGCCCGCCGCAGCGCGGGCGGCGCGCCGCGGAACCGGGACACTGCGCCACCGGTGGCTGCTGGTGGCCGCGGTACTGCCCTGCCTGCTGCTGGCCGGCATCGGATGGCGGCTCTGGCCGCAGCAGCCGACGGGCCTTCCGCCGCACATCGCCGAGGGCACCGTCCAGGCCGACCTGATCGCGCCGGACAGCGTCAGCAGACTGGCCGGAACGACCCTGCTGGCCGGGCCCCAGTCGAACCGGCCGCACGCCCCGCTCGCCGCGGCCCCGTCGGAATGCGCCACCGCCGCCGGACCGACCACGCAGTCGGTCTACGGACAGGGGTGGAAGGCGTTCCTGTCCGCGACCTACCAGGACGCCGCAGGCTCGGGCAGCTACACCGTCAACCAGGTGATCGGCGTGTTCCCGAACGGCGAGAAGGCCAGCGCGGCCTTCCGCACCCTCACCGAAGGCCTCACCAAGTGCCCGACCTCCACCCTCACCGACCGGGCCGGGCGCACCTCGAAGTGGACCTACGCGGCGCACCCCGCCACCGAGGTCGCCGTGGCGTGGACCGCGACGCAGGGCGACACCGCGAACTGGGCCTGCTACCACCAGGCCCGGGTGAAGGGCGCCAGCCTGATACAGGCCTCCGTCTGCCAGGCCGGTGACGGCGAGCCCACCGCCTCCCTGATCGCCGACGAACTCACCGGCAAGGTGACCGGATGACCGCGCCCTCGCGCAGGACGGCCGCGGGCCGCCGGCGGACGCTGCCGCGCATCCTCCACCTCGTGCTCATGGCACTCCTGGCGCCGATCGTCGCCGCAGGGGCGCAGACCGTCGCCGCGACCGACGCCGCGGCCGTCCCGGCACAGGCGGGCACCGTCGCCCCCGCACCGCTGGTGGCCCCCGGGGGCTTCGACGCCGCGCTGGCGACCCTCATGGCGGAGATCGACGACGCGAACCGGCAGGCGGCGCAGCTCGCCCAGCAGGGCAAGGACGTGGTCGCCGAGGCGGAGCGGATCACCAAGGAGGCCGCCGCCATCCGCGACAGCAAGGCGGCGCTCAACGCCAGGGTCGCCGCAGTGAACCAGGAGATCGACGGCCACAACGGGCGCGCGAAGGCCCTGGACGGCGAGATCGCCGCCCACAACGCCAAACCGCACACGTTCCAGATGCCCGCCGACGCGGGCGCGGCCGCCGCCTACGACGCCGAGGCGAGCCAACTGGAGGCCAGGAAGAACCAGGAAAACGCCGTGGAGGACAAGATCCAGGGCGAGCAGAACCAGATCCGGCAGGAGGCCGACCAGGTCGACGCCCGGTCCTCCCAGCTCGACGCCGCCTCCAGGGCCAACGACGCCAAGGCCGCCGACCTCACGACGAAGGAACAGCAACTCCAGTCCCGGGAACAGCAGTTGCTCGGGCGGATGGCGCAGGCGATCCAGAGCTTCGCCACCGCCCCGTCGAACCCGGCGGCCGCCATGGACCAGGGCGGCGACGCGCCCGCACCGGCCCCGCAGGCCGGCAACCGGTCCGCCGGCCAGGAGGAGGACACCGGCGACAGCCCCTACCGCAGGCCCCGGGCCGCCGCGCTGACGCAGTACGCGCAGCAGCACGGCACCACCGTCGACACCCGCCCGGGCACCGCATACCTGACACCCGACGCCGTCCGGCGGCTCTCCCCCGCACAGGCCGCCACCCTCGGCAGCCCGGCCGTCAGCTACGACGGACTGGTCCGCAAGCCCAACGGCCACTACACCGCCCTCCGGGTCCAGGCCCCGGCCGCCACCACCGCCCCGGCCCCGGCCGCCCTCGAGTCCGGCGGGCTCGTCGTGCACCGCGACGGCGCAACGCTGACCGTCGACGACGTCACGACGGTGCAGGAGGCGCCCGTCGCCCCGGAGCCCGCCCCGGGACACGGCAGCCCGTCCCCCGGCGAGGACGGCAACCGCGTCTCCACCTGCAAGGACAAGAAGCCGTCGGGGGCCACGGACCTGGACGGCGGGGGATGGGTCGACTACCTGCCGTCGGACGCCCAGGGCCGCAACCGGGGAGTCAAGGCCTGCCTCGAAGGGGCGCCCAGCTCCAAGAGGGGCGAGTCCGCGACCAAGGCCGGCGACATCCGGGGCTGGATCGACGCTCAGGCCCGGGCGCTCGCGCTCGGATTCAAGACCACCGACCTCGCCCGCTGTCACTCCGTGCCGCGCATGGCCGGGGGAACGGCGGACGAGCGGAACCTGACGCCCTGTTTCCAACTGGGGGCCAACACCAACCAGGCGACCGGCGGCACCATCACCAACAGCATGCGGGCTTTCGAGACCAGAGCCGAAGGCGGCATGAACCGCGGCTACGTGCTGTACGACGTGCGACCGCAGTACAACAGCACCGGCAGCAGCATTCCGAGCAAGTGGGACATGTCGCTCTACGCGTGGGACGCCACCACCGGGGCGAGTACGGACTCCGCCTGGACGGTCGTGGACAACGCGCGCTACGGCCCGGGCGGACTGGTGAACCTGGGAAATTGAATCCCTCCGGCGAGGACGGGCGGACGACGGGAGTGGACGTGAACGTCGAGGAGACGCTGGAGCGGCTGGGCGCGGTGATCGGGCCGCCGCCCGCAGGAGGGGTGGCGCCGGTTCCGTGGGAGCTCGGGCGCGAGGTGCTCGGTTTCGAACTGCCTTCGGACTACCGGGCGTTCGCCGACCGGTACGGGACGGTCAGCGTCAGAGGCGAACTGCACATCTTCACGCCGTCGGCAGCGCCCAGTCCCCAAACCGGGCAGCCACTCGGCTTCGAGGGATTCCTGTACTGCACGACGGATCCCTACGGCTACTGCGCGATGCTGGCCCAGGCCTACCGGGACGGGGACTACGCCGAGTGCCCGTATCCGCTGTTCCCGGCCGAGGGCGGGCTGTTGAAGTGGGGCAACAACTGGAGCTCCGACCAGTTCTTCTGGCTGATGCGGGGCCCGGAACCGGACCGCTGGCCGGTCGCCGCCAAGTTCGACTCGATGCGCGAGTGGGACCTGTTCGAGGGCGGGTTCCTGGAATTCCTGCTGGCGGCGGTGACGGGGCAGTATCCGTACCACGAGGAAGTCGTTCCCGGCGGGACGAAGCAGGCCGGCGACGGCCGTGACTATCGCTTCCGGGGCGACTGGTCGAAGCAGCTGTGGCCGTGAACCCACCCGCAGCCCGCCCGCCGGCACCGCCGCCCCGAAGCAGCGGCCGTTCGCGCCGCTGTTCGTGGTCAGGCGGGGAAGTTCTTGTCGATGAGCATCTGCAGGACGTTGACGTGGAAGTCGGGGAAGTCCATCGGGACGATGCCGTAGCGGGCGGGGCGGGTGGTGTGGGTGGTGAGGTAGGGGTAGACGGACTGGTCCATCAGGGTCTGTTCGGCGGTTTTGGGCCACAGGCCGCCGGCGTAGCTGAGGAAGTTGACGTACATCTGCGGGGAGTCGGGGTCGGCGGTGGCCGCGTCGAACTGCTGGGTGATCGCCTGGCCCTTGACCTGCAGGGGGAACAACTGGTCGGTCTGCCAGAGGTCCTGGGTGCGGAAGTACTGGTTCGTGCCGCTGGACCACTGGATCAGGCCCCAGTCGTTGGCGAAGTCGGCGAGGAGCACGATGCGTCCGCGGGCGGTGCCGAGGGTGGGCCAGCCGTAGAGGTGGAAGAGGCTGCGGTAGCCGAGGTCGTCGAGGTAGTGGTTGATCCGGCGGCGGAACTCGGCGGCGTCCAGGGCCTGGCCGCCCGCGTTCTCGTTCTTGAGCCGCATGACGATCGTCTCGCCCCGATGGGCCGTCAGGAAGGCGCGGCACTGGTCCAGGACGTCCTGGAGGCGGACGTACTGGTAGGCGTCGGAGTGGTAGATGCCGAGTTCGTCGGCCGTTCCCTGGAGGCCGTTGCAGCGGATGTCCAGGAACCGGACGCCTTGGGCGAGTTGCTCGGGGACGCCCCAGTTCTGGGTGTGGGACCACTCGGTGCCGTGGGCGGGGTCGGTGCAGCAGGAGTCGTGGGTGCCGGGGACGGTGAGGCCGAGCAGGGAGCGTTCCGGTGCGAGGTACGACATCCAGTCGGCGGTGGGCTTCCCGCCGGGCGTGCCGGTCGCCGCGCGGGCGGCGGGGGCCGGGAGGAGGCCGCCGAACGCGGTGGCGACGGCGGCGGCGGTGCCGCGGGTCAGCAGCGTGCGGCGTGCGATGGCCATGGGATTCCCCCCGGGGTTCGGTCGACCCTGCCCTCATGCCTTGCGTTGTCCTGTTCATGCCCCGCCCGTCGCGGGGGTATGCGGCGGGACGCCCGTGCTTCGGGCGTCCCGCCGGACGGGCGGGTGCGGCCGACGCGGCGTCAGGCCGCCGGGGCGGGCCGGCAGGTGGTGCCGGTGGTGCCGAGGAGGGTGCCGAGTGCGTCGTCGAGCGGCCCGATGGCGGCCGACCCGCCGGTGCGCTCGACGAATCCGGCGGCCGCCTCGGCCTTGGGGCGCATCGACCCGGCCGGCAGGTCGAGTCGGCGCAGCTCCTCGGGGGTGGCGACGGTGACCGCCCGGGGCCGGGAGGTGCCGAAGCCGCGGAAGACGTGGGTGACGTCGGTGAGGATCAACAGGGCGTCCGCGTCCAGCCGTTCGGCGAGCAGGGCGGCGGTGCGGTCCTTGTCGACGACGGCCTCGACGCCGCGCAGCAGGCCGGTGCCGGGGTCGCGGACCACCGGGACGCCGCCCCCGCCGGCCGCGATCACCACCGTCCCGGTGGCCAGCAGCGTGCGGACGGCCGGCAGTTCGACGACCTCCCGGGGCAGCGGCGACGGCACCACCCGGCGCAGCCGCCCGCCGTCCCGGGCGCAGCTCCAGCCGCGCTCGCGCTCCATCGACCGGGCCTGTTCCTCGGTCAGTCCGCCGCCGATGAACTTGTCCGGCAGGCCGAAGGCGGGGTCGCCCGGGTCGACCTCGGTGTGGGTGACCAGGGCGGCGACCGCCCGATCGGGCAGGCGGCCGGCGAGTTCCCTGGCCAGCAGGGTGCCGATCATGCCCTGGGTCTGCGCGCCGAGCACGTCGAGCGGGTAGGGCGCGCTCAGCGCCGGGTCGTTCTCGCTCTCCACGGCGAGCAGGCCGATCTGCGGCCCGTTGCCGTGGGTGATCACCACCTGGTGGCCGGCGAGGGCGAGTTCGGCGAGCGAGCGCCCGGCCTCGTGGACGTGGTGCCGCTGGACGGCGGCGTCCGGGTGCTCGCCCCGCTGGAGCAGGGCGTTTCCGCCGAGGGCGGCGACGATGCGCATCAGTCCCGCCCCAGGGTGGCGACCAGGATCGCCTTGATGGTGTGCATCCGGTTCTCGGCCTGGTCGAAGACCAGCGAGGCCGGCGACTCGAAGACCTCGTCGGTGACTTCGAGGCCGTCGAGCCCGTGTTCGTCGGCGAGTTCGGCGCCGAGGTCGGTGCGGCGGTCGTGCAGGGCGGGCAGGCAGTGCAGGAAGGCGGTGTCGGGGTTGCCGGTCGCCGCCAGGGTCTTGGCGTTGACCTGGTACGGCAGCAGCCGGGCGATCCGTTCGGGCCACTGGGCGTGGTCCTCGCCCATGGACACCCACACGTCGGTGTAGAGGTAGTCCGCTCCGCGCACGGCCTCCTCGACCTCCTCGGCGAGGGTGATCCGGGCGCCGCTGTCCCGGGCGAGCCGCCGGCATTCGTCGACGAGCGCCGGGGCGGGCCACAGTTCGCGCGGGGCGGCGACGCGCACGTCCATGCCGAGCAGACTCGCCATCATCAGCAGGGAGTTGGCGGTGTTGTTGCGGGCGTCGCCGAGGTAGCAGAAGGAGATCTCCTGCACCGGCTTCCCGCTGTGCTCGCGCATGGTGAACACGTCGCACAGGCTCTGGGTGGGGTGGCACTCGTCGGTCAGGCCGTTGTAGACCGGTACGCCGGCGTGGCGGGCGAGGTCGGTGACGGTCTGCTGGCCGAAGCCGCGGTACTCGATGCCGTCGTACATCCGGCCGAGGACCCGGGCGGTGTCGGCGGTGCTCTCCTTGTGGCCCATGTGCGAGCCGTCCGGGCCGAGGTAGGTGGTGGTGGCGCCCTGGTCGGCGGCGGCGACCTCGAAGGCGCAGCGGGTGCGGGTGGAGGCCTTCTCGAAGATCAGGGCGATCCTGCGGCCGGTCAGCCGCGGCGTCTCGGTGCCCGCCCGCTTCGCGGCCTTCAGTTCGGCGGCGAGGTCGAGCAGGTGGTGGATCTCGGCGGCGGTGAAGTCGAGCTCGCGCAGCCAGTGGCGGCCGTGCAGGTTGACGTCCATGGTGAACTCCTTCTCGGCGGTGGTCAGTTGGCGGGGTCGCGCTGGATCGGACAGCTCATGCAGCGCGCTCCGCCGCGGCCGCGGCCGAGCTCGGAGCCGGCGATGGTGACGATCTCGATGCCCTGCTTGCGCAGGTAGGTGTTGGTGGTGGTGTTGCGCTCGTAGCCGACGACGACCCCGGGTTCGAGGGCGAGGAAGTTGCTGCCGTCGTCCCACTGCTCGCGCTCGGCGGTCCGCACGTCCAGGTCGGCGGAGAGGAAGCGGACCTTGTCCAGGCCGAGGGCCTCGGCCAGCGAGGCGGCGAGGTCGGCGTCGGCCCGCACGTCGAAGCCGGCTGCCCGCTCGGGGGCCGGGGTGAGGGTCCAGGAGCGCAACTGGTCGGCCAGGCCCGGGTAGAGGGTGAAGGTGTCCCGGTCGATCATCGTCATCACCGTGTCCAGGTGCATGAACGCCCGGCTGGCGGGCAGCCGGACGGCGATCAGCCGGTGCGCGGTGTTGGTCAGGAAGAGCTGCTGGGCGAGGGTCTCGACGGCCTGCGGGGTGGTGCGCTCGCCCATTCCGACCATGACCACGCCGGGCGCGAGGACGTGGACGTCGCCGCCCTCCAGGCTCAGTCCGCTCGGCGTGGTGGTGCCGTCGATCAGCGGCGGGGCGGTCTCGGCGAACAGCGGGTGGAAGCGGTAGATCGCGGCGGTGTGCAGGGTCTCCCGCCGGCGGGCCGGCTTCGCCATCGGGTTGAGGCTGTGACGCGCGCCGATCCAGCAGGAGTTGTCGCGGGGGAAGAGGTGGTTGGGCAGCGGCGGCAGGGCGAAGTCCTGGTCGCCGACGGTGTGCCAGACCAGGCTGTGCGGGCTGCGCAGCGGCAGGTCGTCCTTGAGGACGCCGCCGATCAGGTACTCCGCCAGGGTCTCGGCGTCCAGGTCCGTGCACAGCTCGTGCAGCGGGTCGACCAGCGCCGGGCCGACGGCGGCCGGGCTGACGACCTGACCGAGCAGCCAGGCCCGGGCCCGCGGCAGTTCCAGGGTCTCGGCGAGCAGCCGGCCGTAGTGGTGGACGGTCACGCCGTGGTCGCGCAGCACCTGGGCGAAGGCGTCGTGCTCCTCGCGGGCGCGCTTGGCCCACAGGATGTCGTCGAAGAGCAGCTCGTCGACGTTGCGCGGGGTGAGCCGGGACAGTTCCAGGCCGGGGCGGTGCAGGATCACCTGGCGCAGGCGGCCGGCCTCGGAATCGACACGCAGGACGGACATGGGTGGTTCCTCTCAAGGGAGTTGTCGGGGCGCCGGGGTGCGGCGGTTCTCGCAGGGGGTGACGCGCGGTCGGCGCGCGCAGCGGGAGGGCGGGCAGGCCGGGCGGTGCGGCCCGCCTACGGCAGCGGCGGCGCGGTGGCCGGGCCGGGTGCGGCGGTCGGCCCCGGGACGGCGGTGCGGTCGGCCCCGGCGGTGGTGCCGTGGGCCGGGTGCGGGCGCTCCACCCAGATGTAGGCGGGGACGCCGAGCAGGACGGTGAACAGGCCGTAGTAGACGGTCTGGTAGCCGCTGCCCTGGATCGACCAGTAGGAGAAGGCGAGGGCGAGCAGCGTGACGGTGACGTCCTTGACCAGCCGCCGCCGGTCGAGCTGCTCGCGGCCGTGCTGCACCAGCCAGTAGAGCTGCGCGGCCGCCGAGACCAGGTACGGGATCACCGCGGTCAGCACGCTCAGCAGCACGATCTCGGTGAACACCTTGGTGAACCGGGTGTAGCTGAACACGGTCAGCAGCGAGGCCAGCACGGTCGCCGAGAGGATGCCGAAGGCCGGCACCTCGCCGCGCCCCCTGGTGCGGGCGAACACGGACGGGAAGAGGCCGTCGCGGGCCGCCGCCATCGGCATCTCCGCGCAGATCATCGTCCAGCCGTTGAGCGCGCCGATCCCGGAGATGATCGCCGCGGCGGCGACCAGGTCGCCGGCCCAGTGGCCGCCCGCGATGCTGTTCATCGCGTCGGTGAACGGCGCGCCGGAGGACAGGAGTTGGTCGTGCGGCACGGTGCCGAAGACGGCCAGGGTGCCGAGCAGGTAGATCGCGGCGCAGGCCAGCGTGCCGTAGACGGTCGCCCTCGGCACGTTGCGGCGCGGGTCGCGCACCCGCCCGGCCGCCACCGAGGCGGTCTCCAGCCCGATGTAGCTGAACAGCGCGATCGCGCCCGCCGCGGAGATCGCGCCCAGGGCGGATCCGCCGCTCGCGTTGAAGGCGCCGAAGTTGCCCGCCTTGACGAACAGCAGCCCGGCCGTGGCCATGAACCCCAGCGGCAGGAACTTCAGGACGGTGGTGACCACCTGGAAGGCGCCGATGTTGCGCACCCCGGTCAGGTTGACGATCGCCGGCACCCACAGGCCGATCAGCGCGATCGCGATCGAAGCCCCGGTGTGGTGCCCCTTGTTGACGAACACCTCGACGTAGCCGACCCAGGCGACCACGATCGCCGCGTTGCCGGCCCAGGCGGTGATCCAGTACGACCACGCGGTGAGGAAGCCGGCGAACTCGCCGAACGCCTGCCGGGCGTAGACGTAGGGCCCGCCGCTGTCCGGCACCCGCTCCGACAGCCGCCCGAAGGTCACCGCCAGCGCCACCGCCCCGACGGTCACCAGCACGAACGCCACCAGCGCGATCGGCCCGTACGGCGCGAGCGCGGACGGCAGTGCGAACACCCCGGTACCGATGATGCTGCCGACGACCAGCGCGGTCGCCGCGGGCAGTCCGAAGGTCTTGTTCCCCTGCGCGGACGGTTCGGCGGCTGGTCGGGCACGGTCGGGCGCGGACATGGTCTGTCTCCTAGGGCGGGGAGGACGGACACGATGAGGGGTTGTCGTCCGTCGATCCCGATCCTCGACCGGCGAGGCCGGGCGGCCCAGGGACCGACGGTCCCCGATCGCGCCGCCGGCGGTCCCCGCCGCACCGGCCTGTCGGCCCCGGTCCCCCGACCGCCGGCTGCCGCGACCGGCCCCGAAGCCGACCGCCCGCCATCCGCGCCCGGCCGGCGGCCCGGAACCAAGTCGCCCCTGCCGGTCGAGAGTTGCGCTCGCCCCAGCGCCCGGCACCGGCCTCCGCGGGTGCACCGCGCGAAGGAGTGCCGACCGGCACCCTGGTACGCCCGGCACCCGGGACGGCTGCCGAACCCATGTGATTTACGAGTAAATTAACTGTTAACCTTTTTTCATGCTCGAACAGTCCCCACCCGCGCCGCGTGCCCGTCGCATCCCCGTGCCACCGCTGCGCCAGGTCCTCCGGCTGGGCGCTCCGGTGGACATCTGGCACAAGCCCGCCGTCAGTGCTGTCGTGACCGCGGGGGCCGTGAACCTCACGCTGCTCGGGCTCGGCCGGCTCGACCTCGCGCTGTACGCGATGGCGGGCGGCCTGTGCGCCCTCTACGGCCACGGGCTTCCGTATCCCGCGCGGGCCCGTACGGTCGGCGGGGTGGCGGTCGGCACGCTGCTGAGCACGGGGGTTGCGCTCACCGCGGCCTCGCTCACCCGGTCGGTGGCCGTGCTGGTCGCGGTCTGCGCCGTGCTGGCGGCGCTCCACAAGCTGGCCTGCGAGGCGGGGCGGGTCGGTCCGCCCGGGGCTCTCATCGTGACCTTCACCAGCACCACCTGTGCGTTCGTGCCCCAGCGGCTCGCCGAACTGCCCGGGCACCTGGCGCTCACCGCCGCCGGCGCCGCCGTGGCCTGGGCGGTCTGCATGGCCCCGGCCCTGGTCCGGCCGTTCGGGCCCGAGCGGATCCTGACGGCGCGCGCGCTCGAAGCCGCCGCCCGCCTGCTGTCGAGCGAACCCGCCCGCCGCCCGGCCGCCCGGACGGCGCTCGCCGCCGCCGTCAACGCCGCCCGCCACGCCCTCGTGCCGGACGCGGCGCCCACCGTCGCCGAGCCGCGCCGCCGGACCGCGGCCGGCCTGGAACGCCTGCTCGTCCGCGCCGAGTCCGCCCTCGCCTCCCGACCCGCCCACCCCGACCCCGACGCCGCCGGGCAGTACGAACGGTGGGCCCGCGAGCTGCGGCGCAACCGGCCGCTGCCGGTCGTCGAACTCACCGCCGCCGAGGCCGCGGAGCTGCGCGGCGTCGAGGCGGAGGCGGCGACGGCGGCCGCGGGCCGGCCGTCGCGGTGGCAGGCGCTGCGCCCCGGCTCGCCGCTGCCGCCGATCGTGCTGCGGGTCGCGCTCGGCTGTGCGGCCGCCGGGTGGGCGTCGATGGCGCTGGGGGTCGGACGGCCCGGCTGGGCGGTGGTCACCGCGGCCTCGATCCACCAGGCGAGCGCGGGCCTGTCCTGGCAGCGGTCGCTCCAGCGGGTGCTCGGCAACCTGCTCGGGCTGCTCGTGTTCACCGCGCTGCTGCCGGTGTCCCGGACGGGACAGCTCGCGCTCGTCCTGCTCGTGCTGGCCTGCCACTTCGCGACCGAGGCGACGATCACCCGCAACTACTGGCTGGCGAGCAGCTTCGTGACCCCGCTGGCGCTGCTGATGACCGAATTCGCCGGCTACCAGGACGCCCGGACGATGGTCACCGACCGCTGGCTGGACACCTGCCTCGGCGCCCTGTTCGGCCTGGCCGCCTGCCTGGTGGTGACCAACCGCCGCACCGGCACCCGCGTCGACCGGGCCCTCGCCGCGCTCCAGGCGGCCACCGAGGCGGCCCGCAGCGCCGTCGCGCACGCGCCGACCGCGGCCGCCGCCCGCCGCCGGCTCGCGCACGCGCTCGTGGAGCTGCGCGAGGCCGCGGACGTCGCCTCCGGCGAGTGGTGGCAGCGCGCGCTGCCGCAGGCCCGGATCGCCCGGGCCGAGCGGGAGGGGCACGGGCAGCTGGCCGCCATGCTCGACGGACGCGGCGGCCACGGACGGTCCGTGGCCTGCCCCTAGGATCGAAGTCGGCCACCCGGCCCGGCACCCCCCTGCGGCGGGCCGGTGCGGCGCCGGGACCGGTTCGGACAGCGATCGCCCGCAGTGGCAGAGACGGAGCAGCGCACGTGGAGGACGCCGTCGCGGGCGTGATGCGGCAGTGGCAACAGGCCTACCCCGAGCTGGATCCCGAACCGATCGCCGTGCTCGGCCGGATCAACCGGATCGCCGCCCTCCTGCAGCAGGGCAGGACCGGTCCGCTGCCCCAGGAGGGCCTCACCCGGCCCGAGTTCGACATCCTCGGGGCCCTGCGCCGCACCGACCGCGAGCTGACGCCCTCTCAACTCGCCCGGGAGACCTTCGCGTCGGGGGCCGCGGTCACCAAGCGCCTGCGGCAGCTGGAGGAGCGCGGCCTGGTCGCCCGCCGCGCCGACGACCGCGACCGCCGCGTCTCCCACCTCTCCCTGACCGCCGAGGGAGCGGAACTGGTCGACCGGGTCTACCCCGACCTGCTCGCC
Source organism: Kitasatospora sp. NPDC059646 (assembly GCF_042734615.1). NCBI lineage: Bacteria > Bacillati > Actinomycetota > Actinomycetes > Kitasatosporales > Streptomycetaceae > Kitasatospora > Kitasatospora sp. NPDC059646. The sequence goes on from NZ_JBHWDS010000005.1 coordinate 61,776, forward strand.
TACGACCGGACCCTGCTCTCCGGCCTGACCCCGGAGGAGCGCGAGGACCTGTCCCGGGACCTCGGCCGCCTGCTGCTCGTCCTGGAGGGCAGCAGCGGCAGCACTCCGCTCTGACCTCCCGCCGGGGGCGTCGTCAGTGCGGCGGCGGCACCGGGCGGAACGCGCCGGCGGAGTGCTGCAGGGCCCGTTCCAGGCGGTCGGCCAGTCCGGCCAGGGCCCGCAGTTCGTCGGCGTCGAACCCGGCCGTCAGCCGGGCTTCCCGGGCGTGCAGGCCGGCCAGGACCCGGTCGGTGAGGCGGAGGCCGCGCTCGGTGAGGCGGAGGTGGACGACGCGGCGGTCGTTTTCGTCGCGTTCGCGGACGACCAGTCCGCTCTTCTCCAGCTTGTCGGCGCGTACGGTCATTCCGGAGCAGGTGACCATGTCGATCGCGGCGAGCCGACCGGTGGTCAGCCGGTGGTCGGGGCCGGCCCGGCGCAGCACGGCGAGGATGTGGAAGGCGGGCGCGGTGAGTCCGTGCTCCTTGAGGTCGGACGCCAGCAGCGCCGTCAGCGCCGAGGCGACGTCGTGGAGGCGGCCGAGCGGCCGCAGCGGGACGGCGGCGTCCGGGGTGCGGCGGGAGAGGCCGCCGGGCGGGGTGGGCGCCGCCCGGTGAGTGGACCGAGGCATGGTGGCCGTTTCGATGGTCGTGTCCGGTGGGCCCTTCCGGCCGGGAGGGGCCCCGCGGTTCGGTGTTCCGCGGGCCGGGGCGGGCGCCGCGGACGGCCCGGCACCGGCGCGGGGCCGGTGCCGGTGCCGGGTGATGTCGCGCAGGTGCGTCGGCACCGGACCGGCGGTGGCGAGCAGCCGCGGGTCGGAGGTCAGCCGATCGCCTGCGCGGCCGGCGTCAGGGGCGCGGAGCGGTGGAGGCCCCGGCGGTCGTAGAGGCGGGTGACGAGGAGGCCGAGGGCGACCGAGAGGGCGAACCCGAGGCCGACCATGGTCCAGGCGCGGCCGAGTCCGGCGCCGGTCCGGGCGTCGAAGTACAGGATGGCGCGGACGCCGTCGACCACCTGCCGGAAGGGTTCGAACTCGCCGAGGAACCGGTAGAAGGACGGCAGGGCCTGCAGCGGGACGGTGCCGCCGGCGGACGGAACGGCGAGGCCGATCAGGATCAGCATGGACACGATGGGGCCCGGCGTACCGAACGCGGCGAGCAGGGCCAGCGCGGTGATCCCCATCGCGGCCGTGGCGCACGTCCCGAACAGCCAGAGCATCGGCAGGTGGGGGGCGTCGATGCCGATGACGCCGGCGGCCGCGGCCAGGGCGAGCGCGGAGGTGAGCATCGACAGGGCGACCATGAGGACGGAGCCGACGGCGAAGTGGCCGACCCGGCTGAGGTGCTGGGCGGGCTTGAGGCTGCGGAACGGGCCCTTGTCGTTGGCGAGCCAGCCGAGGGCGGTGTCCAGCTGGGCGTGGATCACGTTCGCGCCGAGCATGCCGCCGAGGACGAGGACGAGCGTGTAGAAGAAGGCGCTCATGCCGAGGCCGCTGTGGTCGCCGAGCGGGTGGCCGGTCCGGACGGTGGTCCTGATCGGGTCGTCGAGCATCAGCCCGGCGGCGGCCGGCGGGCCCGCCTGCTGTGCGGGGTGCTGCGCCGCCTGCTGGGCCAGCTGCTGGGTGAGCCGTTCGCCGAGCCGGGTGGAGACGGACCGGACGACCTGCTGGTTGATCTCGGAGGCCATGGTGGAGCCGAAGCTTCCGGCGGCCGGGTTGGTGAGCACCGTCACGGTCGGCGGGTGCGCGCCCGGCTGGAGCGGTCCGGCGAGCGCGGCCACGGACGCCGAGAAGTCGTCCGGGACGACGAGTGCGCCGAACACCTTGTCGTCGGCCATCAGCTCGTCGGCGGTGCGGCGGTCGACCTGTTTCCAGGCGACCTTCCCCTCCAGCTCGGCGGAGCCGGTGATCTGTGCGGTGATCTGCGTGCCCAGGTCGATCCGCCGGTCGGCCGCCTGTGCGCCCCGGTCCTCGTTGACGACGGCGATCGGCAGGTCCTTCATCGAGCCGACCGGGTCGTTGTTGGCGCCGAGGTAGAGCAGCGACAGGACGAACGACAGCAGGCCGAGGATCACCGCGGAGGGTATCCACAGGCTCCGGCGGCGCAGCAGCCCGCGGGCGCTCGTCGTGTGTGCGGGGGTCGGCTGGGACATGGTGCTCCAGGTGCGGTGTCGCGCCCGCGGCGGTGCCGGGGTGCGGGGACGGCGGCTTCCCGGTGGCGTCGCTGGTCAGCCCGCGCGCTGGAAAGCTTCACTTTCTAGCAAGATAGTTGCACTGTCGAACAAGACCGTCCAGCTGGGGATCTGGGAGACTGGTCACACGCGGAACCGTTCGATTGAGTGAGCGCATGAGGATCTCTGACCTGAGCCGCCTGTCCGGGACACCGGTCGGGACGATCAAGTACTACCTGCGCGAGGGCCTGCTGCCGCCCGGCCGGCCCCTCGGGGCCACGCTGACCCTGTACGGCGACGAGCACGTCCGGCGCCTGCGGCTGATCCGCGCCCTGACCTCCCGCGGCGGCCTGTCGATCGCCGCCACCCGCGACATCCTCACCGCGATGGACCAGCCGCTCGAACCGCTCGACACGCTCAAGGTCGTGCACTACTCGCTGCCCACCCCCGTCGACGCCACCGAGACGGACGCGGTGGACGAGCACCTGCCGCGGGTCGACCGGCTGCTCGCGGCGCTGGGATGGGACATCTCCGAGGAGTCGCCGCACCGCCGCGCGCTCGCCGCGAGCCTGATGGACCTCAGCCGCCTCGGGCTGGAGTACCGCACCGAGGACCTGCTGCCCTACGCCGAACCGGCAGCCGTCGTCGCCAGGCTCGACCTCGACCGGCTCGAACACCTCGACGACCGCGTCCGGCTCGCCGAACACGCGGCGGTCGTGGTCCTGCTGCTCGAACCGGTCCTGGCGGTCCTGCGGCGCCTCGCCCAGGAGAACGAGTCCCACCACCGTGCCGCGTTCACCGGCACGACCGACCCGGCCGCCCCCGAGCCCGGACCGCAGGACTGACCGCCGGCCGGCCCGCCGCGAGGGGCGGACGCCGACGGCCCGCCGCAGTGGTGCGGCGGGCCGTCGGAGCGTGGGGCGGGGCGGGTGCCGCGCGGTCGGCGTGCGGGGTGTCAGAGGGACAGGATGCGCGCGGCGTTCTCCCGGAGGATGAGGGGGCGGACCTCCGGCTTGATGTCGAGGGCGTCGAAGTCGGCCAGCCAGCGGTCGGGGGTGACGACCGGGAAGTCCGAGCCGAACAGCACCTTGTGGCGGAGGAAGGAGCCGGCCGCCTTCACCAGCTGCGGCGGGAAGTACTTCGGCGACCACCCGGACAGGTCGATGTACACGTTGGCCTTGTGGGTGGCGATGGAGATCGCCTCGTCCTGCCAGGGCACCGACGGGTGGGCCAGGACGATCGTCAGCCCGGGGAAGTCGGCGGCGACGTCGTCCAGCAGCATCGGGTCGGACCAGCGCAGCTTGATGCCGCGTCCGCCGGGGAGGCCGGCGCCGATGCCGGTCTGCCCGGTGTGGAACAGGGCGGGGACGCCGAGTTCCTGGATCGCCTCGTAGAGCGGGTAGTGCTCGCGGGCGTTCGGCGCGAACGCCTGGAGGCTGGGGTGGAACTTGAAGCCGCGGACGCCGTGGTCGAGGACGAGGGCGCGGGCCCGGGCGGCGGCGTCCGGGCGGTGCGGGTCGACCGAGCCGAACGGGATGAGGACGTCGGAGTGGGCGGCCGCCGCCGCGGCGATCTCCTCGCTGGACAGGCCGGGACGGCCGAGGCCGGTGGTGGCGTCCACCGTGAAGATCACGGCGGCCATCCGCCGCTCCCGGTAGTAGGAGGCCAGGCGTTCGACGGTCGGGGTGCGGTCCTGGCCGGACTTGAAGTACGCGGCCGAGGCGTCCATCAGTTCCGCGTCGAGTGCGAGCCGGCCGTGGGCGTCCTGCTCCACGTGGACGTGGAAGTCGACGGCGATCGGATCGGTGGGGTTCATCGGGGCGCTCACAGGTGCTCGGTCCGGTTCTTGGCGTCGAGGAGGAGGGTGAGGAGGGCGTCGCGTTCCGCGACGAGGTCGGCCTCGGCGGTGCCGGCCAGCTCGTCGCGGACGCCGTCGGCGATCGCGCGCGCCAGCTCGGGGGTGAGGCGGGGCGCGCCGAGGTCGGCCCACCACTCCTCCATGGGCGGGCCGAGGTGCTCCAGGACGTGCGCGATGCCGCCCGGCCCGCCCGAGAGGTGCTGGTTGAGGAAGGGGCCGAGCAGCGCCCAGCGCAGGCCGGGGCCGTGGGCGATGGCGGTGTCGATGTCGGCGACGCTCGCCGCGCCCTGCTCGACGAGGGAGTAGGCCTCCCGCCACAGGGCGGCCTGGAGCCGGTTGGCGACGTGGCCGGGCAGTTCGCGGCGCAGCCGGATCGGGCGGCGGCCCAGGCCGCGGTAGAAGTCCACGGCCCGTTCGACGGCGGCCTCGGAGGTCCGCGCGCCCGGTACCACCTCGACCAGCGGGACGAGGTGGGGCGGGTTGAACGGGTGCCCGACCAGGACCCGTTCGGGGTGGGCCGCGCAGGCCTGCTGGATCCGCGACGGCAGCAGCCCGGAGGAGCTGCTCGCCAGCACGGTCCCGGCGGGGGCCGCGGCGTCGAGGACGGCGAACACCTCGTCCTTCAGCTCGGGCCGCTCCGGGCCGTTCTCCTGGACGAAACCGGCGTCGGCGACGGCCTCGGCGAGGTCCGGGGTGAACGACAGCCGGCCCTGGTCGGCGGTGACGGCGGCGCGCAGCCGCCGCTCGGCGCCGGGCGCGGGATCGGTGGCGACGACCTCGTGCCCGTGGGTGAGGAACAGGGTGGTCCAGGAGGCCCCGATGACGCCGGCGCCGACGACGGCGACCTTCACGACGTGCTCCCGGCCCCGGCGGCCCGGGCGGCGGCGTACGAGACGAACGGGTCCAGGGAGCGGGGGTCGGCGAGGACGTCGGCACTGGCGACGGACTCCGGGCGGGCGCCCAGCAGGATCCGCTTGACCGGCACCTCCAGCTTCTTGCCGGTGCGGTTGCGCGGGACGGCAGGCACCCGCTCGATGACGTCCGGGACGTGCCGCGGCGACAGCGCGGACCGCAGGGCGCGGGCGATCCCGGTGCGGAGGGCGTCGTCCAGCTCCGCGGGGCCGGCGACGAACAGCAGCAGTTCCCCGTTGCCCCCTTCGGGGTCCTCCAGGTGGACGACGAGGCTGTCCTCGATGCCGGGGAGGTCCTCGACGACGGCGTAGAACTCGGCGGTGCCGAGCCGGACCCCGCCCCGGTTGAGGGTGGCGTCGGAGCGTCCGGCGACGACGCAGTGGCCCTCGGGCGCGAACCGCACCCAGTCGCCGTGCCGCCACACGCCCGGGTACTCCTCGAAGTACGCGGCCCGGTAGCGGGAGCCGTCGGCGTCGCCCCAGAAGCCGACCGGCATCGACGGCATCGGCTCGGTGATCACCAGCTCGCCCAGTTCGCCGACGACCCGTTCGCCCGCGCTGTCGTAGGCGTACGCGGCGACCCCCAGGCAGGGGCCGGAGATCTCTCCGGCGCGCACGCTCTGCAGCGGGCTGCCCTGGAGGATCCCGGTGCACACGTCGGTGCCGCCGCAGCCGACGTTCAGCAGCACCCGGTCCCCGAACTGCTCCGCCACCCAGCGGAAGCCCTCGGCGGCGAGGGGGCTGCCGGCGGCGCCGATCTGCCGCAGCCGCGACAGGTCGAACTCCTCGGCGGGCCGGATCCCGGCCTTGCGGCAGGCCATCAGGTAGCCGGGGCTGACGCCCATCAGCGTCGTCCCGGTCTCCTCGGCGATCCGCCACTGCTCCCGCAGGTCGGGGTGGACCGGATTGCCGTCGATCATGACGATCGAGGCGCGGACGAGCAGCGCCGAGACCAGGGTGTTCCACAGCATCCAGGCGGTGGTGCTGAACCAGAGCATCCGGTCGCCCGGCTTCAGGTCCCAGCTCAGCGCGTTGTTCTTCAGGTGCTCCAGGAGGATCCCGCCGTGCCGGTGGACGATCGCCTTGGGGATCCCGGTGGTGCCGGAGGAGAACAGCACGAACAGCGGGTGGTCGAACGGCACGGGTGCGAAGGACAGTTCGGCCGGCTCGGCGAGCAGCTCCGGCCAGCCGAGCGCGTCGGGGAGGGTGTTCGGCCCGTACGGGACGTGGACGACCCGTTCCACGGTGGGCAGCCGGGCGGCGATCTCGGCCACCTCGGCCCGGCGGTCGACGTCCCGCTCCCCGTAGCGGTAGCCGGCGACGGTCAGCAGCACCTTCGGTTCGAGCTGGGCGAACCGGTCGACGACGCTGCGCGGGCCGAACTCCGGCGCGCAGGCCGCCCACACGGCGCCGATGCTCGCGGTGGCGAGGAAGGCCACCAGCGTCTCCGGGATGTTCGGCAGGTAGGCGACGACCCGGTCGCCCTCGCGGACGCCGAGGCGCAGCAGTCCGGCCCGGGCCCGGGCGACCCGGTCGCGCAGCTCGCCGAAGGTCAGCTCGACGGGCGGCCTGGTCTGGGAGCGCGCGACGACGGCGACGGCGTCGTCGTCGGCGGACCCGTCGCTGCGGAGCGCGTGCTCGGCGTAGTTGAGGGTCGCGCCGGGGAACCACTCGGCATCCGGCATCGACCTGCGGCCGAGGGCGGCCGTGGGCGGGGTGTGCGGGCGGACGCCGAAGAAGTCCCAGACCGAGGACCAGAAGCCGTCGAGGTCGGTGACGGACCACTGCCACAGGCTGTCGTAGTCCGGAAAGGCCAGCTGCCGTTCCGACTCCAGCCAGCGGAGGTAGCGGCCGATCTCCGACGCGTCCCTGACCGTGGCGCCGGGGGTGTGCAGGATCTCGCTCATCGGGCGCCCTTCCCGGGGGTGGCGGGGGTGGCGGCGACCTTCGCGGCGCGGCCGTCGAGGAACGCCCGCATCCGTTCCTGGGCGTCGCGGCTGCCGGCGGCGACGGCCGACATCAGGGATTCCAGCAGCAGGCCGCCGGCGGGCGAGGCCTCGGCGATCCGCGGCAGCGCCTGCAGGACGGCGAAGTTGGTCAGCGGCGCGTTGGCCGCGATCCGCGCCGCGAGCTCCAGGGCCCTGGCGCGCGCCCCGCCCTCCTCGGCCAGGTAGTGCGAGAGGCCGGCGGCGTGGCCCTCGGCGGCGTCCAGGACGCGGCCGGTGAGCATCATGTCCGCCATCCGGTGCGCGCCGATCAGCCGGGGGATCCGGACCGAGCCGCCGCCGCCGACGAACAGCCCGCGCTGCCCCTCGGGCAGGGCGTAGAAGGCGGACGGCTCGGCCACCCGGATGTGGGCGGAGGCCGCCAGCTCCAGGCCGCCGCCGATCACCGCGCCCTTCAGCGCGGCCACCACGGGGACGCGCCCGCCCTCGACGGTGTCGAAGACCCGGTGCCACATCAGGGAGTGCTCCAGGGCGTCCTCGGTGGACCGCTCGGTCAGCTCGCCGAGGTCGAGGCCGGCCGAGAAGTGGTCGCCCTCGGCGTCCAGGACGACGGCCCGGACGTCGGCGCCCGGCCGCCGGAAGAACTCCTCGACGGCCAGCACGGTGGCGTCGTCGAGGGCGTTCCGCTTGGCCGGGCGGCGGAGCGTCAGGACCGCCACTCCGTCCCGGCGGTCGATGGAAAGCGTGCTCAAGGAAGGCTCCTCAATCATCGGGGATCCCGCGGGCCGGTGACGGACCGTCAGGCGGCCGCGTGGACCTGTTCGCCGCCGACGTAGGTGCGCAGCACCCGGGCGTCGGCGATCTCCTCGGCGGGGCGGGTGAAGATGTCGCGGTCGAGCACGACCAGGTCGGCGAGGCTGCCCACGGCCAGCACCCCGGCGTCGTCGTGCCCGTTCAGGTGCGCGGTGCCGGCCGTGTACGCGGCGACGGCGGAGGCCAGGTCGAGCCGCTGCTCGGGCAGGAAGACCCGTCCGTCGGTGGCCCCGGGCTCCATCCGGTTGACCGCCACGTGCAGGCCCGCCAGCGGGTCCGGGCTGCTGACCGGCCAGTCGCTGCCGGCCGCGAGGGTGGCGCCGGCCCGCAGCAGGGCGCCGAACGGGTACTGCCAGGCGGCCCGTTCCGGCCCCAGGAAGGGGATGGTGAGGGTGTCCATCTGCGGCTCGTGGGCGGCCCACAGCGGCTGGATGTTGGCGGCGGCGCCGAGCCGGGCGAAGCGCGGGAGGTCGTCCGGGTGGACCACCTGGAGGTGGGCGAGGTGGTGGCGGGTGGCGCGCCGGCCGTTGGCGGTGCGGGCGGCCTCGACGGCGTTCAGCGCCTCGCGCACGGCGCGGTCGCCGAGCGCGTGGAAGTGCACCTGGAAGTCGAGCGCGTCCAGTGCGGTGACGTAGTCGCACAGGGCCGCCGGATCGACGAAGCTGAGGCCGGAGTTGGCGGTGGCGCAGCCGCAGCCGTCCAGGTAGGGGCTGGTCATCGCGGCGGTGAAGTTCTCCGCGACGCCGTCCTGCATGATCTTCACCGAGCCGGCCCGGAACCGTCCGTGGCTCAACTCCGCGCGGCGCGCCACGAGTTCGGGGATCTGCTCGGCGCCGCGCTCGCGTTCCCACCAGAGCGCGCCGGTCACCCGGGCGGTCAGCGCGCCGGAGCGGGCGGCGGCCAGGTAGGCGTCGGCGGGGTCGGCCTGCCCGTTGAACGCGCCGAGCAGGGCGTCCTGCCAGCCGGTGATGCCGAGCGAGTGCAGCAGCCGCTGGGCGCGCAGCAGCCCGTCCAGCCGGTCGGCGGCGGTGAGCGGCGGGATCAGCCGGGCGACCAGGGAGGTGGCGCCCTCCTGGAGGGTGCCGTTCGGGGTGCCGTCGGGCTCGCGCTCGATCCGGCCGTCGGCCGGGTCGGGGGTGTCGGCGGTGAGGCCGGCCAGCTCCAGGGCCCGGGTGTTGGCCCAGGCGCCGTGGTGGTCCCGGTTGGTCAGGTACACCGGCCGGTCGGGGACGACGGAGTCGAGCAGCTGCCGGGTGGGCAGGCCGCCCTCGAAGCTCTCCATCGACCAGCCGCTGCCGGTGATCCACTCCTGCTCGGGGCGGGCCTCGGCGTACGCCCGGACGCGGGCCAGGTAGTCGGCGACGTCGACCGTCCCGGTGAGGTCGCAGGCGGCGAGTTCGACGCCGCCGCCCACCGCGTGGATGTGGGCGTCCTGGAACCCGGGCAGCAGCAGCTTGCCGGTGAGGTCGACGACCTCCGTCCTCGGCCCGATCAGCTCCCGGACCTCGTCGTGCCCGACGGCGGCGATCCGGTCGCCGACGACCGCCAGGCTGCTCGCCCGGGTGCGGGCCGCGTCGCCGGTGTGGACGGGACCGCGGGTGAAGACCAGATCGGCCTCGGTCATGGGTGGTGCTCCGTTCTCGGGGTGGTGCGGACGGTCCGGCGTCCGGTTCAGCGGGCGTCGCCGAGGAAGTACGGCGAGCGTCGCCGCCAGCGGGCCCAGGCCGCCGCCGGCAGCCCGCTGACGATCATCAGGATCACCACGGTCAGCTCGAACCAGCCGTTGTCGGCGGAGAGTTCGAAGTGGTCCGCGGAGGTGTAGAAGGTCCGGGCGAGGTAGCCGCCGACCGCGAGCAGCGCCGCCGCGCCCAGCAGCGGCCCGACCACCGCGCGCAGCCCCTCCAGCGGGGCGGTGCGCAGCAGGTGGCGGAACCGGACGGCGGCGGCGACGGCGGTCAGCGCGTAGTAGAGCGCGACGACGATGCCGATCGCGTTGACCGCGGCCGAGATCAGGTCGGTGACGGTCGGGATGGCGATCGAGGCCAGCGCGAGGGCGACCGCGACGCCGGTGATCAGCAGGGTGCCGGCGGCGGGGGTGGAGTGCCGGGGGTGCAGCCGGGTCCAGACCGGGCCGAGCACCCGGTCGCGTCCCATCGCGTACATCCCGCGCGCGGTCGGGATGACCGAGGACTGCAGCGAGGCCACCGCGGAGAACATCAGCGCGATCAGCGGCAGCGCGGCCAGCGGCTGGCCGGCGAGCCGGGAGCCGAACCAGGTCAGCCCGTGGGCGCCGTTGTCGGCCAACTCGCCCAGCGGCAGCACCCGTTGGAAGGCCGTGCCGGCCAGCAGGAACAGCAGCAGCATCGCCACCAGGGCGATCGTGCCGCCCCGGGAGGCGTCGCGCGGGTCGCGGACCTCCTCGCCGACGCTGAACACCGACTCGAAGCCCCAGTAGCAGAACACCGCGAGCACCATGCCCTGGGCGACCGCGTCGAAGGACGGGATGTCGAAGGGGTTGTACCACTGCAGCGAGAACGGCTGGTCGCCGGCGAACAGCCCGTAGCCGCAGAAGCCGAGCAGCACGACGTACTCGAAGACCAGCAGCGCCTTCTGCAGCCGGGCGGCCAGGTCCAGCCCGCGGACGGCGACCAGTGCGGCGCCCACCAGCACGACCAGCCCGAGCAGGGTGCACTGGACGGTCGAGTCGGCGTCGAGCCGCAGGCCGGCGACGCTGCGGACGCGGGCCTGGTCGAGCAGCTGGATGATCGAGGAGCCGGTGACGGTCGTGGTGTACGCCATGAAGACCACGGTCCCGACGGTGTTCACCCACCCGGTCAGGAAGCCCAGCCAGGGGTTGAGCGTGCGCCCGACCCACCGGTAGCTGCTGCCCGCGTCCGGCTCCGAGACGTTCAGCCGCCCGTAGCCGCCGGCGATGGCGAGCACCGGCAGGAAGGCCAGCAGCATGATCGCCGGGAGGTGGAGGCCGACCACTCCGGCCATCAGGCCCAGCCCGATGCCGATGCTGCTGGTCGCGGCGGTGCTGGAGGCGGCGATCGCCGCACCGTCGAGGAGTCCGAGGGAGCGCCGCATGGCGGGCCGGGGGCCGCCCGCGTCGATTCTCGGACCGCTGCTCGTGGCCGTCGTCGTCGATGCCAAAAGATCACCGCCTGGGGTGGTGTGGGGGTGGGGGTGCGAGTCATGAAACCGGCGGGCGCCGCGAAACGTCAATGCTGTTGTCGTAAGAGCGCCCGGTGCGGCCTCCGACCGGTCCCCGCCCCCGCGGCCCCCCGTCAGCCCCGCGGGCCGACCGCCCGCATGCCCCCGGCCAGGGCGATCTCCGACGCCGGGCCGGACCCGAGGAGGTCGAGGACCTCGCCGGCCCGGCCCGGCCGGGCGGACGCGGCCAGGACGCCCCCGGCGAAGACCGAGTCGATCGCGGCGTCGCCCGGAAGCGGGCCGACGACCAGCACGCCCGGCAGGCCCGCCAGCTCGCTGCGCTGCTGGAACGCCAACCCGGCCCGGCCGGACGCCAGCAGGGTGCCGGCGGGTACCCCCGGGGGCGCCTGGACGAGCCGGTCCGCGAGCCGATCGGCCAGGCCCAGCCGGCCGATCAGCTCGACCAGGGCCGTCCCGCTGGGGCCGGTCGAGTACGCGATCCCCCGCGCGGACAGCAGCGCCGCCCGCAGGTCGGACTCCGAGTCGAGCGCCGGCACCGGCGCCCCCTCCGGCACGGCGGCCACCACCTGGGAGACCCACAGCGGCCGCACCGTGCCGCCCAGGACGTGCCCCGTCCGCGCCAGCGCGGCCAGCGCCCCCTCGGCGAGGACGAGCAGGTCGGCCGCGGCGCCCTCGCGCACCCGCCGGGCGACCTCGACCCCGCCGGCGGACTCGAACCGCACCGGGAGGCCGTGGGCCAGCCGCAGGTGCTCGGAGAGGTCCGCCAGGATCGGTCGGGTCGCCATCGAGGACAGCCCGGAAATCTGGTCCATTTTCGCCTCCTTGGCTCCGGCAGACGGGTTGCGGCGCGGCCGGAAGCGGCCCGGCGCCGGTCTGCGAGACTGACCGGATGAGCACATCCCGGAGCACGGCGGCCGGAAAGGTCCTGGAAGTCCTCTCGACCTTCGACCGTGAACACCCGTCGCAGACACTGTCGGAGATCGCTCAGCGTACGGGCCTGGCCCTCAGCACCACGCACCGCGTGATCGCCGAGCTGGCGGGATGGGGAGCGCTGGAGCGCGCGGAGGACGGGTCGTGGCACGTCGGGCTGCGCCTGTGGGAGATCGCCTCCGGGTGCCCGCGGACCCAGATCCTGCGCGACGCGGCGCTGCCGTTCATGCAGGACCTCTACGAGGCGACCCACGAGAACGTCCAGCTCGCGGTGCGCGAGGGCACCGAGCTGGTCTTCGTGGAGCGGATCGCGGGGCACCGGTCGGTGGAGGTGGTCACCATGGTCGGCGCCCGGTTCCCGATCGGCTCCACCGGGATGGGCCGGGTGCTGCTGGCGCACGCCCCCCGGGAGATCCAGCAGGAGGTCCTCGAATCCCCGCTCCGGGCCTGGACCCCGTACACCGTCACCGACCCGAAGGCGCTGCGGGCGCAGCTGGACCGGATCCGCCGCGAGCAGCTCTTCGTCAGCGACCGGCAGCTCTCGGAGCGCTCGGCCGCGGTGGCCGCGCCGGTGCGGATCGGCCGGACCGGCCCGGTGGGCGCCGCGCTCGGGATCGTCATCGCGGCGCGCGGCGCGAGCCGTGCGCGCGGGCTCCGCGAGCCGCTGCTGAGGGCCGTCCAGGGGATCTCCGAGGAGCTCGGCAGGCGGGCCCGGACGACGGCCTGACGGACCGGCGGTTTCCGCCTGGCGGAAAGGCCGGGGACGGGACGAGGGTGCGGATGCCAGCGTTCGGGGTGTTCGAAATCCCGTGCCCCGCCCAGGAGATGCCATGGCCGATGCCCCCGTCGACACCGTCGCCCAGGTTCCCGTCGTCGTCGTCGGCGCCGGCCCGGCGGGTCTGATGCTGGCTCACCTGCTCGGCCGGGCCGGCGTCGGGACGGTCGTGATCGACACCCGGACCCGCGCCGAGATCGAGTCCACGCACCGGGCCGGCATCCTCGAGGCGGACGCCGCCCGGGACCTCGTCGAGACCGGCGTCTCGGAGCGGATCCTGCTCGACGGCCACGAGCACGAGGGCGTCGAACTCCGCTTCGGCGGGCGGCCGTACCGCATCGACTTCCAGCAGCTGGTCGGCGCGTCGGTGTGGCTCTACCCGCAGACCGACGTGTTCGTCGACCTGGCCGACGCCCGGGAGCGCGACGGCGGCACCGTCCACTTCGGCATCCGGGACACCGAGGTCCTGGACATCGCCACCGACGCCCCCCGGGTCCGCTGGACGGCGCCCGACGGAACCCGCCACGAGGCCCGGGCGCGGTACGTGGTCGGCGCGGACGGCTCGCGCAGCATGTGCCGCGACCTGGTGCCCGAGGACCGGCGGACCCGCTACGGCAAGGAGTACCCCTTCGCCTGGTTCGGCATCATGGCCGAGGCGCCGATGAGCGCGCCCGAACTGGTCTACGCGCACTCCGAGCACGGGTTCGCGCTGATCAGCCAGCGCACCGCGACCGTGCAGCGGATGTACTTCCAGTGCGACCCCGACGAGTCCCCGGACGCCTGGCCGGACGACCGCATCTGGGAGACCCTCCAGGCCCGGGTCGCCGGCGAGGACGGCTTCCGGCTCCAGGAGGGGCCGATCCTGGAGAAGACCGTGCTGCGGTTCCGCTCCTTCGTCCAGGAGCCGATGCGCTGGGGCTCGATGGCGCTGGCGGGCGACGCCGCGCACACTGTGCCGCCGACCGGGGCCCGCGGGCTGAACCTGGCGCTGCACGACGTGAAGGTCCTCGCCGGCGTCCTGCTGCGGGCGCTCGGCAGCGAGGGATCCGCCGCGCTGGACGACTACCAGCCGCGCGCCCTCCGGCGGATCTGGCGGGCCCAGAACTTCTCGCACTGGATGACCGGCCTGCTGCACACCGCGCCCGGCGACACCCCGTTCGACCTCCGGCGCCGGCTCGGCGAACTCGACAACGCGGTGGCCACCCGGGCCGGCCGCACCTTCCTCGCCCAGCAGTACACCGGCTGGCCCGCCGGCGCCCAGGCCTGACCCGGACCCGTTCAGGAGAACCCCATGATCATCGACTGTCACGGCCACTTCACCACCGCACCATCGCAGTTGGCGCAGTGGCGGGACCGCCAGGTGGCGGCGGCCGGCTCCGCCGCCGACGCGCCCGACCCCGACGACCTGGTCATCACCGACGACGACCTGCGCGAGGCGATCGAGGCCAACCAGCTGCGGCTGATGGACGAGCGCGGCGCCGACCTGACGATCTTCTCGCCGCGCGCCAGCTTCATGGCCCACCACATCGGCGACTTCGCGGTCTCCTCGGCGTGGGCGCGGATCTGCAACGACCTGGTCCACCGCGTCAGCACCCTCTACCCCGACCGGTTCGCGATGGGCGCGATGCTCCCGCAGTCGCCCGGCGCCGACCCGGCGACCTGCCTGCCCGAGCTGCGCCGCGCCGTCGAGGAGCTCGGCGCGGTGTCGGTCAACCTCAACCCCGATCCGTCGGGCGGCAGGTGGACCGCGCCGCCGCTGACCGACCGCAGCTGGTACCCGTTGTACGAGGCGCTGTCCGAGTACGACGTCCCCGCCATGGTCCACGTCAGCACCTCCTGCAACCCGGCCTTCCACACCACCGGCGCCCACTACCTCAACGCCGACACCACGGCCTTCATGCAGCTGGTCCAGGGCGACCTGTTCGCCGACTTCCCGACGCTGCGGCTGGTGATCCCGCACGGCGGCGGCGCGGTGCCCTACCACTGGGGGCGCTTCCGCGGCCTGGCGGCGGCGCTCGGCAGGCCGGACCCCGAGACGCTGCTGGACAACGTCCTCTTCGACACCTGCGTCTACCACCAGCCCGGCATCGACCTGCTGACCCGGGTGATCCCCAGCCGCTCGATCCTCTTCGCCAGCGAGATGATCGGCGCCGTCCGCGCCGTCGACCCGCGTACCGGCCACCACTACGACGACACGAAGCGGTACGTCGACGCCACGCCGAACCTCTCCGCCGAGGAGCGGGCCGCCGTCTACTCGGGCAACGCCCTCCGCGTCCACCCCCGCCTCGCCGCCCGCCTCGCCGCGGCCGGCCGCTGACCCCAGGAGGACCACCGCATGGAGCACACCGAGATCGGCGTCGTCCGCACGGCGATCACCCGCGCCGACCCCGAGGCGGTCGCCGCGCTGTCCGCGTTCGGCGTGGCGACGATCCACGAGGCCATGGGCCGGGCCGGACTGATGCGCCCCTACCTGCGCCCGGCCCACCCGAAGGCCCGGCTGTGCGGCACGGCCGTGACCGTGCTGCTGCAGCCCGGCGACAACTGGATGCTGCACGTCGCCGCCGAGCAGGTCCGCGAGGGCGACGTCGTGGTCGCCGCCTGCACCACCGAGAGCGAGGACGGATTCTTCGGCGAACTGCTCGCCACCTCCTTCCGCGCCCGCGGCTGCCGGGGCCTGGTCATCGACGGCGGCGTGCGCGACGTGGCCGAACTGGAGGAGATGGACTTCCCGGTCTTCGCCCGTGCGGTCAACGCCAGGGGCACCGTCAAGGCCACCCTCGGCTCCGTCAACGTCCCGGTGGTCTGCGCCAACGCCCTGGTCCGGCCCGGCGACGTGGTCGTCGCCGACGGCGACGGCGTCGTCGTCGTGCCGCGCGAGCGGGCCGCCGAGGTCGCCGAGGCCGCGGCGGAGCGGGAGGCGGGCGAGGCCGGCAAGCGCGCGCGGTTCCGCGCGGGCGAACTCGGCCTGGACATCTACGACATGCGCGGCAAGCTGGCCGCGCTCGGGCTGCGCTACGAGGACCGGGCATGACGGCCTTCGAGAAGACCCCCGGCTGGCTGGACTGGTACGCCGGCCCCAGCCGCCCGGAGTTCCGGCTGCCCGCGGGCGCCGTCGACGCCCACTGCCACGTCTTCGGACCCGGCGAGCGGTTCCCGTACGCCCCCGAGCGCAAGTACACCCCGTGCGACGCCTCCGCGGAACAGCTCTTCGCGCTCCGCGACCACCTGGGCTTCGCCCGCACCGTCGTGGTCCAGGCGACCTGCCACGGCGCCGACAACAGCGCCATGGTCGACGCCCTGCGGGCCTCGGGCGGCCTGGCCCGCGGCGTCGCGACGGTGCGCCCCGGGATCGCGGACGCGCAGCTGCGGGAACTGCACGAGGCCGGTGTGCGCGGCGTGCGGTTCAACTTCGTCAAGCGGCTGGTGGACGCGGCGCCGCGGCAGGACCTGTGGGACGTCGTCGAGCGGATCCGGCCGTACGGCTGGCACGTCGTCGTCTACTTCGAGGCCGCCGACCTCCCCGACCTGCGCGAGTTCCTGCTCTCGATCCCGGTGCCGCTGGTCGTCGACCACATGGGCCGGCCCGACGTCGCCCAGGACCCGCACGGGCCGGAGTTCGAGGCGTTCCTGGACTTCCTGCGGGCCCGGCCCGACATCTGGTGCAAGGCGACCTGCCCGGAGCGGCTGTCGGTGAGCGGCCCGCCCGCCCTCGACGGGGAGCGGGCCGCCTACCGCGACGTCGTCCCGTTCGCCCGGCGCGTGGTCGAGGAGTTCCCCGACCGGGTGCTGTGGGGCACCGACTGGCCGCACCCGAACCTCACCGGCCACATGCCCGACGACGGCCTGCTCGTCGACTTCGTCCCGCACATCGCGCCGACGCCGGAGCTGCGGCAGCGGCTCCTCGTCGACAACCCGATGCGCCTGTACTGGCCCGACGCCGACTGACCCACCATCCGATCGGAGCCCGACCATGCCGCTGGACAAGACCTACCAACTGGTCCCGGGGACGACCATCTTCGACGCCGAGCAGTCCGCCAGGGGCTACCACCTCAACCAGTTCTGCATGTCGCTGATGACCGCGGAGAACCGCGAGCGGTACCTCGCCGACGAGCGCGGCTACCTCGACGCGTGGCCGCTGCGCGAGGAGCAGAAGCAGGCGCTGCTCGACCGCGACCTCAACGCCGCGATGCGCGAGGGCGGCAACATCTACTTCCTCGCCAAGTGGGGCGCCACGCTGGGACTCTCCTTCCAGCAGATGGCCGGCTCGATGACCGGCATGACCGAGCAGGAGTACCGCGACATGATGCTCCGCGGCGGCCGCTCGGTGGAGGGGAACCGGATCGACCACGCCGTCCTCGAAGCGGCCCACGCCGACCGCACGCCGCCGGCCGAGCACGCCGCCGTCACCGCCGCCGTCTTCACCTCGCACGTGCCGGCGATCGGCGCGGCGATGGACCACCGCAAGACCGAAGAGCCCTACTGGCAGCCGCTGTTCGCCGGCTACGAGTACTCCCGGCAGTGGGTCCGGGAGAACCTCCCGGACGTGGTCCTCCTGGTCTACAACGACCACGCCACCAGCTTCGACCTGTCGGTGATCCCCACCTTCGCGCTCGGCACCGGCGCGTCCTACCCCACCGCCGACGAGGGCTACGGACCCCGGCCCGTCCCGGGCATCGAGGGCCACCCCGAGCTCGCCGCGCACATCGCGCACTCGCTCATCGAGGACGACTTCGACCTCACCCTCGTCAACGAGATGAGCGTCGACCACGGCCTGACCGTCCCGCTGTCCCTGATGTTCGGCGACGTCGAGGAGTGGCCCTGCAAGGTGATCCCGCTCCACGTCAACGTGGTGCAGTACCCGGTGCCCTCGGGCGCCAGGTGCTTCGAGCTCGGCCGGGCGCTGCGCCGGGCCGTCGAGTCCTACGACCGGCCGCTGAAGGTCCAGGTGTGGGGGACCGGCGGCATGAGCCACCAACTCCAGGGCCCCCGGGCCGGCCTGATCAACCGTGAGTGGGACAACGCCTTCCTGGACCGCCTGGTCGAGGACCCGGCCGCCCTGGCGCGGGTGCCGCACCTGGAGTACGTCGAGGAGGCGGGCTCGGAGGGCATCGAGCTGGTCATGTGGCTGATCGCCCGCGGGGCGATGAGCGACATCGACGGAGGCGGCGAGACCGAGGTCAAGCACCGCTTCTACCACGTCCCGGCGTCCAACACCGCCGTCGGGCACCTGATCCTGGAGAACCACCCGCGGGCCGAGGCGCCCGCCGTGAAGGAGTGACATGACCGACGACCGACCCGTCCGGATCGCCCTCGCCGGAGGCGGCGCCTTCGGCGCCAAGCACGCCGCCGCGCTCAGGCGGATCGAGGGCGTCGACGTGACCGCCGTGGTGAGCAGCTCGCTCGACAGCGCCCGGAAGTTCGCCGCCGAGCAGGGCGTCGGCCGGGCCGCCGCGTCGCTGGACGAGGTGCTGGCGATGGACGACGTCGACGCCGTCGTCCTCGCCACGCCCACGCCGCTGCACGCCGAGCAGACGCTGGCCTGCCTGGAGGCGGGCAAGCACGTGCAGGTGGAGATCCCGCTGGCCGCCTCGCTCGGCGACGCCGAGGCCTGCCTGGCCGCGCAGCGGCGCACCGGGCTGGTCGCGATGGCCGGGCACACCCGGCGCTTCAACCCCAGCCACCAGTGGGTGCGGCAGCGGATCCGGGCCGGGGAGTTCCGGATCCAGCAGATGGACGTGCAGACCTACTTCTTCCGCCGCACCAACCTCAACGCCCTGGGGCAGCCGCGCTCCTGGACCGACCACCTGCTGTGGCACCACGCCGCGCACACCGTCGACCTGTTCGGGTACCAGACCGGCTCGCCGATCGTGCAGGCCAACGCGGTCCAGGGGCCGGTCCACCCCGAACTCGGCATCGCGATGGACATGTCGATCCAGCTGCGGGCGGAGAACGGGGCCATCTGCACCCTGTCGCTCTCCTTCAACAACGACGGTCCGCTGGGCACGTTCTTCCGCTACATCGGCGACACCGGCACCTACCTGGCGCGCTACGACGACCTGTTCACCGGCAAGGACGAGCCGATCGACGTGAGCGGCGTCGACGTCTCGATGGACGGCATCGAACTGCAGGACCGCGAGTTCGTCGCCGCCGTCCGCGAGGGCCGGGAGCCGAACTCCTCCCTCGCCCAGGTGATCTCCTGCTACCGGACGCTGGCCGCCCTGGAGGAGCAGCTCGACGGCGCCCGGCGCTGACGGCGCGAACGGGCGGGCGCCCGAGCCCCTGGGACCGGGCCGCGCGTCGGCCGGTCCCGGTGCGCTACGCCGGCGGTGCCGGCGCCGCGCGCACGGAGGAGGCCCGGATCTCCAGCACGGTCGGCACCAGCGCCCCGGTGGGCTCCCGGCTGCCGCTCTCCAGGGCGGCCATCAGCAGTTCGATGCCCTTCACGGCGACCGCGGCGGGCCGGAGGCTGAGCGTGGAGACGGCCGGGCGGGAGTGCTCGGCGGAGGCGTCCTCGCTCGCGCAGACCAGCAGCAGGTCGCGGGGGACGTCGCGCCCCGAGCGCCGCACCGCGTCGAGGACGAGCGGCGGGGTGGCCTCGGCGACGACGAACAGGGCGTCGGGGCCGGGCCCGTCCATCAGCCGTTCGACGGCGGCGACCACCGGGCCGTCGCCGGGGCCGTCGGTGGTCGCCAGCAGGGGCGCGGCGCCGTGTTCCGCGCACCAGAGCCGGTAGGTGTCCGCGACGGCGCGGTGGAAGCGGGTGAGGGTGCCGGGCAGCACCACGGCGGTCTGCCGGGCGCCCTGTTCCCGCAGGTGGTCGAGGACTTCGCGGACCGCGCCGTCGGCGTTGACGTCCACCCAGTGGGTGCCGGGGCGGCCCTCGACGGAGCGGTCGGTGAACAGCGGGATGCGGGCGGCGACGAAGTCCTCGATCAGCGGGTCGTCGTCCAGCGGGTCGGCGACGATGGCGGCGTCGAGCGGCAGGTCGGCCCACTCCTGCGGGGCGCGGCGGGAGGGCAGCAGGACGAGGGCGTAGCCGTGCTGCAGGGCCGCGGCGGCGGTGGCGTTGGTGAGCTGGGTGAAGTACGGGGAGGACATGTACGAGCCGGTGTCGTCGGCGAACTCGCCGACGGCGTAGCCGATCAGCCGGGCGTGGCCGGCCCGCAGCAGCCGGGCGGTGGCGTTGGGCCGGTAGCCCAGCCGGCGGGCGGCCTCGCGGGCGCGTTCGCGCACGGCGCCGGACATCCGGCCGGTGCCGTTGAGCGCGGCGGAGACGGTGGTCTTGGAGAGGCCGGCCTCGCGGGCCACGTCGACCAGGCGGATCCGGGGGGTGGCGGCCGGTTCGCCGCTGCGCGGGCTGTCGCTCATGGGCGGAATGCTGCCAGGTCGGACGGGCGTCCGTCAGCAGTCGCGGCGGTATTCCGGACAGTGGGCGCGACCTTTGAAAAATCGTTCCCGCAAGGGCTTGTGCGGGAACGTTCCCGCATCAATACTCCACTGCAACTCCCAGCCCCCACGACCCAGAAAGGGGTGGGCTTCGCCGTGCGCCCTCTTCCGCGCCGCCCCAGAACCGCCACCCTGCTCGCCTCCGGAGTGCTCCTGCTCGCCACGGCCGCGACCGCCTGCTCCGGCGCCACCGCCCGGCACGGCGCGACCGCCGGCGCCGACCAGGTCACCGCCCTCACACCGGCGGCCAAGGGCCCGCTGCCCTCGTTCACCTGGTCGCTGTACGCCGAACCGCAGTCCCTCGACCACGCCCTCGCCTACGACTACCCGCCGAACACCGTGCTGGCCAACGTCTGCGAGCAACTCTTCCGCGTCACACCGGACTTGAAGATCGAACCGGCGCTCGCCGTGAAGTCCGCCAACCCCGACCCGCTGACCTGGGTCTACACCCTGCGCGAGGGCGTCACGTTCCACGACGGCGGGACGATGACCGCCGACGACGTGGTCGCCTCGCTCACCCGGCAGATGGACCCGGCCACCGGCTCCTCCTGGGCCAGCGCCTTCAAGAACGTCGCCTCGATCACCGCGACCGGCCCGCTCGAAGTGACCATCAGGCTCACCAAGCCCGACGTCCTGCTCGACGAACTGCTCGCCGCCTCGCCCGGCACCGTCGAGAGCGCCGCCTACCTCGCCAAGGCCGGCAAGGACTACGGCAGCCCCCGGGGCGGCATCGACTGCACCGGCCCCTACGCGCTCGACACCTGGGCCCAGGGCGAGAGCATCACCCTGAAGAAGAACCCGGCCTACTGGGACGGCTCCCTCGCCCCGAAGGCCGACAGCGTGAAGTTCGTGTTCATCCCGGACGCCGCCGCCCGCGCCAACGGCTGGCTCTCCGGCGCCGTGGACGGCGGCTACATGGTGCCGTCCAGCTCCCTCGGCCAGCTCCAGGGCTCCGCCCGGGGCAAGGTCTGGTTCGGCCCCAACACCGCCGCCGCCGACCTCGCCGTGCTCGACCTCAAGGGCGCCCTCGGCGACCTGAAGGTCCGTCGGGCGCTGTCCATGGCCCTGGACCGCGACGGCATCATCAAGTCCGCCGCCGGCGGCATCGGCGTGCCCGCCAAGGCGCCCGCGGCGCAAGGGGCCTGGGCCCTCGTGCCGGACCGCACGGCCGGCTACTACGCCGCCCTGCCCGCCCCGGTCCACGACGTGGACGGCGCCCGCAAGCTGGTCCAGGAGGCGGGCGCGACGGGCCGGAAGGTGGTGATGGCCACCAGCTCGCTGGCCCCCGAGATCAGCGTCGTCGGCAACGCCGTCCAGGCCGCCGGCAAGCAGATCGGCCTCGACGTCGAACTCCGCCCGGTCTCCCCGGACGCCTACTCGGCGCTGTTCACCGACCCGGCCGCCCGGGCCGGCATCGACCTGGTGGTCACCAACGGCTACGACAACACCCCGGACCCGCTGGAGTTCTACCAGTCCCTGCACACCGGCGACTTCGGCAACTACGCGAACTGGTCGAACCCCGAGTTCGACGCCCTCTACGACCGGGCCGTGGCCGCCACCGACCCTTCCACCCGGGCCGACCTCACCGCCCGGCTCCAGCAGATCGCCGTCCGCGAACTGCCCACCATCCCGCTGTACGAGGCGCCGTTCTCCGTCTTCCTCGGCAGCAGGGTGACCGGCGCCCCCGCCGGCATCGCCCAGCTCTACTACCCGTGGGCCGCGACCATCGGCTCCGCCCGCTGATGGCCCGTTACCTGCTCGGCCGGCTCCTCGGGCTGGCGGCGGTGCTGCTGGTGACCTCCTTCCTGGTCTTCAGCGCCGTCCACCTCGCCCCCGGGGACCCGGTCTCCTTCCTGCTCAAGGGCCACCCGGCCAGTGCCGAGGCCAGGGCCGCGATCGCCGCCCAGTACCACCTGGACGACCCGTTCCTCGTGCAGTACCTGGAGTGGCTCGGCAACGTGCTGCACGGCGACTTCGGCCGCTCGGTGCAGTTCCGCCAGGACGTCGGCCCGCTGATCGCCTCCCGGCTGCCCGGCACCGCCCTGCTGATCGGCTACGCGGCCGTCCTGGTCTGCGCCGGCGGCGTGCTGACCGGCATCCTCGCCACGCTGCGCCCCGGCCTCCTCGACCGGGCGGTGCTGATCGGCACCGGCGTGGCCACCGCCACCCCGCCGTTCGTCACCGCGATCGCCCTGGTCTCGCTGTTCGCCGTCCAGCTCGGCTGGTTCCCCGGCCCCGGCGCCACCGGCAGCGGACTGGGCGGCCGGCTCCACCAGCTGACCCTGCCCGCCGTCGCCCTCTCCGTCACCCTCGCCGGGCTGCTCGCCCGGGTGACCCGCTCGGCGATGCTCGACGAACTCGCCCGCGAGCACGTCGACGTGGCCCGCTCGCGGGGCGTCCCGGAACGCACCGTGATCCGCCGGCACGTGCTGCGCGGCGCCCTCGGTCCGATCGTCACCGTCGGCGGGACGACCCTGGCCGGACTGCTCGTCAGCACCTCGATCGTGGAGACGGCGTTCAACGTGACCGGCGTCGGCCAACTGCTGGTGCAGTCCGTGACGGCCAAGGACTTCCCCGTCGTCCAGGCGGTCACCCTGCTGACCGTGCTCGGCTTCGTCCTGGTCAACCTCGCGGTCGACCTGCTCGGCCCGCTGATCGACCCGCGGGTGTCCCTGGCCCGGGGAGGCGCCGCATGAGCACCGCACTCGTCCAGCCGGTGCGCCGCCCGCTGCTGCGCCGGCTCCGCCGGCTCGGCAACGGCCCGCTGTTCACCGCCGCCGTCCTGCTGCTCGGCGCGCTCGTCCTGCTCGCCGCGCTGGCGCCGCTGATCGCCCCGTACGACCCGGAGGCGCTGGACCTGCGCTCCTCGCTGCTCGGCAGCAGCGCCGACCACCTGCTCGGCACCGACCAGTCCGGGCGGGACGTGTTCTCCCGGCTGCTGTACGGCGCCCGCACCGGGCTGCTCGGCCCGCTGCTGGTGGTCGGCCTCTCCACGGCGGCCGGCCTGCTGCTCGGCACGGTGGCGGGCTGGCGCGGCGGCTGGGTGGACGCCCTGCTGTCCCGCCTGCTGGACCTGGTGTTCTCCGTCCCCGGCCTGCTGGTGGCGATCATGTTCGTGGCCGTCAGCGGCCCCGGCCCGACCGCCCCCGTGATCGCCATGGCCGTGGCCTACACCCCGTACGTCGGCCGCCTGGTGCGGGGGCTCGCCCGGCAGGAGAAGGCCCGGCCCTACCTGGAGTCCTACCGGGTGCAGGGCTGGTCCGGCTGGACCGTCTGCGTCCGGCACCTGCTGCCCAACATCGCGCCGACCGTGCTCGCGCAGTCGGCGATCAACTTCGGCTACGCCCTGATGGACCTCGCGGCGCTCTCCTTCCTCGGCTTCGGCGTGCAGCCGCCCGCCGCGGACTGGGGCGCGATGATCAACGAAGGCGAGTCGGCGCTCCAGCAGGGCGCCATGCTGCCCGCCCTCGCGCCCTCGGCCTGCATCGTGCTGGCCGTGGTGGCCTTCGGCATCGTCGGCGAGGGCGTCGCCGACCGGCTCGCGCGACGGGAGCGCTGAGATGAACCCACCCCTGTTGGAGATCGACGGCCTCGGCGTCCGGCTGCCCGCCGACCGCGCCGCCCGGCCCGTCCTGGACGGCGTCTCGCTGAGCGTCGCGGACGGGGAGACGGTCGGCCTGGTCGGCGAGTCCGGGTCCGGCAAGTCCGTCGCCTGCCGCAGCGTCCTCGGCCTGCTGCCCGCCGGCGCCCGCACCGAGGGACAGGTCCGGGTCCGCGGCCGCGACGTGCTCACCGCCGACCGCGCCGCACTGCGCGAACTCCGGGCCCGCCGGGTCGCCATGGTGTTCCAGGACCCGCGCGCCGCCGTCAACCCGCTGCACCGGATCGGCGACTTCCTCACCGAGGGCCTGCGCGCCGCCGGCGTCCCCGCCGCCCTCGCCACCGCCCGGGCGGTCGAACTCCTCGGAGCCGTCGGCATCCAGGACCCCGGGGCCGCCCTGCGCCGCCACCCGCACGAGTTCTCCGGCGGCATGCTGCAGCGCGTGGTCATCGCCGCCGCACTCGCCGGCGAACCCGACCTGCTGATCGCCGACGAACCCACCACCGCCCTGGACGTCACCACCCAGGCGGAGGTCATCGCCATCCTCACCCGGCTCCAGGCGGAGCGCGGCACCGGACTGCTGTTCGTCACCCACGACCTGGAACTCGCCGCCGCCGTCTGCGACCGGATCCACGTCATGTACGCCGGGCGGATCGTCGAGACCCGCGCCACCGACGAACTCTTCGCCCGCCCGCGCCACCCCTACACCGCCGGACTGCTCGCCTGCACCCCGCGGATCGACCCGGACGCCCCACCGCCCAGGCCGATCCCGGGCCGGCCGCTCTCGCTCGCCGAGACGCCGCCCGGCTGCGCGTTCGCCGCGCGCTGCGCCTTCGCCGAGCCGCGCTGCTCGGCCGAGGCGCCCGCGCTCCGCCCGTCCGGCGACGGTCTCGCCGCCTGTCTGCGCGCCGACGAAGGGATCCTGGCATGACCGAGCCGACCGGCCTGGTGGTCGAGGGACTCCGCAAGGGCTTCGGCGGCCGCACCGTGGTGGACGGGGTCTCCTTCACCCTGCCCCCCGGCGGCTCGCTCGGGATCGTCGGGGAGTCCGGCTGCGGCAAGACCACCACCGCCCGGATGCTCGTCGGACTGGAGAGCGCCGACGGCGGAACCGTCCACCTGGACGGGGTGGACCGCTCGCTGCGGCCGCGCGGGCGCGCCGGCCGGCTGGAGCGCGCCCGCGGTATCCAACTGGTCTTCCAGGACCCGTACTTGTCGCTCGACCCGCGGATCCCGATCGGCGCGTCCGTCGACGAGGTGCTGCGGCTGCACTCCGCGCTCGACCGGGCCGGCCGCCGCCACCGGGTCGCCGAACTCCTCGACCAGGTCGGCCTCGGCGAGCGCGAGGCCGCCGCACTGCCCCGCCGGCTCTCCGGCGGCCAGCGCCAACGCGTGGCCATCGCCCGGGCGTTGGCCGCCGAGCCGAAGGTGCTGATCCTGGACGAGGCGGTGGCCGCGCTCGACGTGTCGATCCAGGCGCAGATCCTGGACCTGCTCGCCGGAATCCGCCGCAGGTCCGGGGTCGCCTTCCTCTTCGTCAGCCACGACCTCGCGGTGGTCCGGCACCTGACCGAGGAGGTCGCGGTGCTGCGGGGCGGCCGGGTGGTCGAGGCCGGCCCGACGGTCCGGGTGCTCACCGCACCGCAGCACCCCTACACCCGGCTGCTGCTGGACTCCGTCCCCCAGCGGGGATGGGACCCGGGCCGGATCGCCGAGGGCCGCCGGACCCTCGGCTGAGCCGGGCCCGCCGGCCGCGCCCCTGCACATGGGGGAGGGGCACGGCCGCCCGCCGCGGCCCGGCCGGGCGTCAGAACTCCGTGGCCGCCGGCCGGTCCGGGAGCCGGCCGGCGGCCGGGAGCACCGTGCAGGGCAGCGGCGCGAAGCCGTTGAAGCCCCGGGTGAGGTAGCTGACCGCGTACGCGCCGCTGGAGAGGATCCACACCGGGTCGCCGGAGGCGACGGCCCGGGGCACGGCGACGCGGCCGCTCCCGTACCCGTGCGGGAAGGCGTCGTCGCTGTCGCAGGTGGGGCCCGCCACCACGGCCGGGACGCAGTCGGCGCCGGGGTGGGTCGGGAAGACCAGCCGGTACTGCAACTGGTCCGTCTCGTAGAGCCCGTTGAACTTCCCGCAGCTCAGGTAGAGCCAGTGCTCGCGCTCGCCGTCCGGCTGCTGGCGGTCCGTCAGGCGGTAGACGTGGGCCCGGATCGCGCCCTGGTCGGCGACCAGGTGGCGGCCGGGTTCGAGGACGAAGTCGGGTTCGCCGCCGTGGAGCCGGCGGAGCCGGGCGATGCCCTGCCGGACGGTCCGGAAGATCTCGCCGAGCGGCGGGTCGAGGGCGGCGCCGTGCCGGTCGAGGTAGCCCAGGGCGGGCAGGCCGCCGCCGAGGTTGACGTGGTCGAGTTCGATCCCGTGCCGCCGGAGCTCGACCAGGACGTCGCCGAGCAGGTCGAAGGCCACCGTCCAGGCCTTGGACGTCAACTGCTGGGAGCCGACGTGCACCGAGAGCCCGGCGGGGGTCAGGCCGGCCTGCCGGGCGGCCGTCAGGACCCGGACGGCGTCCGCCGGCGAGCAGCCGAACTTGCGGCTCAGCCCCCACAGTGCGCCCTCGCCGTCGGTGGCGAGGCGGCAGAACACCCGGGAGCGCGGGGCGTGTTCGGCGATCGCGGCGACGTCCGGGAGGCTGTCGGTGGCGAAGTCCCGGATGCCCAGGCGGTACGCCTCGGCGATGCCCCGGTCCGACTTGACGGTGTTGCCGTAGTGCACCCGGCCGGGCGGCACGCCGGTGCGCAGCGCCTGGGCGATCTCGTCCGGGCCCGCCGCGTCGAAGCCGGCTCCCCGTGCGGCCAGTTCGGCCAGCACCTCGTCCACCGGGCAGGCCTTCATCGCGAACCGGACGGCGACGCCCGGCAGTTCGTCCAGCAGGGCGGTGTAGCGGCGGGCGATGCCGGCCAGGTCGTAGAAGATCCGGTCGTCGGCGGACGCCGTCAGGGCGGAGTGCAGCGCGGGGCTGAGGGAGCGGGCTCCGGCTGTCCGGTTCAACGGGCCGGGCCCTGGTCGGGCCGGGTCCTCGCCGGGCCCGGACGCGGGGCCGGCCGGGCGCCGCCGGCGGGGGCGGCGGCTTCGGAGCGGTACGGGTGGTCCGTCGGCATGCGGTCACTTCCAGGGCGGGCGTCGTGCGGGCAGGGGCGGTGCGGGCTACTGCGTGACGGCGCGTACGGCGTCGCGCAGCTGGTCGCGGTGGGGTTGCAGGGCGCGGTCGAGCGGGCGGGCGAACGGCAGCACGGCGCCGTCCGGGCGGGTGATCCGGCGGGGCGGGGCGACCAGGCGCATCTCCTCGGCCGCGGTGGCGAGGACCTCGGCGCCGATGCCGCAGCTGCGGTTGGAGTCGTCGACGACGACCAGGCGGCCGGTGCGTTCCAGCGAGGCGGCCAGGGCGGGCCAGTCGAAGGGGTGGAGGGTGCGCGGGTCGAACACCTCGACGGAGACCTCCGGGGCGAGCTCCTCCGCGACGGCCAGCGCGTCGTGCACCAGGTGGCCGACGGCGACCACGGTGACGTCGCTGCCCTCGCGGTGGATCCGGGCCGTGCCGAGCGGGACCGGTGCCAGCTCCCGGGTGACGGTCTCGCGGACCGGCAGGGCGGCGGCGGGGGCGAACACGACCACCGGGTCCGGGTCGGCGATCGCCGACCGCAGCAGCCCGTAGGCGTCGGCGGGGGTGGCGGGGACGACGGTCTTCAGCCCGGCGTGGGCGAACAGGCTGTACGGGTGGTCGGAGTGCTGGCCGGCCCAGCCGTCCCGGGAGCCGGAGCCCGGCACCAGGCAGGTCAGCGGGACGGCGGCCTGGCCGCCGGTCATCAGGGAGAACTTGTGGGCCTGGTTGACGAGTTGCTCGAACACCAGGAACAGCAGCGAGGGGATCTGGAACTCGACCACCGGCCGCCGTCCGGTCAGCGCGGCGCCGACGGCCATCGAGGTGAAGGCCTGCTCGGAGAGCGGCGTGTCGACGATCCGGCCGGGGCCGAACCGGTCGAGCAGGTTGAGGGTGGGGCCGGCCAGGCCGGCGCCGATGTCCTCGCCGAAGACGCAGACCGCCGGGTCCGCCGCGAGGGCGTCGGTCAGCGCCCGGTTGAGCGCCTTGGTGTACGAGAGCCTCATGCCCGTGCCCCCGCCCTCGGGCGCAGCCCGTCGGCGTAGAGGTGGTCCGACGCCCCGGCCGGCTCCGGGGGTTCGGAGGCGAGGGCGAACCGCTGTGCGGCGTCGAGCTGTTCGGCGACCGAGGCGTCCAGGTGCGCGGCGAGGCCGGGCGGCAGGAGCGCGGCGGCGCGCGGCAGCGGGTCGAGGGCGCGCCGGGCGGCGACCTCCTCCGGGGTGCGGTAGCGCAGTTTCATCAGCCGTTCCATGGTGTGGTGGCCCTCGAAGCGGTAGGTGTGGCACTCCAGGAAGCCGGGGCCGCCGCCGGCGGCGGCCCGTTCGACGGCCTCGGCGGTCGCCGCGCGGACGGCCTCGGTGTCCATCCCGTCCACCTCGGCGGCGGGGATCCCGAAGGCGGCGGCCCGGCCGGTGGCGCTGCCGGCCACCGCGGCGGCGGCCGGCAGCGTGGTGGCGTAGCCGTTGTTCTCGCAGACGAACAGCACCGGCAGCCGCCACATCGCGGCCAGGTTGAAGGACTCCAGCAGGACGCCCTGGTTGAGCGCGCCGTCGCCGAAGAACGCGACGGCGACCCGGTCCTCGCCGGCCTGCCGGGCGGACCAGGCGGCGCCGACGGCGATCGCGCCGCCCGCGCCGACCATGCCGTTGGCGCCGAGGATGCCGAGCGAGAGGTCGGCGGCGTGCATGGAGCCGCCCCGGCCGCGGTTCAACCCGCCGGTGCGGCCGAGGAGTTCGGCCAGCAGCCGGTCGGGGGCCGCGCCCTTGGCGAGGACGTGGCCGTGGCCGCGGTGGGTGGAGGTGATCCGGTCCTGCGGGCGCAGCGCCGAGCAGACGCCGACCGCCACCGCCTCCTGCCCGATGTACGGGTGGATGCCGCCGGTGATCGCCCCGGACTTCACCAGGCCGAGCGCGAGCTCCTCGAAGCCGCGGATCAGCCGCAGCATCCGGTAGCGCCCGGCGGGGGAGCCGAGGTCGGGCAGCTCGGTCACCGGGCGTCCCGCCAGATCACCGGGCAGATCTCGGGGTCGGCGTAGTCGGGGCGGCCGTCGGCGGTGCGGCGGACCAGCACGTCGTGGTTGTAGGAGGCGGGGGTGCCGTCCGGGCGGGTGGCGTGCCGGTACTCGTTGGCGCCGTCCTGCAGGTGCAGCGAGATCGCCCGGCGCGGGAAGTCGGCCAGGTTGGCGCCGCTGCCGTGGTAGGTGCGGCAGTGGTGGAAGCTGACGTGGCCGCGCGGGATGACGACGGGGACCTTGCGCACCTCGGCGCCGTTGTGGGCGGCGTTGGCGGCGAGGATCGACTCCAGTTCGGTGCGGTCGCGGTGGGCGAAGTGCCGGGTGGCGTCCTCCTCGGAGGGCAGTTCCTCCCAGCGGTTGCTGCCGTCGACCATGGTGATGGTGCCGTTCTCCACCCCGCAGTCGTGGAACGGGACGAAGGCGGTCAGCATCCGTTCCGAGGTGGAGGTGTGCCAGTAGTGCTTGTCGAAGTGCCAGGGCACCTGGTTGGTGGGCTCCTCGGGCACCGGCGGCTTGAGGATCAGGGTGGACTGGAAGATCCGGATCTCCTCGGCCCCGGCGAGCACCGCGGCGACGGCGCCGATCAGCGGCTTGCGCAGGATCGCGCCGATCGCGTCGCTCTCGTGGTGCACGTAGTCGTTGTGCCGCTGGACCGGCCCGTGCGCGGGCTCCCAGGCGGCCAGGTTCGGCGGCCGGACGGCGAGGGCGCGGTCGCGCCGGCCCTCGTAGTAGTCGTCGGTGGCGGCTTGCAGGGCGTCGATCTCCTGGTCGGTGAACAGCTTCCGGGAGAGGTACCAGCCGTGCTCGCGGTAGCCGGCCACCTCCTCGGGCGTGGGCAGCAGGGCGGTCTCGGCCGGGGTCAGGACGAACTCGGGTGCGGTGGCCACGGGGTGGTGCCTCCTCGGGTCGGCGGTCGGGGTGGTCAGACGGAGGCGGCGGCGCGCTGGCGCTCGACGGCCTCGTAGAGCGCCTTGATGTTGGCGGTGCCGAAGGTGCCCGCGCCCTGGCGCTCGATCAGTTCCAGGAAGAAGGTCCGCCGGGGGTGGGTGGAGCGGGCGAAGATCTGGAACAGCTGGCCGCCGTGGTCCTGGTCGACCAGCACGTCGAGTTCGCGCAGCGTCCCGACCGGGATCGCGGTGTCGCCGAGCCGTTCGGCCAGGCCGTCGTAGTAGGCGCCGGGGGTGGACAGGAACTCGACGCCGCGGGAGCGGGCGGTGCGGACGGCGGTGGCGATGTCGGCGGTGCGCAGCGCCAGGTGCTGGACGCCCGCGCCGCCGTGGTCGGCGAGGAAGGTGTCGATCTGGCCGGCCCGGCGGCCGGTGTCCGGCTCGATCAGGGTGAAGGTGACGTCCCCGGACGGGCTCTGCACCACGCCGGAGTCCATCGCCTGCTCGCCGACCGCGATGTACTCGCCGAAGATCCGGTGCATGCCGAGCGCGGCCTCGCAGAACCGGACGGCCTCCGCCAGCTGCCCGGCGGGCACGCAGATCGCGACGTGGTCGAGGGCGTCCAGCAGTTCGCCGCCGGCCGGCTCCGGGGCGTCGTCCGGCAGCGGGACGAAGCGCAGCGCGGTGTCGCCGAACCCGGCGATCAACGCGCCGTCGCCGTCCAGGACTTCGGCGCCGTGCCGGGCGGCCCGGTCCAGCGCGGCCCGGGGGTCGGGGCAGCCGAGCGCCAGCACGGCGACGCCGTCGCCGTGCCGCTCGACCCAGCGGGCCACCGGGTGGTCGGTGATCCCGCTGGAGTGCAGCCGCAGCCGGACGGCGCCCTGGCGGAGGTGGACGGCCTGCACCCCGGGCCGCCAGGCCGGCTGTTCGGCGTCGCGGCGGAAGCCGAAGCCGGCCTGCAGCTCTGCGGCGGTCTGCGCGGCGTCCGCGCAGCGGTACTCGACATGGGTGATCGTCTGGATCGACAACTGGACTCCCTGCAAGCGGAGTGGAGAGCGGAGGGGCCGGGCCGCGGCGGCCGGCTACTTGGCGGTGCGGGTGGGCGTCGGCCCGAGGACGAGGCTGGTGTTGTGGCCGCCGAACGCGAAGGCGTTGCTCAGCGCGGCCCGCAGGACGGCCGGGCGGGCGGCGCCGCGGACGTGGTCCAGGTCGCAGGCCGGGTCCGGCTCGTCCAGGTTGAGGGTGGGCGGCAGCAGACCGCGGGCCACGGCCAGCGCGGTCACGGCGGCCTCCACCGCCCCGGCCGCGCCCAGCAGGTGGCCGGTGGCGCCCTTGGTGGAGCTGACGGCGGGCCGGTGCTCGCCGAACACGGCGTTCAGCGCGGCCGCTTCGGCGCGGTCGCCGAGCCTGGTGCCGGTGCCGTGCGCGTTGACGTAGCCGATGTCGGACGGGGCCAGGCCGGCGTTGGCCAGGGCGGCGCGCATCGCGTCGGCGGCGCCCGCGCCGTCGGGGCGGGGCACGGTCGGGTGGTGCGCGTCGGTGCTGGAGCCCCAGCCGAGCAGTTCGGCGTACCCGGCCGCACCCCGGGCGGCGGCGTGCTCGACGCTCTCCAGGACCAGGACGGCGCTGCCGTCGCCCAGCACGAAGCCGTTGCGGCGGGTGTCGAACGGCCGGGAGGCCTGCGCCGGATCGTCCCAGCCCTGGGCCAGTGCACGGGCGTTGGTGAAGGCGGAGACGATGGTCGGGTGCAGTGAGGCGTCCGTTCCGCCGCACACCACCACGTCCGCGTCGCCGGCCCGGATCAGCCGCAGGCCCTCGGCCACCGCCTGGGCGCCGGCCGCGCAGGCCGTCACGATCGCGGTGCTGAAGCCCCGGATGCCGTGCTTGATCGCGATCCGGGCGGTCGCCATGTTGGACAGCATCCCGGGCAGCAGGTACGGGCTGACGCCGGGTCGGCCGCGCTCCCGGCGGCGGTGGGCCTGCTGCTCGTAGGTCTCCAGGCCGCCGCCGCCGGTGCCGAGCACCACGGCGGTGCGGCGGGCGTCGGCGTCGCGTCCGACCACCAGCCCGGCGTCGGCCAGCGCGTCGTCCGCTGCGGCCATCGCCAGCAGCACGAAGCGGTCGACGCAGCGGGTCTCGGTCGGCGGCAGCACCTCCCGGCCGTCGAGGTGCGGGGCGATCCCGGCGGCGGGCAGCCAGCCGTGCGCGACGTGGTCCTCCGGGACGGCGGTGATGCCGCCGATCCCGGCGGTCAGCGCCTCGAAGACCTCGCCGGGCTTGCGGCCCAGCGGGGTGACCAGGCCGATGCCGGTGACGACGGCGCCCGGCCGCCGCGCGGTCCCGGTCATCGGGCGGCCACCGCGGCGAGGTGGCGCTCGCGCAGCAGCACCTTGCGGACCTTGCCGGTCGGGCCGAGCGGAAGGTCGTCCGCGCCGACCGCCAGGACCGAGCGGACGGTGGCGGCGGTGTGCTCGTCGAGCGCGGCGAGCACCGCCGCGGTGCGGTCGGCGGCCGGGTCGGCGCCGTCCGCGAGCAGGAGCAGCACGTCGGTGACGACCCGGTCGCCGTCCTTCACCGCGACGACCGTGCAGTCCAGCACGTCGGGGACGTCGGCCAGCACCCGCTCCTCGGACATCGCGGTGTACAGCCGCCGGCCGCCGCCGAGGTCGACCGCGTCGACCAGCCGGTCGACGTGGTAGTAGTAGCCCTCCTCGTCGCGGTACACCAGGTCGCCGGTGAGGAAGCGGCCGCGCAGCCGGGTGCGGTAGGTGGTGACCGAGTCGTTCCAGTAGCCGGGGGCCAGCGTCGGGGAGGCGGTGGCGAGTTCGCCGACCTCGCCGGGGCCGAGCGGCTCGCCGTCCGGGCCGACCACCTCGCAGTCGACGAAGGTGTGCGGACGGCCCACGCAGCGGCCGTACTTCTCGGTGCCGGGGGCGTGGGTGAGGTGGAAGTGCGAGTGGCCCATCTCGGTCGAGCCCAGGCCGTCGACGAACACCGAGCCCGGCAGCCGGCCGCGGCCCTCGCGGGTGACGGTCTCGCGCGAGCCCCGGGCGATCAGGCGGCGGATGTGCGCCTCGTGCGCGCAGTCGCCGGTGTTCCACCACAGGCCGACCGAGGACAGGTCGCGGGCGGCGAGGTCGTGCCGGGCCAGGTCGGCCCAGGTGGTGGCGAAGCCGAACACGGCGAGCGGCCGCCAGCGCTCGATCGCGTCCAGTACCGCCGGGCCCGACTGGCCCGACAGCAGGTGCAGTTGGGCGTCGAAGCTGAGCGCCAGGTTGACCGCGATCAGGGTGGCGGCGTGCGCGGCGGGCAGCGCGCTGAGCACCCGGTCGATGCCCTGCGGGCGGGGCAGCGCGGCGCGGTGCCGGATCGACGCGTACAGGCTGGCGTGCGAGTGCACCACGGCCTTGGGCATCCCGGTGGTGCCGGAGGAGTGGGTGATCGCCACCGGGTCGTCCGCGGCGTGCCGGTACGGCTCGGGCGCCGCGTCCGGGTCGCCGGCGCCGAGGTCGGCGGCGTCGGCGAGCACCGGGGCGGCCGGGTCGTGGCCGGCCAGTTCGGTCCGGTGCGCGGGGTCGGCGAGGATGCCGACGGCGCCGAGGCGGGCGATGTAGCGGGCCGCGCGCTCCCCCTCCACCCCGGGGTTGAGCAGCGCCGGGATCGCGCCGAGCCGGGCCAGCGCCAGGAAGGACAGCACCTGGTCGGCGGCGGCGCTCGCGTACACCGCGACCGGGTCCCGGCGGCGGACGCCGAGGGCGTGCAGGGCGGCGGCCCGGGCCCGGACGGCGCGGTCGACCTGACGCAGGGTCAGCGCCTCCCCGGCGGTGTGCCCGTCGACCGCGGTGTCGAAGGTCAGCAGCGGGGCGTCGAGACCGAGGCCCAGGGCGACCCTGCGGGTCAGCACGTTCCCGGCGCCGACGTCCGGGTCGTTCGCCAGGAGGCTGCGGATGCTGCGGATGCTCACGGTGATGGATCCCTCCCACGGTGCTGGCCGTGCGGGTGCGGTGCGGCGTCCGGGGACGCGTACGGACGGGGTGACGGAAAGCGGGTGCGCGCGCTCAGGCGGTCACCAGGACGGCGGTGGCGTGGCCGCCCTCCTCGGCGTCGGACCCGCTCTGCTCGGCGGGCTCGGCGGCGATGACCAGGACCTGGTCGGCGTCGCCGTCCGCCAGCAGGAGGGCGGCCGACTCCAGTGCGTCCGGGGGGACTTCACCGGGTGCGGCGGCCTCCGCGGGGCTGATCGCGACGACCGGGCCGGTCAGGCCCCAGCGGGCGGCGACGTGCCCGAGGACGGCGTTCGGGTTGGACTGGAAGAACAGCAGCGGCGGCATCCGGCGCCGCTCCGCGCCGGTGTCGATGGCCAGCGCGGTGGCGCGGTCGCCCCCGGCGCTGGCCAGCAGCAGGCCGGTGCGGCGCGGCTCCCCGGGCTCGCCGTAGTGCGCCGCCAGGCAGCGCTCGGCGACGGCCGCGACCAGCGGGTTGAATTCCGACGCGGGGAAGCCGGGCAGCGGGGGCGGCGGCTCGCCGGGGGGCCGGCTCGCCGTGGCGAGGACGCGCAGGCGGCTCACGCGGCGGCCACCAGGAGTGCGGTGTTGGCGCCGCCGAACGCCGAGTTGAGGCTCAGCGCGTAGCGGGGGCGGACGTCCGCGCGCGGCCCGGCCGGCACGAGGTTCAGCCCGATCTCCGGGTCCGGGCCCAGGAAGCCGGCGTTGACCGGCAGCCGTCCGCTGTCCAACGCGCCGATGGTGACGGCGAGTTCGAGCAGGGCGGAGGCCTCCAGGGCGTGCCCGTGGACGGACTTGCTGGAGCTGACCGGCAGCCCGGCCGACGCGTCGCCGAACACCTCGCGCAGCGCCCGCGCCTCCGCCAGGTCGGACATCGGCGAACCGGTGCCGTTGGCGTTGACGTAGCCCACCTCGAACGGGGCGACCCCCGCCCGGGCCAGCGCGGACCGGGCCGCCCGGGCCACGCCCGCGCCGTCCGGCCGCGGCCGGCACACGTGGTGCGCGTCGCCGGAGCGGCCCCACCCGGCCAGCCGGGCCAGCGGACGGGCGCCGCGCGCGGCCGCGGCGTCCGCCGCCTCGACCGCCACGGCCACCGCGGCGTCCCCGAGCAGGGTGCCGCTGCGCCCGGTGCTGAACGGCCGCAGCTCGCCGTCGCGGGCCAGCGCCCGGCCCGCGTCGAACGCGGCGAAGACGCCCGGCTCCACCAGGTGCCCGGCCGCGACCAGCACCCGGGGGTGCCGGCCGGAGCCCACCATGACGGCGGCGTCGGCCAGCGCGGTGGCGGCGGCGACGCAGGCGCCGGTGTAGACCCGGGCCACCCCGGCCGCGCCGAGGGCGGCGGCGCCCTTCGACACCTCCGCGGCCACCGCGCGGGTCCGCAGGTCGCTGTGCAGCGCGAGCAACAGCGGTGCCCCGGACGGGAGTTCGGACTGCGCGCAGGCGTCGGCGACGGCGCCGAGCACCGCGGCGGCGAGCGGCGGCGGATCGGCCAGCAGGGCCGCCCGCCGGGTGCCGCGCCGGGAGACGTCGAAGCGGGTCACCTCGGCGAACCCGGCGTCGCCGGTGGCGGTCGCGGCGGCCAGCGGGGCGAGGCCCGCGCCGAAGGCGCTGAGCACCCCGAGGCCAGTGAGCACCGGCCGTCCGGCCGGCGGTGCGCTGCTGCTCATGACCGGGCGACCCCGCCGGGGGAGGCGGCGAGCACGGCCTCGCGCAGCACCGCGACGGCGTCGTCCACCGTCCGGACGGCGGCGAACTGCTCGTCCGAGAGGTCCAGTTCGATGCCGTAGCGCTGCTCGAACTCGGCGGTCAGCCAGGTGAGTTCGAGCGAGCCGAGGGTCTCGGGCACGCGCTCCGCGGCCCGCTGCCCGAACGCGGCGAGCATCGCCACCACCTCGGCCCGGCCCGGCAGCACGGGCGTGCTCACGCGGCGGTTCCGGCGGTGGCGGCGGCGGTTCCCGCGCCGGCGGCGATCCGGCGGGCCACGTCGGCGGTGAACTCGTCGAGGGTCATCAGCGCGGTGGTCTCCATCTCCTCCACCTCGAACTTGACCCCGAACTCGTCCTCGACCTGGACCGAGAGCTCGGCGAGCGCCAGCGACTCCAGGTCCAGGCCGGCCGGGCCGAGGTCGGTGTCGCCGGTGATCCCGTCGACGTCGTAGTTCATCCCGGCGAGTGCCGCGACGACGAACTCGTGGATGCGCTCCTGCATGGTGTGCTCCTCGTGCTGGGTCGGGGTTGCGGTGCGGTGGATCGGCGGTCGGTCAGGGGGCGGCGGCCGGTCGGGGTGCGGCGGCCGGTCGGGGTGCGGCGGCCGGTCGGGGTGCGGCGGCGCGCAGCGCGGCGGCGTCGCGGACGAGCTTGCCGGTGGCGGTGCGGGGCAGCGCCGGGAGGAAGGTGAGCTGCCGGGGCCGCTTGAAGGCGGCCAGTTCACGGGTCAGCGCCGCCCGGACGGCGTCGGCCCGGTCGGCGACCCCGTCGGTCCCGTCCGTCCCGGTGGCCAGATAGGCCTCGATGGCGCCGTCCGCGAGGACCACCACGGCCTCGCGGACCTCCGGCAGGGCGGCCAGGGTGTGCTCCACCTCGTTCAGGTCGACCTTGAGGCCGCCGATCGAGACCTGCGAGTCGCGCCGGCCGAGCACGGTGACGCGGCCGGTCGCCGGATCGACCCGGCCGGCGTCGCGGGTGTGCAGCCGGCCGTCCGACCAGCGGGCGGGGTCGGTGAGGCCGGGGTACGGGGAGGTGGCCATGGCGATGTGCAGTTCGCCGCCGTCCTCGCGCACGTCCATGCCGTGGACGGGCACGGCCTCGGGGTGCAGGGTGCCGTCGAGGTCGGTGGCGATGACGCCGAGCTCGGTCATCCCGTACATGGTGCCCAGCGGCACGCCGTACCGGTCGGTGAAGGCGGCGGGCAGGCCCGGGCGGACCAGCTCACCGGCGACGATCATCCGGCGCAGCTGCGGCAGCGGCGGCGGATCGGCCGCGCCGGCCAGCAGTTCGGCGTGGAACGGGACGCCGATCACGGTGGTGGGCCGGTCGTCCGAGGCGATCGCGGCCAGGATGCCCGCCGTGGTCGTCCGCTCCGGGACGGTCAGCGGCACCCGGGCGTGCAGGCTGTTGAGCAGCCCGCCGACCAGGCCGAGGACGTGCACCACCGAGGACAGCAGCACCACCCGCTCGCCGGCCTTCGGGAACTCCGCCAGCCGTGCGTAGCAGTCGAGTTCGCGCAGCAGGTCGGCGGCGGTGCGGGCGATCACCTTGGCCGGTCCGGTCGAGCCGGAGCTGAGCTGCACCAGGGCGTGGCCGGTCGCGGCCGGGCGGCCGCCCGGCAGCGCCACCGGCACCGGGTCGGTCACGGCGAAGCCGCGCATGGCCGCCGCCGGGCCGTGCGCCGACTCGACCAGCACCTGGGGCGCCAGCCGTTCGACGGCGCGCGCGACCTCGTGGTCGGTGAGCCGGTGGTCCAGCAGGACGGCCTGGGCGCCCAGCCGCCAGCAGGCGAGCAGCGCGGCGGTCCAGCCGAGCGAGGGCGCCAGCCGCAGCGCGGCCGTGCCGCCGCGGCGCAGGCCGGCGGCGGTCAGCCGGTCGGCCTGCTCGGCGACCAGGGCGCGCAGCGCGGCCCGGTCGACGGGGGAGCCGAAGCGCAGGCACTCCTGGTCGGCGGGGCCGGCCAGGAGGTGGCGGTCCACCCAGTCGTGCGGCTGGGGCAGGGGAGAAGAGGTTCCGGTCAACACCACTCCACGAAGGGGAGGTTGGAAGGACGCCGGTCGCGACGAGCGGGGTCGGTTCGGCTTCCCGACGATGACACAGGCGTTCGAGCCGAAGCAAGGTCTAGACCATTGGGGGTGCGGCCTCCTACGCTGCCGGGCCGGAGCGGGCCCGACCGAGGCCTGCCCGGAAAGGCAGACCCGTGCAAGCACTGGAACTCGCGGACTTCGAACGCGCGGCCCGCGACCGACTCCCCGCCGAGATCTGGGACTTCGTACAGGGCGGCAGCGGCGCCGAACGCACCCTCGCCGCCAACCGGGCCCGGTTCGAACAGTGCCGGCTGCGCCCCCGCACCCTGGTCGACGTCTCGGCCACCGACCAGCGCCTCACCCTGCTCGGCAGCCGCCTGCAGACCCCGATCGGCATCGCCCCGATGGCCTACCACCAGCTGTTCCACCCCGAGGGCGAGGTCGCCACCGCCCGCGCCGCGGGCCGCGCGGGCGCGCTCATGGTCGCCGGGATCTTCGCCAGCCGCACCCTGGAGTCCATCGCCGACGCCGCCACCGGCCCGCTCTGGCTCCAGCTGTACTGGCTGCGCCGCCGCGACGCACTCGCCGCCCTGGTCGAACGCGCCGAAGCCGCCGGGTACCGCGCCCTCGTGCTGACCGTCGACGCCCCCCGGATCGGCCGCCGGCTGCGCGACGCCCGCAACGGCTTCGCGATCCCCGCGCACGTCCGCGCCGTCAACGTCGACCAGGCCGTGATGGCGGCCAGCCACCGCGCCGGCCACGGCAGTTCGGGCATCGCCGACCACGCCAAGGAACAGTTCGACCCCACCCTGACCTGGGCCGACCTCGGCTGGCTGCGCGAACGCACCCGCCTGCCGATCGTCCTCAAGGGCATCCTCACCGCCGAGGACGCCCGACTCGCCGCCGAACACGGCGTCGACGCCGTCCTGGTCTCCAACCACGGCGGCCGCCAGCTCGACGGTGCCCTCCCGTCCCTCGCCGCCCTGCCCGAAGTGGCCGCCGCCGCAGGCCCGAACCTGCCCGTCCTCCTGGACGGCGGTGTCCGCACGGGCACGGATGTTGCCCTCGCGGTCGCCCTCGGCGCGCGCGCCGTCCTGATCGGCCGCCCCCTCCTGTGGGGGCTGGCGGTCGACGGCGAGCGGGGCGCCGCGCAGGTTCTCGACCTGCTGAAGGCCGAACTCGACGACGCGATGGCACTGTTGGGCCGTCCGCGGCTGGCCGATCTCGACCGCGGCGTGGTCGTTCCGGAAGGCCCTGGCGGCTACTGATCGCCGGCGAGCGCGAAACAGGGGCGCGGGGAGCTGCGCGACCGGCGCCACCCCGTCCGCGAGGTCGCGATCACGTGCAGGTCACTGCCCTGCGCCGCGATCCTGCTGCGGGGCGCCCTCCGCTTCGCGCAGTTCCCCGCGCCCCTGGTGGCGCCCTCCCCGTTCTCGCATCCCATCCGCACCGATCCCAGGAAGTCCCATGCCACTGCACCCCCAGGCCGAGGCCGTGCGCGCGCAGCGCGCTGCGGCCGGCACGCCACCGCTGTACACCCGTACGCTCGGAGAGGCTCGCGCCGCGGATCTCGCCGACCTCCGGGCCGCCGCCGGGAACCCCGAACCGGTCAGCTCGGTCGAGGAGTTGACCGTCGACGGCCCCGGCGGCCCGCTGCCGCTGCGGGTGTACCGCCCCGAGAGCGGCGATCGGCTTCCCGTCCTGCTCTACCTGTTCGGCGGTGGCTGGACCCTCGGCTCGTTGGACACCGGCGACGCGATCTGCCGCCGGCTCACCAACGCCGTCGGCTGCGTCACGGTCTCGGTCGGCTACCGGCTCGCGCCCGAGCACCCGTTCCCGGCCGCCGTGCACGACGTGGTCGCCGCCGCCGAGTGGATCGCCGCGCACGCCCCCGAACTCGGCGCGGACCCGGACCGGTTGGCCGTGGCGGGCGACAGTGCGGGCGGCAACCTGGCGGCCGCGCTGACCCTGGCCGCCCGCGAGCGCGGCGGTCCGGCGATCAGGCACCAGGTGCTGGTGTACCCGAACACCGACCACGGCGCGGACACCCCGTCCGCCCGCGAGCACGACGACCCGCTGCTGTTCAACCGCCGCTCGGTGGCCTGGTACTGGGGCCACTACCTGGCCGATCCGGCGGACGGGGCGAACCCGCTGGCCTCGCCGCTGCGCGCCTCCTCGCTGGCCGGACTGCCGCCCGCGACCGTGATCACCGCCGAGTACGATCCGCTGCGCGACGAGGGCGAGGCGTACGCGCACGCGCTGCGCTCCGCCGGGGTGCCGGTCGAACTGCGCCGCTACGACGGCATGCCGCACGGCTTCTTCGCGATGGCCGGCGTCCTGGACGACGGCCGGGAGGCCCAGCGGTTCGCCGCCGAGCGGCTGCGCGAGGCCCTGCGATGAGCGCCGTGACGCTGCCGCTGGGCGACCTGCACGCCAGCCTGGCCGATCCGCTGCTGGACGCGATGACCTTCCTCAACGAGGTCACCGAGCGCTACCCGGACGCGCTCTCCTTCGCTCCGGGCCGCCCGCACGAGGGCTTCTTCGAGCCCGAGGACGTCCACACCTACCTGGACGCGTACCTCGCGCACCTCGCCGAACGCGGTCTCGGCAGCGGGGCGGTGCGCACCGCGCTGTTCCAGTACGGCCCCACCAAGGGCATCATCGCCGACCTGGTCGCCCGCACCCTGGCCAACGACGAGGGCCTGCACGCCGATCCGGCGTCGCTGGTGCTCACGGTCGGCGCCCAGGAGGGCATGCTGCTGGTGCTGCGCGCGCTGTGCGCCACGCCGGAGGACGTCCTGCTGGTCAGCTCGCCCTGCTACGTCGGCGTCACCGGCGCCGCCCGGCTGCTCGACCTGACGACCGTGCCCGTCCCGGAGGGGCCGGGCGGCGGGCCCGACCCGGCGGCCGTGCGCGAGGCGGCCCGCGCCGTCCGCGCGGCCGGCCGCCGCCCGCGCGCGCTGTACGTCGTCCCCGACTTCGCCAATCCGTCCGGCGCCAGCATGCCGGTCGGGGCGCGGGCCGGGCTGCTGGACGCGGCGGCCGAGGAGGGGCTGCTGGTGATCGAGGACAACCCGTACGGCTTCTTCACCCGCGAGCCCGGCGAGCCCGGTGCGCGCCCCACCCTGAAGGCGCTGGACCGGCGCCGCCGGGTGGTCTACCTGGGTTCCTTCGCCAAGACCTGCTTCCCCGGGGCCCGGCTCGGCTACGTGGTCGCCGACCAGCAGGTGCTGGCCCCGGACGGCCGGCGCACGCTGCTCGCCGACGAGTTGGCCAAGCTGAAGAGCATGACGACGGTGAACACGCCGGCGCTCAGCCAGGCCGTGATCGGCGGGATGCTGCTCCGGCACGGCTGCCGGCTGCGCGAGGCGAACGGCCCGGCCCGCGCCCACTACGCGGCCAACCTCGCTGCGCTGCTGCGGGAGTTGGAGCGGCACTTCCCGCCGGCCGAGCGGGCCCGGCTCGGCGTGTCCTGGAACGAACCGGAGGGCGGGTTCTTCGCCGTGCTCCAGGTGCCGTTCACCGCCGACGAGGCGGCGATGGAGCGCTGCGCCCGCGAGCACGGCGTGCTCTGGACGCCGATGGCCCCGTTCTACCCGGCGGGCGGCGGCGAGCGCCGGCTGCGGCTGTCGATCAGTGCCCTGAGCGGG
Organism: Kitasatospora sp. NPDC059646; assembly: GCF_042734615.1. Lineage (NCBI taxonomy): Bacteria > Bacillati > Actinomycetota > Actinomycetes > Kitasatosporales > Streptomycetaceae > Kitasatospora > Kitasatospora sp. NPDC059646. Next base: position 102,875 of record NZ_JBHWDS010000005.1, read on the forward strand.
CGTCAGATCGAGGCCGGCGTGGCCCGGTTGGCCGAGTTCGTCCGGGCCGCCGCAGGCTGAACACGAAGGGGAGGGGCCGCGGCCCCTCCCCTTCCCACTGTGCGCGGCTACCGGATCCGGGCCGAGAACAGCCGGGCCGAGGCGGACACCGCCGCGACGGTCAGCACCGCGACGATCAGCAGCCCCTGCCACACCACGCTGTCGCCGGGGTGCCCGGAGAACAGGGCCCGCATGCCCTCCACCGCCCAGTAGAAGGGGTTCCACTCCGCCACCCGCTGCAGCCACACCGGTGCCAGCGCCAGCGGCAGCAGCACGCCGGAGAGCAGGCCGATGGGCTGGGCGACGGTGTTCACCACCGGCGCCATCGCGGCGTCGTTGGGCAGCGCCAGCGCGATGCCGTAGGAGAGCGCCGAGGTCATCAGCGCCAGCAGGGCGAGCAGGAGGTAGGCCAGCAGCAGGCTCCCCGGATCGACCCGCAGGCCGAACGGGAGCGCGCACAGCGTGATGATGACCGCCTGGACGAGCAGTCCGAGCGTCTCGCGCAGCGCCCGCCCCAGCAGCAGGGCGAGCCGGCTGACCGGGGTCACCCGGGAGCGTTCGACGATGCCGGCCTTCAGTTCGCCGAGCAGGCTGAAGCCGGTGTAGAGGCCGCCGAAGATGCAGAGCACCGCCAGCAGGCCGGGGACGTAGATCTGGTAGGCCGCGGCGTAGCTGGTGGCCCCCATGGGCGCCAGCACCTTCTTGAGCAGCGGGGCGAACAGCAGCAGGTAGAAGACCGGCTGGGTGATGCCGATGACGATCCAGATCGGTGTGCGCCACATCAGCAGCACTTGCCGCTGGAAGACCAGCCAGGTGTCGCGGGCGAGCTTCACGGAAGGAACCCCAGGGATCTCTCGTCAGGACTGTTCGATGGAGCGGCCGGTGCGGGCCAGGAAGACGTCGTCCAGGCTCGGCCGCTGGAGCTGCACCGTCCCGGGGACGATGCCCGCCCCGTTCAGGACGCTCAGCAGTCGCGGGATCGCCGCCGCGCCGTCGTCCAGGTAGAGCCGCAGGCCGTCCTCGCCCGGCTCCAGCCGGTGCACGTACGGCTGCCCGCGCAGGGCGTCGGCGGCGGGCCCGGCCAGGCCGGCGGTGAGGCCGAGCAGGACGACGTCGCCGGAGATCTCGCGCTTGAGCGCCTCGGGCGTGCCCTCGACGACGACCTCGCCCTGGTCGACGATCGCGACCCGGTCGCAGAGCGCGTCGGCCTCGTCCAGGTAGTGGGTGGTGACCACCACCGTCATGCCCTCGCCGCGCAGCCGTTCGATCTCGGTCCACACCTGGCCGCGGCTGGCCGGGTCGAGGCCGACCGTCGGCTCGTCGAGGAACAGCACCTTCGGCGCGTGGATCACCCCGAGGGCGATGTCCACCCGGCGGCGCTGGCCGCCGGAGTAGGTGCTGCAGTGGCGGTCGGCGAACTCGGTCAGCTCGAACGCCCGGACGGCGTCCGCGGCCTGCCGCAGCGCGTCGGCCTTGCGGATGCCGTACATCCGGGCCTGCATCACCAGCTCCTCCCGGCCGCTGACCGCGTCGGCGGTGCCGCCGCCCTGGGCGACGTAGCCGATCCGGCGGCGGACCTCGGCCGGGTCGGCCAGCAGGTCGGCGCCGGCGATCCGGGCTTCGCCGCCGTCCGGGCGGATGAGCGTGGCGAGCATGCGCAGGGTGGTGGTCTTCCCGGCGCCGTTCGGGCCGAGGAAGCCGTAGATCTCGCCCGCGCGGACGTCCAGATCGATGCCGCGGACGGCGTCGACGACGGTGCGGCCGTGCTTACCGGACGGGTAGGACTTGCGAAGTCCCTTGGTCTCGATCAACCAGAACTCCCGGGCTGGGATGGGGATGCGGGGCCCGCGACCGCCGGCCCCCGTACGGAGGGCGGCAGTCGGCGGGCGGGGGCGGGGTCAGGGGGCGGCCAGCGCTTCCAACCGGGCGGCGGCGGCCGGCGCCCCGCCGCCGGACAGCAGTTGACGACCGATCGACTCGGCGGCCGTCCGGTGGGAGGGCTCGCCGAGCACCCGTCGCAGCCGCTCGGCGATCACCGGCGGACCGACCCGGGCGAACGGGACCCGGAGGCCGGCCCCGGCCTCCACGACCCGCTGCGCCACGAACGGCTGGTCGTTGCGGATCGGCGCCGCCAGCACGGGCACACCGTGCGCCAGCGACTCGACCACGGTGTTCATCCCACCATGGCAGAGCACCGCGTCCAACCGGCCGCCGGACAGCAGTTCCACGATCGGTGCCCGATCGACCACCACGGCGGAGTCCGGAAGGGCAGCGGGCAGTGCCCCGCGGGGCGCGGCGACGACCGCCCGGACGTCCCCGCCGAGCTGTGCCAGCGCCTCGACGGTGCGGTGCAGGAAGTCCGCGCCGACCGCGTCCGACATGGTCCCCATGGTGACCAGCACGGTGCGCCGGCCCGGCTCCAGCCGCTCCCACGGGAACGCGGGGTCCGACGGACGCGCCGTCAGCACCGGCCCCACCAGGGCATGGTGGGGCGGCGACGGCAGGTCGCCGAGCAGCGCCCGGCCGGTGGTGGCCAGCAGGAGGTGCGGGGAGAACCGCGGATCGCTGAACCCGTCCGCGGGCAGCCCGGCCCGCTCCCACAGGCCTGCCAGCAGGCCGTCGATCCAGGCCTCGACCCGCGGCAGGTGCCGGTACGGGCGGCCCAGCTCCATCGCCCCCGGCGCCAGGCTCGCCCACGGCAGCCCGTGCCGGTGCGCGACCAGCGCGCCCGCCGGGGTGTGCTGGTCCACCAGCAGCGCGTCCGGCCGGAACTCCCGCACCACCGCGTCCAGCGGCTTCAGGGTGAACCTTGCGTAGGGGACGACGAAGCCCTCCCACAGCGAGCGCAGCGAGGCCAGGCCGTGGCCGCCCATCGCCCGGAACATCCGGTTGCCGGTGCCGAAGACCCGGGCGCCGGGGCCGAGCAGCGGCCGCAGCATCGTCTCGGTGCCGGTCCAGGCGACCTGGTGGCCGCGCACGACCAGCTCGTCCGCGATCCCGGCCGCCGGGTTGACGTGCCCGGCCAGCGGCGGCACCACCATCAGGAAGCGGCTCACCGGCGCACCAGCTCCGCCAGGTCGCCGACGGTCAGCGCGGCCAGCCCGTCCAGGCCGAGGCCGGCCCGCAGCGCGGCCAGGTCGGCGCCGAAGCGCTCCCGCAGCAGCGCGTCCAGGACGGCGAACTCGCTCTCGTCCAGGGCGAGATCACCGTCGAGTCGGTCCCCGGGGGCGAGCGACTCTGCCCATTCGGGCAGAGCGTCCGCGGCCTCGGCCAGTGCGGCCAGCAACCCCGGGTCGAGGGCGGCGGGAGGCTCGGAGGCCGGGCCGGAAGCGGGTTCTCGGCATGCGAAGGAAGGCTGGTGATCAGTCATCGGAAGGCTCCACCGGCTCGACGGCAACGGGGGTGAGGGAGGCGGCTCCAGGGCGGTGATCGCTTGTGCGACCCGCGGAGCGTGGGAATACTAACCGGCGTGACCGCACTGGAGGCAGTGGCCGTCCACCTCCCCCCGCGACTCGAACCGATCGAAACCGTGGGCGCCCGGATCGGCCTTACCCCACGTCAACTCCGACTCTTCCGCCGCTTCCACGGCCTGGACCAGGTGCGCCTGGACCCGGACGGGACGCTGCTCGACCTGCTGGACGCCGCCGTCCGGGCCCTGCCCGAACTGCGCGGCAACGAACACCGCGTCCGCTACCTGCTGCACGCCCGCAACACGCCGGTCGCCGTGCCCTACCCGCTCAACCCCCTGCACCGGCTCCGGGAACGCTTCGGCCTCACCCGCGCCGACGCCTTCACCGTCACCCAGCAGGCCTGCGCCGCCTCCCTGCTGGCCGTCGACCTGGCCGGCCGGCTGCTGGCGGACGACGGCGACCCGACGGCACTGGCCCTGGTGGTGGCGGGGGAGAAGACCTTCACCCGGGACGCCCAGCTCCTCCCCGAGACCACGATCTTCGCCGAGGCCTCGACGGCCTGCCTGGTCAGCGCCGACGGCGAACGGAACCGGGTGCTCTCCTACGCGGTCCGCCAGCGCCCCGAGTTCTACGGCCGCCCGGCCGAGGACCCGGAGCTGATGACCCGCTACCAGCGGGAGTACCAGCCCGCCATGATCGAGACCGTGCACGCCGCGCTCGACCGGGCGGGCCTGGAGCTCTCCGACATCGCCCTGCTGCTCCCGCACAACGTCAACCAGGCCTCCTGGCGGATGATCTGCCGCCAACTCGACTACCCCGTCGAACAGGTGGTCCTGGACAACGTGGCCGCGGTCGGCCACAGCTTCGCCGCGGACGCCTTCGTCAACCTCCGCACCGCCACCACCGGCGGGGCCCTCCGGCCGGGCGACCACTACCTGATCGCCGCGGCCGGCGTCGGCGCCACCTTCGCCGCGATGGTCCTGCGGCACTGAATCCCCGCTCCTCCCCACCACCACCGGACGGTCCACCCATGTCAGACCCCGCCCTCCCAACCGCTGCCCCGGCCGCCACCGAGCCGGTCGACCCCGAGGTGCGCGTCCGCATCCGGCGCGGCATCGAGGAGGTCCTGCCGCGCATCCTGGGCGTCGAACTCGCCGACATCCCCGAGAACGCCTGCTTCTTCGACGACTTCGGCCTCACCTCGGCCGGCATCGTCGACCTGGTCCTGGAGATCGAGGAGCAGCTCGCCATCCAGGTCGACGTCGAGCACCTCGCCATCGACGACGTCCGCACCGTCGACAGCCTCACCGACTACGTCGTCGGGCACCACGCCGACGAGGACTGACCGATGCCCGCCGAGACCCGCGGCCTGCGCGTGACCAGGGCGGTCGCCGCCGGATTCGACGGCCGCTCCGCCGCCGCCCTCCACCCCGACCTGCGCACCTTCACCGGCGACCTGGTCCGCCCGTACGGCCTGCCGCTGCGCGAGGACCTGCTGGCCGAGGGCGCCGGGCACGACTACGGCGAGATGGCCGCCGGCCTGTTCGCGCAGGCGCTGCCCGGCGGCGAACCCGCGGACCTGCTGATCCTCGCCTTCGCCTCCCCGGACGTCCGGCCCGCCGCGCCCTCCTCGCTCCGCCTCAGCCGGCACTGCCCCGGGCAGCCGACCGCCTTCGCCGTCTGCGACCAGGGCAGCGCCACCGCCTTCGCCGCACTGCGGATCGCCGCCGCCCACCACCGCACCGGCGGCTGCCGGCGCGCCGTGATCGTGCTCGCCGAGCAGAGCGCGCTGCACTACCGGCCCGCCGAACCCGTCGAGCTGCCCACCGGGCACCGCGCCGTCGTCCTGGTCTGCGAGGAGGCCCCGGCCGCCGGGATGCGGATCCGCCAGGAGGACCGGCCGGACGGCCTGCGGGCGCTCCGCTCCGTCCTCGACGAGCACCGCGAACTCGGGCCGGGCGCACGGCTGTTGCTCGCCGCCGGGCTGGCCGGCGACGGCCTTCCCGAGGGTGCGGAGGCGGCCCGCCCCGGACAGCCGTTCACCGGCGTCTGGAGCCTGCTCGCCGACCGCCTCGCCGACCGCTCCGCCGGCGGCCCGCTGCTGGTCGCCGACCACGACCGGCAGTTGGGCCGGCTCAGCACCCTCACCCTGCCGTGACCGGCGACCTCGACGTCATCGACGTCTGGAGCATCCCCACCGACCAGCCGCCGGCCGTCGTCCGCCGGCTGTACGGCCTGCTCGACGCCGAGGAGCGGGAGCGGGCCGACCGGGCCCGCGACCCGCGGCAGGGCGAGCGGTTCGCGGTGGTCCGGGGCGTCGTGCGGCTGCTGGTCGCCGAACGCCTCGACCTCGCACCCGCCCGACTGGTGTGGCGGCGCGGCCCGCACGGCAGGCCCAGCCCGGCGGGCAGCGGCCGGATCGACGTCAACTGGTCCGCCTCGGGCGCCCTCGCGCTGCTCGCCCTCGCGGAGGGGCGCCGGGTCGGGGCGGACGTCGAACAGCTCCGCCCGCCCGGCGTCGGCGCCCGGATCGCCCGCCGGCACTTCCCGCCCGCCGACGCGGCCCTCGTCCTCGACGCCCCCACCCCGGCCGACGGCGCCGACCGGTTCACCCGGCTCTGGTGCCGCCGCGAGGCCTGCGTCAAGGTGTACGGCGGCCGGCTCGCCCAGGGGCTCGGCCTTCCGCTCGCCGGGTCCTCCCCGCTGCGCCTGGCCGACGCGGGGCCGCTCGGCCCCGGCCCGCTCCGGCTGGCCGACGTCCCCGTCCCGGGCCCGTTCCGCGCCGCGGTCGCCGCCGACACCGACCGGCCGTTCGCCGTCCGCCGGCACCATTGGGCCTGAACACCCGGGCGCCGACAGCACGGTGAGCCCGACCGGCACGGCCGCCGGTCGGGCTCTCGCGGCGCGTCTCAGCCCACCGGCCGCGACATGTAGACCGCGCGCCGCCCGTAGGACGCGGGCAGCGCCACCTCCCGGTGCGCGCGGTAGCCGTAGAAGCGCAGCAGGATGTCGCTGCCGCGCACCGCGACCATCGACACCTGCGCGAAGCCGCGCTCCACCGCCTGCTCCTGGGCGTGCTCCATGAGCTTCGCGGCGAGCTCCCGGCCGCGCAGCTCCTCGGCCAGCACCAAGTCGTGGACGTGCAGGTTGTCCGACGCGAACGCCCCGTCCTCCGGCGCGGCGAGGTCCGGGCAGCGCAGCGGCGGGTACGGCAGGCTCAGCAGGTAGCCGCGGACCGCGCCGTGCTGCTCCAGCACCCAGCAGGTCTCCGGCGAGCTGCGGACCCGGGACTGCAGCGCCTCCCGGCCCTCGGAGAGGCCGTCGGCGGCGTAGGCGTCGTGTTCCAGCGCGACCACGGCGTCCCAGTCCCCGTCGGCCAGTTGCCGGATCAGGAACTCCCCGGTCACCCGGCGAGTCCCCGCTCGCGGGCGGCGGCCACCATCGGCGCCCACGCCTCGATCAGCACGGCCCAGCGCTCGGCGTCCTCCCGGGCCTCGTCCAGGAGCTGCTGCCGCTGCCCGGCCACCACGTCCGCCAGCTCGGCGTACTTGCCGCCCAGCTTGCGGTACAGGCGGTCCACCTCGTCCAGGCACCGCTCGTTGACGTCCCGGTCCAGGCCGATGGTGCCGCGGACCAGGCGGAGGATCGGCTCGACCTTCAACTCGTGGCGCTCGTCGAGGAGTTCGCGGCCGAGGTCGATCATCTGGCCGTACACCGGGTACAGGTACAGCATCGAGAGCAGCATCTTCACGAAGCGCAGCTGGTACGAGACGAACCCGGCGCCGATCCGGCGTTCGGGCGTGTAGTAGTTGACGATGTGCCGCTTGTGGACGACGGCGGGCAGCTGCGCGTGCACCAGGGCGTGCAGCAGGGCGTAGTCGGCGCCGATGGTGCGCAGCGAGGGCACCAGCGGCAGCACCTCGTAACCGCGGTGGTCCAGGGCGACGTTGCACATGTAGACGTCCCAGATGTCCGGCACGCCGAGCACCGAGTCGTCGGGGTCGAAGGTCTCCGGTTCGGCGCCCTTGAAGGAGATGTCCACCATGGCGTCCTGCTCCTCCCGGGTCCACACCCGCGGCGTCCACAGGCGCACCAGGTCCCGGTAGACCTCCGGGTCCAGCTCGTTGATCTCGCCGATGTCCACGTTGAGTTCGCCCATGAAGGAGGCGCTGACCAGCATCACCGGCCGGTCCGCGTCCGCCGGGTCGAGCTCGGAGCGGGTCACCCCGGCCACCGCCTCACCGGCCGGCTTGCCGAGGGACCGCAGCTCGTGGTGGATCGGGAACATCTTCGCGCCGTCGACGACCCGGTAGTCGAAGTCGTCGTTGCGCAGGTGCGCCGAGGTGCAGCCGAGGGCGGCGGCACCGAGGAAGATCCGGTTGACGCAGGAGCCGTACGCGACGTCCCGGGGCAGCATCAGGTCGAGCAGCAGGTCGGGGTCGGCGCCGCCGGAGCGCCGTGCCACGTCGAGGAAGAACGCGCGCTGCGCCTCGTTGCCGAGGTGGTGGACGAACACGCCGGGGGCGGGGGCCAGCGCGGCCACGGCGTCCGCGTTCTTCGCGAACTCGGCGTCCCCGGTGGTGTCCAGGACGAGGAGGTGGACCTCGACCCCGAAGGTCTCGACGGCGTACGCCGCCTCCTCGGCGAGATCCGCGATGGTGCCGGGGCAGGCCCGCATGGTGGGCAGGGCGAGGCAGACTCGTTGCATGGTGGTGGGAATCTCCGTCTGATCGTCAGATGCGGTGCGGCGGCGGCCGATCGGGCGGGGAGCCGGAGCCCCGGCCGGCCCGTCGTGCCGTCCCGGACGGGCTCGCCGGCGGGTGCGGAAGGCCGCGGCGGCACCGTGGATGACCTGGCTCGCCCCACAGTGGCGTGGACCGGAGCGGGGTGTCAACGCTCTGCCGCCGGGCCGCCCGCGCCGCCCGCCGACACTGCCCGATGGGGCAGGCGGCCCTGCCCCCGGCCCGGCCGGGGCGGCCCCTCGGACGGGGCCCGGAACGGAATGGTTCGCGTGCGCTCCGGGGGCCGCCGGGTGAACGGAGAACGGTCCCGCGGAATCCGGCCGGGAATCGCCGACGGCTGCTGCCGGCCGACTTCCGTACCCGAAAGTCCGGGGAACCCCGCCCGCCCCGCCGACAGAACTCCGGAACGCCTATTCGCCGTCCGGCCGTCCGCGCCGATATTGATCCGTGATGATCGTTGCGCACCCTGCGGCGAATATCTCGGGAAGATCACGGAGATGCGGGGGAGATGTTCCGGAGACGGCGAAGGCCGTCGAATTCGGAGCCGCGCCGGGGGGTGCGGGGCAGGCGGCGGGGAGGGCCTAGGCCAGGCAGGCCCGGCCGCGGTCGTGCTCGCCGAGGTCCAGCAGCGCCCGCCCGATGGCGTCCAGCGCGTTCGCCCGCCGGTGCTCCAGGCCGACCTTCCGGGCGATCGCCAGCGCCTGCTCGGCCGCCTCCAGTGCCCGGTCCGGCAGCCCGGCGGCCCGGCAGGACTCGGCCAGGCCCACCAGCACCCCCGGCATCCGGTCCCAGGCGCCGAGCGCGCGCAGCGCCCCCAGGCACTCCCGGTAGTCCTCGCACGCCGCCTCCGGCCGGCCCAGCCCGTGCAGCGCCGTCGCCCGGGCGAACAGCATGTGCACCTGGCCGACGAAGTCACCGAGCTCCCGGAACGCCACCAGACTGCGCTCGGCCCGCAACCGCGCCGACTCCGGCCGGCCCACGGCGAGGTCGGCCAGCGCCGCCATCCCCTCGACGAAGGCGTGCGCCGACGGGCTGCCCAGCTCGGCGCTCAGCGCGATCGCCTCGTCGCACCAGGCCGCCACCTCCTCGTCCGTGCAGTGCGGGAGGCCGGTCAGCGCCAGCACGACCAGCGCGCCCGGCAGCAGCGCCGCCTGATCGGTCCGCCGGGCCAGCGTCACCACCCGGAGCGCCTCGGCCCGGGACTGCCGGGTGCGCTGGAACTCCCGCTGCGCCCACATCAGCGTGTACCGGGCCCGCGCCTCGCTCTCCGGCAGGCCCGCCGCCGCGGTGGCCTCCGCGACCCGTCCGGCCAGCTCGCACAGCTCGGGCACGGCCATGCCCAGGTCGATCAGCTGGATCAGCACCAGCGTTAGGTCCGCGACCACCGCCAGCGGGCCGTCCGGGTCACGGGTGGCCTGCTCGGCGACCGCCAGCACCGCGGCGATCTCCTGCCGGGCCCAGCTCAGCCCCTCGGCCGGCCCGTCGAACGCCGGCCCGGCGGGCTCCGCCGCCACCAGGTCCGGGAACGGGTAGCCGGGCCGGACCACCCGGTACAGGCCCGCCACCGTCACCAGGTAGTGCCGCAGCAGCCGCTCCACGGCGGCCCGCCCGGCGGCGTCCCCGTCCACCTCCCGGACCAGCTCGCGGGCGAACAGCCGCAGCAGGTCGTGGTACTGGTAGCGGCCGGGGTACGGGCAGGACAGCAGCCCCAGGTCGGTCAGCGACTCGGCCAGCCGCTCCGCCTCCGGCTCCGGCAGGCCCAGCAGCACGGCGGCCGCCGCCGAGGACACCCCCGGGCCGTCCGCCAGCGACAGCAGCCGGAACGCGCGGGCGGTCTCCGCGTCGAGCTGGTCGTAGCTGAGCCGGAACGACGCCGCGACCGCCAACTCCCCGGCCTCCAGCTCGGCCAGCCGCCGCCGCTCCGACGCCAGCCGGTCCGCCATGTGCGACAACTGCCAGGCGGGGCGGGCCGCCAGCCGGGACGCCGCCGTCCGCACCGCCAGCGGCAGGAACCCGCAGGCCGCCGCCAGCCGCCGGGCCGCCGCCGGCTCGGCCGTCACCCGCGGCTCCCCGGCGATCGCCGTGAGCAGCCGCACCGACTCCTCCGGCGTCAGCGGCTCCAGGCCGACCTGACGGGTCATCGGCACTCCCGACAGCCAGGCCCGGCTGGTCACCAGCACCGCGCAGGAGCGGCTGCCGGGCAGCAGCGGCCCGACCTGCTGGGTGTCGCGGGCGTCGTCCAGCACGAGCAGCACGCGCAGGCCCGCCACCCGGGACCGGAACATCGCGGCCCGCTCCGCCGTCCCCTGCGGGATCGCCGCGTCGGCCACGCCCAGCGCGCCCAGTAAACCGGCCAGCACCTCGCCCGGATCGGCCGGGAACGCCCCCGCCCCCTGCAGGTTCACGTACAGCTGGCCGTCCGGGTACTGCCCGCCCACGGCGTGCGCGACGTGCACCGCCAGCGTCGACTTGCCGACCCCGCCCAGGCCGGAGATCCCCACCACCGGCATCGTCGGACCGCCGGGCGCCAGGTCCGCGCAGAGCGCCGCGCACAGCTCGTCCCGGCCGGTCCAGTCGGAGACGTCGGCGGGCAGCTGGGCCGGCGCGGACGGTGCGGCCGGGGAACCGGCGGGCTCGGAGGCCGGCCCGCCGCCCGGTTCGAACACCGGTGCCGGCACCGCGGCGGGCGCCGCCAGCTTCGGATCGCCCGACAGGACGCCCAGGTGCAGCTCGCGCAGCCGGGGCCCCGGATCGACCCCCAGCTGCTCCAGCAGCGTGCGGCGGGCGTCCGCGTACACGCCCAGCGCCTCGGCCTGCCGCCCGCTGCGGTACAGCGCCAGCATCAGCAGCTCCCGCATCGGCTCCAGCAGCGGGTACTGGCTGACCCACACGGTCAGCTCGCCGATCACGTCCGCGTGCCGCCCGGCCGCCAACTCGGTCTCCAGCCAAGCCTGGACGGCGTTCAGCCGGCGCTCGGCCAGCCGGGCCCGGTGCGCCTGGGCGAACGGCCCGGGCAGCCCGGCCAGCGGCTCGCCGTGCCACAGCCCGCACGCCTCCCGCAGCAGCCCGAGCGCCCCGGCCGTGTCGCCCAGCGCGCGGGCCCGGCCCGCCGCCGCGACCCGGTTCTCGAACACCTCGGCGTCCGTGCAGTCGGCCGGCAGCCGCAGCACGTAGCCGCTGCCCGAGGACACCAGCACCGCCGGGTGCACCCGGTCCGGCTCCAGCACCCGCCGCAGCCGCGACACGTACGTGCGCACGACGGCGGCGGCGCGGGCCGGCGGCTCCTCCCACAGCGCGTCGAGCAGCTCGTCGACGGACACGATCCGGCGGGCCCGCAGTGCCAGCGCGGTCAGCAGCGCCCGCTGCTGCGGCGGGCCGAGCTCCAACTCGCGCTCCCCGCGCCAGGCCTGCACCGGCCCGAGCAGGCACAGGCGCAGCCGCTCCCCGCCGTCCGGCACCGGGGCCGAGGTGCCGTGGGGCTCTCCGATTTCCGTCATTGTCAGAAGGTAGCGGTTGGGCCCGGCGGACCGCGGGGCCGGGGCGGGTGCAATTCCGCCGCCGCGGGCGGGACTTGCCGGTCGCCCGGGCCCGCGCATTCGAATCCGCCGGGCCGGCGGCCGCGCGCGGAAACGGCCGCGCGGCGGACCGTCCTCCCGGCGGGGCCGAAATTGCCGAAACTTCTCCCGCGGAACGGGAACCGCCGGCGCAGATGCGCATCCGTCAATCTTTTATTGACCGGCGGCGGTTAGCGTGGCCCGAGTCCGCGGAACCGCCGGCGGACACGGGGACTCCCGCGGTGCCGGCCGGGCCGCGGGAGGAGGGACGGCGTCGCGTGCGGACGGCGCCGGCCGACCGGTTCTGACGGTGCGCCGCCGCCTGTGGGGGGCGGTGGGCGCACCGCCGAGCACAACGAAAGGAATCCAGCGCCGTGCTCCAGTACGCCGACGACGTCCGTACGACGACCCGCCCGATCCCGACGCAGACCACCCGGACGATCCCGGTGGCCGTCCACGCCCCGGACCCGCTCTCCCGGGCCGGGGTCGTCAGCTTCCTCCGGCAGTGCCCGGAGGTGTCGCTGGTGGACGACAACCACCCGGGCGGGACGGGCGTGGCCCTGCTGGTCTCCGACGTCTTCGACGAGGCGGCCCTGGCCGGCCTGTCCCGGCTCGTCCGGACCGAACGCACCCGCGTGGTGCTGGTCGTGGACCGGATCCAGGAACCGGAACTGCTCAACGTCGTCTCGCTCGGGGTGACCACCATCCTGTGGCGCCGCGAGGTGACCAGGGAACGCCTGCGCCAGGCCGTCCTCACCGCCGATCGGGGCCACGGCGACCTCCCGCCCGACCTGCTGGGCAAACTCATCGGCTGCATGGGCCGCCGGCGCGGCGGCGACGGCCAGGCGCACGACAACGGCCCCACCGGCTTCGGCCTGCTGCCGCGCGAGGTGGACGTGCTGCGCCTGGTCGCCGACGGCATGGACACCGGGGAGATCGCCGTCAAGCTGCTCTACTCGGAGCGGACGATCAAGAACATCATCCACACCGTCACCACCCGCTTCCAGCTCCGCAACCGCGCCCACGCGGTGGCCTACGCCCTGCGCGAGGGCTACATCTAGGCCGGAGCCGGGCGGCTCGGTTGCGGTGCGCGGGGGGCGTGTGGATCCGGCCCGGGTCGGGCAGACGTCCGGCCGGGAGTCCGCCGTGGCCGAGGACGCGACCGGGACGGCCGCCGTCCGACCGACCGAGGTCCCCGCGCCGCCACCCGATCCGCGCACTCCCTCGGGCCGCCCGCTGCCGTACTGAAGGGGAACCGGCCGATGGACCCGCGATGTCACCCGCCGGGCCCCGACGGACGGGCGCTGCCCGTGCGGCGGGTCCTGCTGACCGGCTGGTTCAGCTTCCTGCACGGCGAGGCCACGGCAGGCGACGTGCTGGCGGTGGAGGCGGTCGCCCGGGCCCTGGCGGAACGGGGCACACCGCACGACATCGCCTGGTCGCCCCGTTTCCGCCCCGGCGGGCCCACGCTCGACTCGGTCGCACCGGAGCGCTACAGCCACCTGGTGTTCGTCTGCGGTCCGCTGCACTCGCGCCCGCCCGCCCCCGGGACGCCCGCACCGGTCGCCGAGATCCACCGGCGGTTCGGCCACTGCCGCCGGATCGCCGTCGGGGTGTCGGTACCGGACGGCGAGGACCCGGCGGTCGCCGGCTTCCACCAGGTCCTCGCCCGGGACGGGGCCGGTCCGCCGGTCCCCGACCTGTCGTGGTTCGCCGGCCGTCAGCGGCCGGTGCCGGTGGTCGGCGTCCTGCTCAACGCGGGGCAGGGGGAGTACGGGCCGGCTCGGCGGCACGAGGAGCTGGCCGTCACCCTGGGCAGCTGGCTCCGCGAGCTGGACGCCGCCCGGATCGAGCTGGACACCCGGCTGTCGAGCGAGGACTGGCGCCTGCCGGCCACCCCGGCCCAACTGCACTCCCAGCTGAGCCGACTCGACGTCGTCCTGACGACCCGCCTGCACGGCCTGGTGCTCGGCCTGGCGGCGGGTGTCCCCGCGCTGGCGGTCGACCCCGTCCGCGGCGGCGCGAAGGTGACGGCCCAGGCCCGGGCGCTGGACTGGCCCGCCGTACTGCCCAGTTCGGCCACCCCGGCGCAACTCGACCGGTGGTGGCAGTGGTGCCTGGGAGCACAGGCCCTGCAGTCGGCGGACCGTGCGGCGGCGCGGGCCCGCGGCGGGAGCACACTGCTCAGCGGGCTGCTGGCCGAGCTGCTGCCGCCGCACTGACCGGGCGGGGACCGGCCGGCCGCGCGCGGCAGGAGCGCTGCGGGCCCGGCAGCCGCGGACCGCGCCCGACGCGGCCCGGCCACCCGGCGGGGCCCCGCGCAGCGGCGGCGCCGCACGGCTCGTGGCTCGCCGTCGCCGCCGCCCGTCCGGCGGAAGCGTGCGGGCAGGCGTCACATGTTCAGCGTGACCAGCATCGCGATCATCATCGTGGCGATCAGCAGGGCGATCAGCACGATCGGGACGACCGGCCAGGTGCTGGTGGCGCGCCCGAGTTCGGGCGGCTCCGGGTGGGAGATCCCCGACGTACCGCCCTCGGCCGGCGGGGTGTCACCGGGCAGTGGGTTGCCGCCCCGGTCCAGGCCTGGCGTGACTTCCGGATCCGGATCGGGTGTGGTCATGACGCACTCCTCAGATCGTGAGCACCGGACCCCGGAGCGGGGACCCGGCCGGGCCCGGTTCACGCGGCGACGACCGTCCGGTGGGCCTCGACCCGTGCCGCGCCTGCCCGACGCATCGGCCGGTGAAACGGGAACCCCGGGGTACCACGCCGTGGTCCGGGCCGGTGCGGTCCGAAGGGCCGGGCGCGGCCGGCCGGGCGCACCCGCGCCGCGGTCCTGGCGAACGGCGGCGCATGCGGGCCGGTCGGGCGTGGCCCGCGCCCCGCGAGGTATCCGCGAGGGAGCCGGACGAACCGGCGGACACGGGGACCGGAAGGAGACCGCCATGACCGACCCCGATCGGACGCCCAGGACACCCGACCTGCCGCCCCCGGACGGAGCCCGGGCACCCGACATCGCCGAGGTCGCCGCCGAGGAGGGCCGCGACCCGACCGAAGGCCCCGCCTCCGACCAGAACCGCTCGGCCGCACGGACCGCCAAGGCCGAGGGCGAGGGCGACGGCGAGGAGGAGCCGCCCGACTGACCACCTGAGCCCTGCGCCGAACAGGTCCGCGGAGCCGCCGCCCGGCCGCGGGTCCAGTCTCGCCGCCCGGCCAACTCAACCTCGGCGCAGAGTGGTTGACGGCGAGACCGGTCCTCCGGTCCGATGGCTTCGGACAGTGGCCGGCCTTGGAGGGCGGTCATCCGCTCGGGCAGTGGCGGGCCCACGGGCGATTCCGGTCAGCCGAGCGGTGCCGCAGGCTCCAGTCCGGTCCAGCGTCCTGATCCGCCGCGGGCGTTGAGGCGTTGGGCGATGCGGACGGTCTCCACCACCATCACCCGGTTCTCGCTCGCGGAGGCCGTCGCAAGCAGGAAGGCGGCAGGGTCGTCCATCCGTCGGCTGATGCTGGAGCGGATCAGGGCGCGCTGCAGACGGGCCGGGCCGAGCCGACTCGACCGGACGAGTTCCTCCCATTGCCGGCGGTCCGTCCGGGCGGCCAGGTCGGCGATGGGACGGTGCCAGCGCTGGATGACGCCGTCGGTCGAACCGCTCAGTGACGAGAGGCGTTCGGCGGCGGTGCCGAAGAGTGCGACCGCCTCGTCGGGGGCTTCGACGGCGAGGCGTTCCAGCAGTCGGCCGACCACCGTGACGTCGGAGGCCTTGGCCGCCGTCAGGACGTGGCGTTGGGCCGCGCGGCAGGCCTCGCGCGCGCCGGCCGGTGAAGCGACGGGGTGGTGCCGGCAGACGAGGACGATCCGGCACTGGCGGGCGACCGCCTGGCACCGCTCCTGCCACTTCAGGCTCGGGCCCCGGCGTTCCGGCTCGCCCTCGCCCTCGGCCGTGCGCCGGAACTCGACGTCCAGCTCCCGGCAGCGGGCCGGGGTCAGGGCGCCCGAGGGGGTGTGCTCCAGGACCGTCTGGGCGAGCAGCAGCGTCGCCTTCCTGGCGTGGAGGTCGCCGCGGCGGCGGAGCGCCTCGATCAGCAGGTCGTGTGAGGGCGGGTCGGTGATTCCCCGTTCGAGGAGCCGGCCCCACAGGGCCGGTGCGCTCTGCCGGGCTGCCTCGCCCTGCCGGCCGAACCAGCCGTCCAGGCACATCGTGGTGAGGGCCCCGCTGTGCCGCCGGAGGGCTGCCGTCAGGCGCGCGTCCTCGATGGTGATCTCGTTCTGGTCCTTGCCGTCGGCTTTCCGCAGCGACGTGCCGAGCCACTTCGGGTCGAGCCGATGGTCGAAGGTTCCCCCGGCGAAGAGGTGGTCGACGAGTCCCGGGTGCCGCGGCAGCAGCCTTTGCAGGCAGGTGGTGACCGGCCGGTCCACCGATCGCCCGGCCTTCCCCCGGCCGCCGGCGGCCCGCTGCTCGCGCCACAGCCGCAGCGCCGCGATCGCGTGCGCGTGCCCGGCGGCGGTGCCGGCCACGAGGAGCGACCCGGCGGCCTGGTCGGTCAGCCAGACGCGTTCGAGGACGTCGGCCGTGGGCGGGTCCGCTGACACGGACGAGCCGCGGGCCCCGTCCGGCCACGCCTCGGCGAGCAGCGCGGAGACGGTGTCCACCGGGAGGGCCCGGCCCCAGGTGTGCACGGCCAGGGGCGCGGGGCGGACCGCGGGCGACGGGTCGGCGAGCGTGCGGAGCTGGGTCGCCAGCCAGCCGCGGATCACCGCCGCGCCGCCGCCCCGGCCGTCCGCCCGGGACGGTGCGGGCGGGGCGCCGCCCACCAGGTCGGTCCGGACCTTCCCGTCCGTGAGCAGGGGCGCCAGCAGGCCGTCGGTGAGCAGCGCCTTGTTCTCGTCGGTGGAGCAGTCGATCGCGGCGGCGAGCAGCGCTTCGGCCTGCTCGGGCGTTGCCCGGAGCGCGCACTCGCCGACGGCCCGCATCTGGGCGTGCGAGAGCAGGGCGTTCGGCCGCCGGGCCGCGGCCCTGAGGACGCGTTCGAGCGGAGGCTGCCGATCAGCCGGACGGGCCCGCCAGGCCGCGGCGGTGATACGGCCGAGGGCGGCCTGGAGTCCGATCGCGTCGTCGTTCCTGGTGCTGTCGCCGGACCAACGGCGCCGCAGCATGCCACGGACCAGGGGGTACGGGGCTTCGGGCCAGGCGTAGGGCCGGGCGGCCAGGCGCAGGGAGCGGGCGAGGGGGCGCAGGTCCTGGCGGAAGTCGGTGAAGAAGCTGCGCAGTCGCGGCCAGACCCAGGCCGGGTCCTTCTCGGCGAGTGCCTCCAGCAGGTGGAGGGCCGGGCCGGGGTTCGTCCCGCGGCCGGCGATCTTGGCGATCAGCCATGCCCAGAGACACCGGTCCGGGTCGCAGGTGGTGGGGCCGCAGACTCCGGGCTTGCGCCGCGCCGTGCGCCGCGGGCAGGTCAGGTCGACGGCAGCGACGGCGGCCTCGGGGAAGCTCTCCGCGAACCGGCCCAGGACCTCCACCACCGCCCAGCGCACCGTGGCGTCCCGGTCGTGCCAGATCTGGTCGAGTTCCTCCGACAGGCGGGTCGGGTCGCGGTGGCAGACGCCCGGCAGCGCTTCCAGGTAGACGTGGGCGTGTTCGACGGAGAGTCCGGGCAGCACGCGGGCCATCGCGGCGCGCAGGGCGGGGCCGGGCTGGGGAAGCCGGGCGTACACCCGCAGGAGGAGAGCCAGGTGGTTGTGCTCCGGTGCGGTTGCGCCCGCCAGGTCTTCCAGGAGCGCCTCCGCCCGGGTGCCCGCGCTGCCGCCCGCCCGGCCCGCCTGGACCAGCGCCTGTTCGAGGACCGCCAGGCGGAACTGGTCGTTGGGGTTCTCGCGGAGCCAGTCGAGCAGTCTCCCGACGGGGCGGTCGTCACCGTGCTCCTCCAGGCTGCACAGGCCGTGGCCCGCCGCGTACTCGAAGAGTGTCTGGTGGACGAAGGAGTAGCGGAGCAGTGAGCCCTCGCCCTGTCGTTCCACCACCCCGCGGGACAGGAGTGCGTCCAGGCCCGGCGTTGCCTCGTTCCGCGCCCGGAGGACGGCCATCCGGACCGGCAGCCGGCTGGTCACCGTGGCAGCGGGCAGTTCGGGCCGACCTTCCGTGAGCATCAGCTCGGCCAGCGCCTCGGCGGTGCGGGAGACGTCGGCCGACTCCGTGGGCGCGGTGCGGGCGCCGGCCCGGAGGTCGCGGTGGACGCGGTGCTGCCAGTAGCGGTCGTACAAGTTGGTCGAGTCCACCTCCGCGACGTCCGGCAGTCCCGGAGCGGAGACCTCGAACAGGAGCCGCAGGGTCAGCGGGACCCGGCAGACCTCGCGCAGCGGGAGGCCCTTCACGGCGGCCGCGGTGACGGCGCGGTAGACCTCGTCCACGGAGACCTCGGTGTTGCCCGTGTAGAAGTACTCGGCGTGCCTGCGGACCGCGTCGTCCTG
This sequence comes from Kitasatospora sp. NPDC059646, assembly GCF_042734615.1. Lineage (NCBI taxonomy): Bacteria > Bacillati > Actinomycetota > Actinomycetes > Kitasatosporales > Streptomycetaceae > Kitasatospora > Kitasatospora sp. NPDC059646. The sequence goes on from NZ_JBHWDS010000005.1 coordinate 121,083, forward strand.
CTCTCGGTCGCTGTACGCGGAGAGGTGCTTCCAGTCGAGGCCTTCGTGCTGGACGAGGGCGCGCAGCTGCCGCGACTCGGCCTCCCGGCTCGTCAGCAGCAGCGGGATGGAGTGGTCCGCGGTGAAGGCGAGAAGGTCCTGCAGCAGTTCGGCCCCGTCGGGGCGGGAGAGCAGGACATCGGCCGTGTCGACCAGGAAGATCGCGCGTCCGTTCAACAGGGGCGCGGCTGCACGCAGTTGTTCGACGGAGACGGAGGACCCGTCCCGCCGGTCGGCCTCGCGGTCGCAGAGGTCCCCGGCGCGCAGCAGGTAGGGCTGCCGCGCGCCCCCGGCCTCGCTCAGCAGGGCGTGCAGCCGCCACAGCAGGGTGGTCTTGCCCGCGCCGGGCGCTCCCACCACGCAGGCCGACTCGCCCTCGCCGAGCAGGTGGAGCAGCGGCTGTTCGAGGTCGCGCTCCACGTACAGCGTGCTGAGGTCGAGCGGCGTGTCCCCGAGGGACACCCCCTCGTGGTGCTGGGCGGCCCGGAGCGCCGCCCGGCTGTGTCGCTCGAGGTTGCGCAGGGCGGCCTCGGACGCTTCGTCGGCCCGGCGCTGCGGCGGTACGGGACTCGGCGGCGCGGGCGGGTCCGGGGGCGTTCGCGCGGCAGGCGTCGTCGGCGGGGTCGGGGCGGGCAGTTCGAACACCTCCGTCGGCGCCCAGCCCGGGTCGTGGTCCTCCAGGACGGCGCCCGCGGCTTCGGCGGCGAGGCGCAGGTACCACCACTGCCGTTCCGGGTCCTTGGACCACCCGACGAAGAGGAGCGCGTTGGCGGCGATCGCCAGCCGGGTGGCCGTCTGCCACTCGTCCACCCAGTTGCCGGGTTCGGCCCAGGCGATCCCCGCCCGGTGGACCCGCTGGACGGTCTCCCGCAGGTCGGTGGGCAGGAGACTGCCGTCCGAGGCCTCGGCGTCGACGGCGAGGAGCAGGCGCACCAGTGCGTCGCGCTGTTGCGTGCCCGCGGGGAGATGGCCGTCGGCGACCGACAGCAGCAAGGTCATCGGATCGTGCGCGAGGGGCAGTTCGTTGCCGTAGGAGGCGAGGTCGATCAACTTGAACTCGACCTTCCGCCGGTCGAGTCCGGAGGTGTGGAGCAGGATGTTGCCGGGATGCAGGTCGCCGTGGGCCCGGCCGAGGTGGACGGCGAAGAGCTTGCGGTCGAAGGCCCGATGGCCCCTGGCCATGGCCAGGGGATTGGGGAGGATCCTGCCGTCCGGAAAGCGCAGTCCCGGACTCTCGCTCTCCCACAGGCCCGGGACGGACCTGGCCCAGCGGGCCAGCTTGCTCCCCTCGGCCAGGCGCGGAGCCAGTTGGAACGCCAGCACCTCCCCGACCTTCAGCCTGCTCAGCTTCGGTTCGGTGTTCCACTTGCCGAGCACGGCCGTCACGACGGTCTCGCAGATCTTCGGGACCAGCGGCGAGTTGACGTGGCGTTCGAACAGGGTCGTGCGGCGCAAGCCGCCGAAGGCGACGTCCTGGAACACCAGGCAGCCGTCGTCCGGCAGCGGGACGGGCCCGCACGGCTGGTCCAGCAGGTGCGCCTGCCGGAAGCCCTTCGGGGCGTGCGCGTGGGCACTGATGTGCGCCTCCGACTCCCGCTGCGGCCGCCGTCCGGGAGGGCAGCGCTTGAGCAGCGCCTTGTACGCGGCGCGATTGACCTGCTGGACGCCGACGCTGAGAACTGCGGCATCGGTACCGCCGCCGTCGATCCGCCCCGGATCCTCCAGCCACACGGCGCAGTTGGTCCGCTTCATCCAGTCCCGAAGCGCCGCCCACGCCTGCTCGTCGAGGAACTCCGACAGCTCGGGGCTCTCCACATCGCCCGGCACGCATACCCCCTGATGACCGATCAGGAATACTCTACGGCGGGTCGGAGGGGGTGCACATGGCAACAGTGCGGGGTGGGAACGGTGCGGCTGCCGGATGGCCGGGACGCCGCTGGCTCGCCGTCGGGATCGGGGCGCTGGCAGGGTGCGGACTGCTCAGCCTCGTGCTGTACGCGACCCAGTGCGGGGAGCCGCTGGCCGTCCTCGGCTCGGGCCTGGCGATCGTGGCCGCCGCCGCTCTCTCGGGCGGTTCCCTGGGGTTCCTCTTCGGCATCCCCCGGGCCGTGGCGGCCGACAGTCGGGATGCCGCCCCCGGCGCCGGCGGGACCGGGCGCGTCCCGTACGCCGCCAACACCAACCTCGAGCAGGTGTCCGACTGGCTGACCAAGCTCCTCATCGGAGCGGGCCTCACCCAGCTCGGCACCATCGACCGGACCGTCCGCAGCCTGCTCGACGCCCTGAGCCCGTCCCTCGGCGGACGTCCGGACAGCAAGGCGTTCGCCGCGGCGATGATCCTGGCGTTCCTCGTGCTCGGCTTCCTCGTCGGCTGGCTGCTGACCCGGCTGCTGCTGGCCTCCGCCCTCTCGAACGCCGACCACCAGGCCCTGCAGGCCTTCGTGAACGCCGAGGGCCTGTCGGGTGTCGGTGATGTCGAGGCGGCCGACCAGCTCCGGGCGCGAGCCATGGAGACCCTGGGGCTGCCGACGGCCGAAGCCGCGCGTTACGACAGCATCCGGCAGTCGCAGCCCAGGAGCATCGCACGGACGGCCAGGATGCAGGCGATGGTCGACGCCGCACGCGAATCCGCTCCGAGCACCGGGCTGACGGCACATCAGATCGCGGAATTCTTCGGCGGGGGCGGCGAAGGGCAGCGGACCTACGCGCTGGCGCTCATGCAGGGCGACCCCGCCCTGGTGACCTGGCACTGCGTGCTCGACGCCATCGAGCATTCGCGGTCGGCGTTCGAACAGTTCCAGGCCCTGGAGGCGGCCCGGTCGGCGTTGAACCGGCTCCCCGTCGAGCACCGCACCGGACTGCGCCGGGTGCTGGAGGCCCAGCTGCGCGACGGACGGATATCCCGGTCCACCCAGCGCCGACAGGTGGCCGAGGAGATCCTGGCCGCACTCGACCGCCCGACCGCGCGAGCCGGTACGGAGCCGCGCTGAACGACCTGGGAGTGCCGACTACGAGCAATGCGGCAGCAGTTGGCGGCACAACGAACGTAGCGGTCTTCGTCGGGAAGCTCTGACCGGCGAGGAGTGGCCGGGGGAGCGGCGGGACAGGGATCGGGTCGACCCGATCGTTCCGGTGATCCGTGGAGGACCGCGTGCGCAAGAGGTTGACCGTCGCTGCCGCCTTCGGGCTGAGCCTGCTGCTGGCCGCTCCCGTCTCGGCCTCCGGCTCCCATCCGGGCGCGGACGGGCTGGGCGACCCGTACTACCCGACCCTCGGCAACGGCGGGTACCGGGTCTCGCACTACGACGTCCGGCTGAAGTACCAGCCCGCGACGGACGAGTTGGAGGGCACGACGACCATCCTGGCCACGGCCACCGAGGACCTCTCCCGGTTCAACCTGGACTTCGCGCTGAAGGTCACCGAGGTCCGGGTCGACGGGCGGCTCGCGGCCTTCGCCACCAGCGGGGACCAGGAGTTGGAGGTCACCCCGGCCCGGCCGCTGGCCAAGGGCTCCTCGGCGACCGTGGTGGTGCGCTACCGGGACGTGCCGTCGACCGTGCAGAAGTACGGCGGCTACACGGCCTGGCGGCGCACCCCGGACGGCGCGGTGGTGGCGGGGGAGCCGGTGTCGGCCGGCTGGTGGTTCCCGAGCAACGACCACCCGAGCGACAAGGCGACCTTCGACGTCTCGGTGCTGGTGCCGGACGGCACCCAGGTGATCAGCAACGGGGTGCTCGCCGGCACCGGTTCGCGGGCGGGCTGGACCCGGTACGACTGGCGGGAGAACAAGCCGCAGGCCACCTACCTGGCGACGCTGGCGATCGGGAAGTTCGACGTCACCCGGGGCACCACGGCCTCCGGCGTGCCGGTGTACAACGCCTACAGCAAGGACCTCGGGGAGAACGCGGCCGCGGCCCGGGCCAGTGTGGAGCGCACCGGCGAGCTGGTGGACTGGCTGAGCGGCTACTTCGGCGCGTACCCGTTCAGCTCGGTGGGCGGTTACGTGCCCAACGTCCGCACCGGCGGCGGCCTGGAGACCCAGACCCGGGTCTGCTACGGCCCCGGACTGTTCGCCCGGGGCTCCAACACCTCGGTCGTCGTGCACGAGCTGGCCCACCAGTGGTACGGCGACAGCGTCTCGCTCTCGCGGTGGAGCGACATCTGGCTGAACGAGGGCTTCGCCCAGTACGCGCAGTTCCTCTGGTCCGAGCACGAGAACGAGGGCACCGCGCAGGAACTGGCCGACTACGTCTACGCCTCCTACCCGGCCGACGACCCGTTCTGGTCCGTCAGGCCGGGCGACCCCGGGGAGGAGAACCAGCTCGCCGACGCCGTCTACGAGCGCGGCGCGCTCGCCGTCCAGGCGCTGCGCAACGCCGTCGGGGACGAGACCTTCTTCCGGATCCTGAAGGGCTGGCCCACCGAGCGGCGCTACGGCAACGCCACCATCCCGGAGTTCCGGGCCTACGCGGAGCGGGTCTCCGGCCGGGACCTCGGCGAGCTGCTGAACACCTGGCTGTTCACCCCGGGCAAGCCCGCCGTCGGGCCGGTGCCGAACGCGGCCGGGGCCGCCGCCGTCCCGCCGGCGGAACCGAAGTCGTGGAAGGAGATCCGGGCGGCCGACGCCGTTCACGCGGACCGGAGGTGACGGTGCGCCAGGTCGACGCCGGCGGTGGGCGTGGGCGCGGCACCGGTCGCGCCGCCCCCGGCCGTGGCACGGCGCCCCCCGGCCGTGGCACGGCGACCGCGGAGCGCGGCGGAGGGCGGCCGCCGGTGGAGACCGGTCCGATCCGCCCGTCCCGGGGCGGGGCGTCAGCCCCGGCCGCGCGGGTATGCGCGGCCTAGGATGCCCGTCAGACACCAGAGCCGGAGGGCGGTGAACACGGGTGGACCTCACCCACGTCGTGCGGGTCATGAGCGCCGCGGCCCGGGACGACTGCCCGGATCTGCCCGGCCGGCTGTGTGCCGCGTTCAACCGGGCGGCCGACGGCCGCGGCGCGGCCCTGGCGCTGATGGCCGACCTCACCCACCACCACACCCTCCTCCGGGCGTCCCACCCGGACGCCGCCGCGCTGTGCGAGCTGGAGTTCGACCTCGGCGTCGGACCGGGGCTGGAGGCGTTCCGGCGCGGCCGGCCGGTCCTGGTCGGCGATCTGCGCGGCGCCGAGGGCCAGCAGTGGCCGGTCTGGTCCGACACCGTGCAGGCCAGGAACCTGCCCGCCCGGGCCGTGTTCGGCTTCCCGCTCCAGATCGCCGGCTCACCGTTCGGGCTGATCCAGCTGCACCGCGACCGCCCCGGGATCCCGAACCAGACCGACATCGCCGCCGCGGCCCTCGCGGCCGACCTGGTCGCCCTCGCCCTCGCCCGCTCCTTCGACCGTCCCGCCCTGGGCGGCGCCCCCGCCTGGCTCCCGGAACCCGGCGTGGACAGCGTCGAGGTCGACCAGGCCATCGGCATGGTGATGGCGCAGCTGCGGGCTCCCGCGGAGACCGCGCTGGCCACGCTCCGCGCCCGCGCCTTCACCGAGGACCGGCCGCTGGACGAGGTGGCCCACGACGTACTCGCCCGGAAGATCGTCTTCGGGCCCGGCAGCGACGAGAAGGCGTAGCGTTGACAACGACAAGGGAGGCAGGCGTGAACCGACCCGAGCCGGTCATGGAGGCCTTCGCCGAACTGGCGAGGACCCTGGTCGGCGACTTCGACCTCGCCGAGACCCTGGACCGGGTCATCGACCACTGCGTCGCCGCCTGCGGAGCCGCAAGCGTCGGGCTGGTGGTCCAGGACGCCAGCGGCACCCTGCGCGACATCGCCTACTCCGACGACCGGGTGCGGCGTCTGGAGCGCCGGCAGATCGCCGCCGGGGAGGGCCCCTGCTTCGACTGCGTGCAGACCGGCCGGCCGGTCCTCGTCGACGACCTGGGCGCCACCCGGGACCGCTGGCCCGACTTCACCCCCGCCGCGCTGGAGGCCGGATACACCGGGGTCCGCGCACTGCCGCTGCGCCACCGGCGGCAGACCCTCGGCGCACTCAACCTCTTCGACCAGGAACCCGGCCGGTGCACCGACACCGACCTCCTGGCCGCGCAGGCCTTCGCCGACCTGGCGCTGCTCGCCGTCCTCCAGCACGCCCAGCCGGAGAGCCCGGCCGCGCACATCACCCGCGCGCTCGCCGCCCGCTCCGCCATCGAACGCGCCAAAGGCATGATCGCCAACGACGCCGGCAGCACCGTCGAGCACGCCCTCGTCCTGCTGCGCGGCCACGCCGAGCGCACCGGCCGCGGCACCACGGCCGTGGCCCGCGCCCTGCTCTCGGGGGAGGTCACCACCGCGGAGGTGCTGGCCGCGCCGGCGCCGCCGGGGGACTGACCGGCCGCCCGCCCGGACCGCGACGGCGTGTCGCGGCCCGGGCGGCCCGCCCCGTCGCTCCGGCCGGTCGGACGGTTAGGGTCGGGGCATGAGTGCGCGCTATCTGCTTCCGTACGCCCCCGAGGCGATCGGCGGGCTGCCCGCCGGGCTCGACGCCCTGGTGTGGGACGGCGAGGGGCCGGTGCCCGGCGACGAGGAGCTCCGCGGAGTGGAGTTCTTCTGCCTGCCGTACCTGCGGCACGCGGTCGCGCTGCCGGTGATCCGTCGCCTGCCGTCGCTGCGGGCGGTGCAGACCCTGACGGCCGGGATGGACGACGTGCTGCCGTACGTGCCGGACGGCGTGGTGGCGTGCAACGCGCGCGGGCTGCACGACGCCAGCACCGCCGAACTGGCGGTGACGCTGATCCTCGCCTCGCTGCGCGGGGTGCCGCGCTTCGTGCGGCTCCAGGACGAGGGGCGGTGGAGCCAGGAGTTCCACGACTCGCTCGCGGACCGGACGGTGCTGATCCTCGGGTACGGCTCGATCGGGCGGGCGCTGGCCGCCCGGCTGGAGGCCTTCGAGTGCGAGGTCGTCAAGGTCGCGCGGCGCGCCCGCCCGGAGGAACGGGTGCACGGGGCGGAGGAGTTGGCGGGTCTGCTGCCGGCGGCGGACGTCGTGGTGCTGCTCACGCCGCTGACCCCGGAGAGCCGCGGCCTGGTGGACGCCGGGTTCCTGGCGCGGATGAAGGACGGTGCGCTGCTGGTCAACGTCGCGCGGGGGCCCGTCGTCGACACCGGAGCGCTGCTGGCGGAGCTGTCCGCGGGGCGGCTGCGGGCGGCGCTGGACGTGACGGATCCGGAGCCGCTGCCCGCCGACCACCCGCTCTGGCACGCCCCCGGGGTGCTGATCACCCCTCATGTCGGCGGCCCGAGCAGCGCGTTCCTGCCGCGGGCCAGGCGGGTGCTGCGGGAGCGGATCCTGCGGTTCGAGAAGGGGGAGCCGCTCACGTCCGGGCACTGACCCGGGCGGTCGGGGCGCGCTCCGGAGGCGGTGGCCCGGCGGTCGAAATCGTCGTGCCGGTACGGAAGTTATGTTGACGAACCGGTGCGGCTGGGCAACACTGACAGGCGGTCGTGTCATGTGCGCGCCCACGGCAGTCTCTGTCCACCGCACGGCGCCCGGTCACCGGAGGTCGCGGTGACCTGCCCGGCATTCCGGTCAGGAGGACCCTCCATGGAAGCTCCTACCCTGCAAGCGGAACAGCGCGACCCCCTCGTCCTCGACGAGGCGTTCGACCTGGTGATCGGTGACCTGGAGCAGCCCGCTCCGGCGCACACGCCGACTGCCACGACCTGCGGCTGGCACCTCTACTGCGTGCTGCAGTAGGCGTCCCGGACCGTTCACGCTCGACAGCAGCTCCGCCCGTTCAAGGCCGGGTGCAGCACCCGAGGGCGCCCGGCCGTCGCTGTGCCACTTCTACCGTCAGGGGAAAACGATGGAGACGTTGACCGTGCAGGCCCCGCAGACCCTCGTCGCGGACGAGGCGTTCGACCTGGTGATCGGCGACCTGGAGCAGGACGTTCCGGGCCACCGCCAGGACGCCCTCCCGCAGGCGACCACCTGTGTGCGCGTCTACTGCGTACCGAACCTGTAGTCCCGGCGCCCGACCCGAACCGCGACGCCGCGCGGCGCCGGCCCGGCCGGTCGCGCGGCGTCGTGCCGCGACCAGCCGACCAGGAGCCGCATGGAACTGCGCGACCCCGGCGCCGCCGCCCGGAGGCCCGAACTCCCGCCCGGCACAAGCCGGTTGCTGACGGCGCTGGCCGAGGGCCGGGCGGGCCGGGCGTTTCCGCCGGTGGCCGTCCCCGGCCCGGACGGCACGCTCGCCGTCGCCCGCACGCTGGGCGGCCCGGCCGACGCGCGGGCCCTGGCGGACGCGCTGGCCGACGACCGGTTCGCGCCGCTGCACGAGGCGGTGCGGCGGATCGACGAGGCGGCCGCCGGGGAGCGGCGGATCGATCCGCGGCTGCTGCGGCCGGAGAACGCGGACCTGTTCGGCCCGCTGCTCACCGAGATCCTGGAGAGCTGCGTCGACGGACCGCCCGGGCGCGCCGCCGCCTTCGCCGACCTGCGGACCGGGCAGTACCTGGACTTCCTGGCGCTCTTCCTGGACCGGCTGGCCCGCGACCGGCCCTCCGGCCACCCCGTCACCGGCCTGTGGGCGAACGGCGACGAGACGCACAACGGTGGCCAGCGGGTGCTGCGGGCCGAGTTCGCCGACGGCGCCCGGCTCGCGTACAAGCCGCGCCCGGCGAGCGGCGAACTGCTGTTCCTGGCCACCGAGGGCTCGGTGTTCGCCCTGCTCAACTCGCTTCCCCCGGCGGCCGGTCCGGTCCGGCTGCCGACGCTGCGGTGCCGGCCCGGCAGCGGCCCGGACCGGTCCTGCTACTCCTGGCAGGAGTGGATCGAACCGCCGGACGCCCGGGGCGCCCTGCGCACCGACGGCGGGTGGACCATGCGCGGCGCCGTCCTCGACGCCGACGCGGCGCCCCGCTACTGGCACCGCGCCGGATCGCTCGCCGCCGCCGCGTTCGCGTTCGGGATCACCGACCTGATCGGCGGCAACCTGCTGATCGGGCAGCGCCCGGAGGACGGCGAGCCGCTGCCGTTCCCGGTCGACCTGGAGGCCTACTTCGCCGACCTCAAGCGCCTGTTCGAGACCGGCCTGCTGTTCGACCCCGCGGTCTCCGCGCACCACCACGCCGGCCTGGAGAACCTCGCCCGCTGGTGCGAGCCGGACGGCCCCGCGACCTGCTGGCGCCCGCAACCCGACGGCACACTGCGCCTGGAGCGGCGCACCCGGTCGCTGACCCGCACCGAGACCCGCACCGTGGTCGGCGACACCGAAGGCCGCACCGGGTACGGCCCCCACCTGACGGCGATGCTGCGCGGCATGTTCGACGCCTGGACGCTGATGTGCCGTCACCGCGCCCGGATCGCCGAGTTCCTCGGCGAGCGGGCCGCCGGGCACCTGGTCCGGGTGATCGCCCGCCCGACCGCCGAGTACCCGCACGGCGGCGAAGTCCCTTTCACGGAAGACGAATTGGAGCAGCTGGCGCGCGGCGACGCACCGTACTTCTTCCGCACCGCCGACGGCGGCCCGCTGCTCGCCCTGCGGACGCCGCCCGGCCGCGAACTCCGCACCCGCCCGGCCGACGCCCCCGGGCCGGCGGAGCGCCCGCCGTCCGCCGCCGTCCGCGAAGGCCGGAAGCTGGACCTCGCCGGGCTCGGCATCGCCCTGCGCGACGCGGTCGAACACGTCCACGCCGACCTGGACGCGGCCGAACTGCACGACCCCGGGCACGGAGTGCGGATCCGGCTGCGCGGCCCGCGCGAGGGCGAAGCCACCTTCGACTGGCCCGAACAGAATCGCCGCATCACCTACAGCTGGGACGAGACCACCCTGCGCCTGCGCATCGACCCGCCGGACGAGCCCCGCCCGGCCGCCGGGATCCGCGAACGGCTGCTGCGCCTGGCCCGGACCGACGCCGCGCTGCGCACCCCCTGGGCCGCCGGCGGCTTCACCGACACCGAACTGGAGGAGAAGCTCGAACGGCTGACCTCCGCCGGCATCGCCTGGCTGCGCGGCGTGGTCGCCGAGCACGGCTGGCCCGGCCACGCCCTGGTCGGCGCGGAGGCCGCCGCGGCCGCGAGCGCCCTGCTCCAGCACCACACCGGCGACCTCGCCTTCCGCCGCGAGTGCCTGACCCTGATCGAGGCCGCGGCCGCGCGCGGCGACATGCGCCCGCAGGACGCCGCCTACCTCGCCGACTCGCTGCGCCGGGCCGAGGGCCGCCCGCAGCTGTACGGCACGAAGTTCGAACGGGCGGCGGACGGCCGGCTGCGGCCCTGCCCGATCGAGGACGCGGACCGGGTGGACGAGCGCCGCGCGGCCGTCGGCCTCGGCCCGCTCGCCGACTACGCGGCCCTGCTGGCAGAGACCTTCCCCGCGCCCGCGAACGCGAATGCGCCCTCGCCCGCGAACACGAACGCGTCCGCGCCCGCGCCCGCGAACGCTCCCGGGGCCACGCCCGTGCGCACGCCCCCGAACGCACCCGAGAACGAAGGGGCACCGGCGTGACCGCGACCGACTGGACCGAACTCCTCGCCCGCGTCTGGGACAAGGAGCCCGCCCTGCTGCCGGCCGCCGCCCCGGCGGACCGGGCCCACCTGCACCGCACGATCGTCGCCGCCTGCGAGCCGTTCCGCGCCGGCACCGTGTTCCGGACCCTGCCGCAGGTCCGCCTGCACACCCCGCTCGGCTGGCTCGGCGCACCGGGCCGGCTGCTGCCCGACCACGCCGACCCCGACCCCGCCGCCTACCGGGCCCGGCTGCGCGCCGAACCGCCCGGCACCGGGACGGACGCCGGGTTCCTGCTGAGCGTGCGTCAACCCCTGCACACCGACTGGGAGCTGTGGTCGGCCGTCCGCGACGCCCTGGCCGGGCTGTGGCACCGGGTCGGCCCGCCGTGCCTGCCGGTCGAGGCCGAGCTGACCGAGGGCGACGCCTTCACCCGCCTCGCGGGCCTGGCCGCCCCCGCCGAGCACGCCGTCCTGACCTGGGTGCTCGACGGCGCGCTGGAGGCAGAACTGCACGAGACGGACGGCGGGACGCGCCTCCTGCGGGCGGGCGCCGGCGAGCTGCTGTACTGGCCGGAGGGCTCCCGCTGGCGCGAACACCACCTCGGGTGCACGACGCTGCGGATCTCCGTCCCCCGCGCCCGGCGACTGGCGACCGGAGCGGTCAAGGACCTGCTGGCCGAGACCGTCGGCGCCCGGCTGGAGTACGACGGCACGGTGCCCTGCCTGCCCCACCCGCCGCCCGCCGACCGGCCGCTCGGCCTGGCCGGGCCGCCGGCCGCCGTCGGCGAGGCGGTCCGCCGGGCCGCCGGGGGAGCGGACCTGCCCGCCGCGCTGCGCACCCGGTGGGCGGCCTGGCGGTCCTCGGCCGGACTGGATCCGGTGCCCGAGCCGCGCGCCGCCGTGCCCGTCCACCCCGGGCAGCGGCTGCGGGTGCTGCGCGAGGTCGTCCGGGTGCCGGACGGGCCCGGCCGGTGGATCTGGGCCGTCAACGGGCACGCCTTCCCGATCGGCGGCGCCGCGGGCGAGCGGATCGCGGAACAGCTGCGGCCCGGCCGCGGGTCGACGGTCGCCGAGCTGTGCCGGGCGGTCGGCGCGGACGAGCGCAACGCCGCCGTGCTCGCGCTGCTGCGCAAGCTCCACACCCTGCGCGGGATCGACCTGACCGACGGCGGGAGGACGGACGGATGACGACCGCGGAAGCCGACAGCGACCTGGCGGTCGTTCAGGGGCCCCTGGACTGGGACGAGTTCACCGCGCGCTACTGGGACCGGCGGCCGGTGCTGGTCAAGGCCGCCCTCCCGGCGCCCTTCGAACTGCGCGAGGTCTTCGCCGCCGCCACCCTCGCCACCAGGCCGGCCGGCCCGTACCGGACGGCGCCGAACGCCCAGTTCGCCGTCGGCCGCTTCCAGCAGTCCGAGCCCGCCGACTGGTTCCCGCGCCCCGAGGACGGCACCTTCGACGGCTACCGGCGGCGGCTGGACGCCGAACTGGCGGCCTTCTCGCCGGAGACGCGGTACGCGCTCACCGTGCACGCCTTCCACGCCTTCCACCCCGCCCAGTGGGAGCGCCAGCGGGCGTTCTACGAACCGCTGTGGGAGCGCACCGGGCTGCCGCTGTCCGGGGCGATCACCACGCTCTTCCACGGCAACTACGAGCACACCCCGGTCGGCGTCCACCGGGACCGCTTCGCCACCTTCATGTTCGCCCTCGAAGGCCGCAAGCGGATGCGGTTCTGGCGGGAGCGCCCGTGGACCGAACCGGTCACCACCAAACTGGACTACCGGCCCCACCTGGCCGCCTCGTTCACCGCCGAACCCGAGCCCGGCGACCTGCTGTACTGGCCCGCGAGCCACTACCACGTCGGCGAGAGCGTCGACGGCGCCGCCGCGACCAGCGTCAACGTCGGCGTGCCGCGCGAGGGGCACCGCGCCGGCTACGACGTGGACGACCTGCTGCTGGGCAAGGCCCCGGACACGATGGTCGACCCGGACGCCGCGCTGGTGCGGCTGCCCGCCGCCACCGCCCCGCTGTCCGCCCCCGAACCGCCGCCGGACGGCGCGCTGCCCGAAGCGCTGGAGCAGACCCTGCGGATCTTCCGCGAGTACCACGACCCCGACCGGATGCGGGAGCTGGTCGCCACGCTGGCACTCGGCAACCGGAGCGCCTCCGGCCTGTGCCCGGTCCCCCCGCCCGCGGCCCCGCGCCCCCTGGCCGACACCGCCGCGGTCCGCGCCCGCGCCCGGGTGCTGTACGAACCGCTCGGCGAAACGCTGCTGTACGCCGCCAACGGCCACGTCGCCCGCACCGCGCTGACGCTCCGTCAGGCCGAGCCGCTGCTGCACCGCCTCGCCGACCGCCGGCCGGCCCCGGTCGGCGACCTGCTCGCCCCGCTGCCCCCCGCCGCCCGCGAACCCGCCCGCCGCCTGCTGGAGACCCTGGAGGGCTTCCGCGCCCTGACCCGCGAGCGGTAGCGCCCGCGGCTACCGGCAGGCTGCGGCGAGCGCGTCCACCTCCCGGGCGAACGCCGCGCACAGGGCGGGCAGCCGGGGCCGCAGGAGGTGATGGGCCGTCACGGTCAGGGTGTGCGACTCGCCGTAGGTGGTGAACATGGTGAGCATGGCGATTCTCGGCAGCAGGCAGGAGAAGACGGTGAACTCCGCCACCGGGCGGCCGCAGAGGGTCAGCGGGGCGTCGCAGAGCAGGACGTTGGAGCAGGAGGTGCCGCCCGCCACCCGCGCACGGGCCACCGTCAGCGCGACGTAGGCGTGGACCCCGGCGGGGCCGCGCCCGCACGCGAACCGGGTGATCCGGGCGGCTCCGGCCGCCGTGCCGCGGCGCTTGTGCCCGGACATCGCACGATGGGTCAGCCGCAACCGCTCCACCGGGTCCTCGGCCTCGACCGGCAGCCGAAGCCGTACCGCGGACACCAGGTTGCCCAGGCAGTGCTCGGCGGCGAGCGCCGGCCGGGAGCTGACGGGCACCAGGCAGCGGACCCCGGACGGACCGGGCCGGCCGCCGAGCGCCCCCGGGACGGCCCGCAGCGCCCCCGCGAACGCGGCCAGCGCCACATCGTTGACGGTGACCGGCCGCTCCGGCAGGGCGCGCCGCGCCGCGGTCACCGTCGAGCGGGCGACCGTGACCCGCGCGGTCACCCGCCGCGGCGCGGGCAGCGGGACCCGGTCGCGCAGGCAGGCGGACGGCGCCCAGCAGCGCAGGGCGGCGGCCAACCCGCGCCAACTGCCGGGCGGCCGCCGGTGGGTGACGTCCGGCCCGCCGTCGAACGCGGTCAGCGCGCCCGGTCCCTCGCCGAGCAACCGGACCAGGACGGCGAGGGACTGGGCGTCGAGCAGGGCGTGGTGGGCGCCGAGGACGACGGCCTGCCGCGCGCCGTCGTGCACCAGCACCACCTCCCACGGCGGGCCCCCGGGCTCCGCCGGCAGGCAGCGGTCCAACTGCTCGGCCACCGCGTCGTCGAGCTCCTCGCCGGGGCGCAGCCACCGCTCCGACACCGGGACGGGGAAGCGGTCCGGGCCGACGGCCCGCCAGCGGTACCGCCCGTGACCGCCGTCGGTGGCCGCCCGCAGTCGGAGCCGGGCGACCCCCGCCCAGGCTTCGGACACCCGGGCCGTCAACTCGCCCGGGGAGAGCGGTGCTCCGGTGAGCCGCAGCAGCGCCGCGACGGTCGTCGGAGTGCCCTGGCGCTCCTGGGTCGCGGCCAGCAGCGCGTCCTCGGCCGGCATCCGCAGCGTGCCGGTGCCGGGCGGGCTGGTCCGACGAGGTGTCACGACGTATCCCTGGGGCGGGCCGGCGGGGGCGAGGGGTGGGGTTCCCAGGTTCGCCGGTCCGTCCGGTGCGGCGGGAGGGCGCGCGCGGCGGAGCGCGAAGCGCACCGCGGCCGCCCGGCGGCGGCACGCGCGGGGCGGCCTTGCGCGCGGCGGCATCGCGCGGGTGGCGCGCCGTCCCGGGGCGGCGCGGACGCGGGAGGCAAAGGTTCGGCAATGGGCCGGGTGCGGCGGGTGGGACGGAGTACCGTCTGGTGCTGCTCCGGTGGCGCGTGCGTGTTCCCCGGGCGTACGCGTGTCCGACTGCGGTCGGCGGACCGGGCCGCGGGGCGGCGTCCGGTGGTGGCGCGGCCCGACCCGGGGCGTTCGAGTCCGAGCTTGCAGGGGGCAGGTTCCGCATGAGCAACCAGATCGTGAAGGCGCTGGAGCATGCCGCCGAGAAGCTCGGCACCACGCTGGCCAGGGACGCCGGAAAGGCCGTCGGGGACCTGTACCGGTCGGCGGGGCAGAACCTGAAGAAGGTGGCCGCGAACGTCCGCAGCGTGGAGGAGAAGCACGCGAAGGACCTGGCGGAGATCTTCGAGGGCGGCCGCAAGGACCTCGCGCACCCCCGGTCCGGCGTCGGCGGAGGCGGGCGGGGCGGCCGCCGGTTCGAGGGCCGGGGCCGCGAGCAGGTCCGTTCGCCGCGGCAGGCCGGCCGCCGGGAGGACTCGATCTGCCCCGGCGGCGAGCCGGTCGACATGGCGACCGGCCGGATGTTCATCAAGCAGGTCGACGCGGAACTGCCGGGCTCGCTCCCGCTGCTGTTCGTCCGCAATCACGAGTCCGGGTACCTGGCCGGGCGGTGGATGGGGCCGCGCTGGACCTGCACCTTCGACGAGCGGCTGGAGATCGACGCCGAGGGCGTCGTCTACCTCTCCCCGGACCTGTTCGCGCAGGCCTACCCGCACCCCGAGCCGGGCGCCCCGGTGCACGCGGGCGCCGGGGTGCGCTGGGAACTGGCCCTGACCGACCGGGGCGACTACACCCTCACCGATCCCGCCACCGACACCGTCCGCGAGTTCACCCGTCGACCGGGCGGCGAGGAAGCCCTGCTGACGGCGGTCCGGGACCGCCACGGCCGCCACTACACCCTCGCGTACGACGAGGACGGCACCCCGCTGTCGATCACCCACTCCGGCGGCTACACGCTCCTCGTCACCACCGACGGCGACCGGATCACCGCCCTCCGGCTGGCCGGCGCCGGCGAGGACGGCCGCGACGCGCTGCTGATGCGGTACGGGTACACCGGCGGCCACCTGTCGTCGGTCTACAACTCCTCCGGCCGGCCGATGCGGTTCGCCAACGACTCCGGCGGCCGCATCCTGTCCTGGACCGACCGCAACGACAGCCGGTACCTGTACACCTACGACCGGCTCGACCGGGTCGTCGACGAGGGCGGCGCCGACGGCGCGCTGCGGTTCCACTTCACCTACGGCGACCCGGACCCCGACACCGGGATCCGGGTCCACTCCGAGACCAACGCCCTCGGCCGCACCACCCGCTACCACGTCAACGAGCACGCGCAGATCGTCGCCCAGGTCGACCCGCTCGGGAACGCGCTGCGCTTCGAACGCGACGAGTTCGACCGCCTGATCGCCGAGACCGACCCGCTCGGCCACACCACCCGGTACACCTACGACGGGGCCGGCGACCTGGTGGAGGTCGTCCGCCCCGACGGCGAACGGGCCGTGGTGGAGTACGGCCCGGCCGTCGGCCTGCCCGTCCGCGTGGTCGAACCGGGCGGCGCGACCTGGCGGGTCGGCTACGACGAGGACGGGCACCGGACCTCGCTCACCGACCCGAACGGCGCGGTCACCGCGTACGGGTACGACGAACGCGGCCACCTCGCCACCGTCACCGACGCGCTCGGGCACACCACCCGCATCCGGTGCGACGCCGCCGGGCTCCCGGTGGAGGTCGTCGACGCCGGCGGCGCCGCCACCCGCTGCGAGCGGGACGCCTTCGGCCGGGTCGCCACCGTGGTGGACGCGCTCGGCGGCACCACCCGGTTCCGCTGGACCCCCGAAGGCCTGCCCGCCTCCCGGACCGCCCCCGACGGCAGCACCGAGAGCTGGACGTACGACGGCGAGGGCAACCTGCTCACGGCGACCGACCAGGCCGGCCGCACCACGTCCTTCGAGTACACCCACTTCGAGACGCTGGCCGCCCGCACCGGCCCCGACGGCGCCCGGACCACCTTCACCCACGACGCCCACATGCAGCTGGTGGCCGTCACCGACGCGCTCGGCAGGCGCTGGGAGTACCGCTACGACGAGGCGGGCCGGCTGATCGGCGAGAGCGACTTCCAGGGCCGCCGGACCTCGTACGAACTCGACCCGGCCGGCCGCCCGGTCGCCGCAACGAACCCGCTCGGCGAGCAGATCCGCTACACCTACGACGCGCTCGGCCGCACCGTCGCCAAGGACGCCGCCGGACTGGTCACCCGGTACGACTTCGACCCGGCGGGCCGCCTGATCCGCGCCGTCGGCCCGGACGCCGAGCTCACCCGCACCGTGGACGCGCTCGGCAACCTGCTGACCGAGACGGTCAACGGCCGCACCACCAGCCACACCCGGGACGCCCTCGGCCGCCGGACCCGCCGCGTCACCCCCGCCGGCCACACCAGCACCTGGACCTACGACACGGCGGGCCGCCCCCGCTCGCTGACCGTGCCGGGAGGCGGCCTCGCCTTCCACCACGACGCCCTCGGCCGCGAGTCGGAGCGCACCCTGGGCCCGGGCCTGGCCCTCACCCGCAGCTGGGACCCCCGGCACCGCCTCACCTCGCAGACCCTGCGCAGCACCGGGCCCGGCCGCGCCGCCGTCCTCCAGCGGCACGACTACCGCTACGGTGCGGACGGCAACCTCACCGGCGTCGACGACCTGCTGGCCGGCCCGCGCACCTTCGACCTCGACCCGGCCGGACGCGTCACCGGCGTCCACGCCGCCACCGGCGCCGAGCGGTACGCCTACGACCCGGCCGGCAACCTCACCGCCGCGGAGTGGCCGGCGACCCCCGCGACCGGCGCGGCCGTCGGCGAGCGCAGCTACCGGGGAACGGAACTCACCGCCGCCGGCCGGATCCGCTACGAGTACGACGCCGCCGGGCGGACCGTCCTCCGGCAGAAGACCCGGCTGTCGAAGAAGCCCGACACCTGGCACTACAGCTGGGACGCCGAGGGCCGGCTCACCGGCGTCGTCACCCCCGACGGCACCCGGTGGCGCTACCGGTACGACCCCCTCGGCCGCCGCATCGCCAAGCAGCGCCTCGCCGCCGACGGGACGGGCGTGGCGGAGCAGATCGACTTCAGCTGGGACGGCCCGCTCCTCGCCGAGCAGACCACCACGGCCCCCTACCTGCCCGGCCCGCACACCCTCAGCTGGGACCACCAGGGCCTGCACCCGCTCGCCCAGACCGAGACCGTCACCACGCTCGGCCCGGGCGCACCGCAGGAACAGGTCGACCGCCGCTTCTTCGCGGTCGTCACCGACCTGATCGGCACACCCACCGAACTCGTCGACCCCGCCACCGACACCGTCGCCTGGCGCGCCGTCCCCACGCTGTGGGGCAACACCACCTGGCCGGCCGGTAACACCACCTACACGCCGCTGCGCTTCCCGGGCCAGTACTTCGACCCCGAGACGCGCCTGCACTACAACCTCCACCGCTACTACGACCCCGAGACCGCCCGCTACACCAGCCCCGACCCGCTCGGCCTGGTCCCCGCCCCGAACCCCGACGCCTACGTCGGCAACCCGCACACCTGGTGCGACCCGTTCGGACTGTCGCCGCACTCCCGCCGCGCCCTGCCCCCGGCGCTCCGGGAACCGCCCAACGCGCCCGGCTCGCCCATCACTTCACGGCTCGGCCGGCCGGGCGAGACCTTCAACATGGTGATCTCGCGCGGCCAGCCGGTGTCCCGCCCCGGCGGCTTCGGCACCTTCGACGACGTGCCCAACCAGGAGTTCGTCCGCCGCCAGTTGGCGATCCGCACGGACTGGAAGTCGGACGTGTCGCTGGTCCAGCGGTACGCCTTCCCCGCGCACGGCGAGCCGATCCGGATCCAGGAGAGCGTCATCGGCCCGCAGGAGGACCCGCTGCTCGGCCATCTCCCGGGCGGAGCTACCCAGTTGGAGATCCTGAAGTTCGAGGACCGGGCCCGGCTGATCCCGATCGGCGATCCGGTGGAGATCCCCTGACCCCGGGCGGCGGACAATACCGGGGACCGGCGGAACCGAGAGAGAGGCAGGCCGTGGACATCGACTGGCAGGACGGATCGCGCACCGTGCGGTGGGGCGCGGACTTCGGCACCGAGCGGACCTTCGACCGTCCGCCGGTCTCCGTGGTGGGCGTCGACGATCCGCCGGGCATCCTGGTCGTCGAGGACCCGGAGGGCAGCACCGCCCGGCCCAGCAACGCCCTGGTGCTGAACGCCGACGGGACCGAACGGCTGCGCCTGGAGGCCCCGCAGGTCCCCGAACCGTCCTGGCGGATCGGCTACTACACGGCGTACCCGGACGTGGACGGCGGCATCGTCGCCGTCTACGCGACCCGGGCCGGGGACCTGCAGGGCCGGCCGGACCTGGTCACCGGCGAACTGCGCGACGTGCGCGAGTGGCGGTGACCGGAAGGGCCTACTGGGCGCGCGGCGGGATCACCGCGTCGGCGAGCTGCAGGACGTACCGCATGTCGGCGCCCTGGACGCCCGTCGGGTTGAACGAGTAGACCATCCGGCGCTGCAGGTCGCGGGTGGCGAACACGCCGCTGGTCCAGCCGGGGCGGGAGCCCGTCTTGCCCCAGAGGGTGACGCCGTTGAGCTCGGTGCTGACCAGGCCCATGCTCATGCACGCGTGCTGCTGGCCGGGCCGGCACTGCGGGTTGTCGACGTTCTGCACGTCGGGGACGGTGAACAGCAGCTCCTGCTGGGCGGCCGGCAGCAGCCGGCCCCGGAACAGCGCGGTGACGAAGCGGTCCAGGTCGGGGGCGCTGGAGATCAGCCCGCCCTCCGCCCACGGCCACGGGCTCTGCTCGGTGACGTCGACCGGCCGGCCGGTGCCGTCCGCGTCGGGGACGGTCAGGTAGGCGTGCGCCGCCGGGTTCGCCAGCCGCGGGTCGTCGCGGTCCGGGACGGCGGTGTCGCGCAGCTGCAGCGGCTGGATGATCCGGTGCTTCACCTCGTGCGCGTAGGAGTGGCCGGTGACCTTCTCGATCAGCAGGCCGGCGATGAAGGTGTTGAAGCCGTTGTACTGCTGGCCGGTGCCCGGCGCGAAGACCATCTGCTCGCCCGCGAGGGTGGCGACGATCTGCTCGGGCGTCCAGCTGTCGAAGCGGTGGGCGGCGAACCAGGTGGCGGTGCCGTCGCCCCAGGCGCCGCTGCTGCCGTGCGGCAGGCCGGAGGTGTGGTTCAGGAGCTGGCCGACCTCGATCGGCGGGAAGTCGGCGGGCAGCAGGCCCGGCAGGTACTGCTGGACGGTGCCGTGCACGTCCAGCCGGTGCTCGGCGGCGAGTTGGAGCACCACCGTGGCGGTGAACACCTTGGAGATCGAGCCGATCCGGAACCGGCCCTCCGGGTCCGGCGCCGCGCCCGTCGTCCGGTCGCCGACGCCGCCCGAGGCCTCGAACAGCCCGCCGCTGCCCGCGACGCGCACCAGCACGCCGTTGATGTCGGCGTTCGGGAAGCCGGCCACCACCTGCCGGACCGCCTCCCGGTCGACCGGCGGCAGCGCGGCGCCGGACGCCGTCGCCGTCACCGCCGCCGTCGGGGCGGTGGCGGCCACGGCCGATCCGCCGGTCCCCGCCACCACCGCCGCCAGCATCGCCCCCGCCACCGCGAGGGTGGCCCAACGCCGGTTGCGCACAGTGCTGTTCACGTCTCGACACTCCTGACTCGTGGTCATCCGCCTTGCTCCACGAGTCTGTCCGAGTACGGACCGCCCGCCATCCGGGACGGACCCTGACCGCACCCGGGCCCCGGGCCCTGACGTGCTGTCAGGGTCGGGGCGGCCGGGGGCGGTCAGACGGTGCCCTGCCAGCAGTGCGGGCCGAGGAAGGTCTTGATGTCGGAGGCGAGGCCGTTGTCGGGGTTCACCGTGTAGCCGAGCTCGTAGAGGGTGTTCTTGTCCCAGCCGGTGGTGAGCAGGCGGATCGGCACGTCGCCGGGGTGGGCCTGGAGGGTGGTCCTGAGTTCGGCGACCACGTCGGGGGTGAGCCGTCCGACGGGGGCGGTGATCTGGACGGGGGGCTTGGTGCCGAGTTCGGCGGAGGAGATGTCGAGGGTGGTGATCTCCTGGCCGAAGACGCTGAGCGAGCCGTCGCGCTCGTTGAGGCGGCCGCGGACGGCGATGACGTTGTCCTCGACCATCTGGGCCGACATCAGCTGGTAGGCGGCGGGGAAGAACAGCACCTCGATCGAGCCGTCGCGGTCGGCGAGGGTGATGATCGCCCAGGCGTTGCCGGCCTTGTTGATGCGGCGGTCGACGCCGGTGATCAGGCCGGAGAGCCGGACCTCGCCCTCGGTGCGGCCGGAGCCGAGGAGTTCGACGATCGAGATGTCGCGGTTCTTGGCGAGGATGTGCTCGGCGCCGTCCAGCGGGTGGCTGGAGACGTACAGGCCGAGCATCTCCCGTTCCAGGCCGAGGAGTTGCTTGCGCGGCCACTCGCGGTCGGTGAGCTGGAAGTCCAGGCCGATGGCGGGGGTGTCGTCGCCGCCGAGCATCGCGAACAGGTCGTCCTGGCCGATGGCCTGCTGCTTCTTGACGCCGGTGACGGCGTCGATGGCGGTCTCGTGGACGGTGCTGAGCGAGAGCCTGGTGTGGCCGAGCGAGTCGAAGGCGCCGGCCTTGATCAGCGAGTCGACGGTGCGCTTGTTGCAGACCACCAGCTCGACCTTGTCGAGGAAGTCCGCGAAGGAGGTGTACTTGCCCTTCTCCTGCCGGGTGGCGACCAGCGACTCGATCACCGGGACGCCGACGTTGCGCACCGCCTTGAGGCCGAACCGGACGTCGCTGCCGACGGCGGTGAAGTCGACGACGGACTCGTTGACGTCCGGGGAGAGGATCCGGATGCCCATCGCCCGGCACTCCGCCAGGTAGACGGCCATCTTGTCCTTGTCGTCCGCGACCGAGGTGAGCAGCGCCGCCATGTACTCGGCGGGGTAGTTCGCCTTCAGGTAGGCGGTCTGGTAGGAGACCAGGCCGTACGCGGCGGAGTGCGACTTGTTGAAGGCGTAGCCGGCGAACGGGACCAGCACGTCCCACACCGCCTGGATGGCCTCGTCGGAGTAGCCGCGCTCCTTGCAGCCCGCGTGGAACGGGACGAACTCCTTCTCCAGCACCTCCTTCTTCTTCTTGCCCATCGCGCGGCGCAGCAGGTCGGCCTGGCCGAGCGAGTAGCCGGCCAGCACCTGGGCGGCGCGCTGCACCTGCTCCTGGTAGACGATCAGGCCGTAGGTGGGGCCGAGGACCTCCTTGAGGGGCTCCTCCAGCTCCGGGTGGATCGGGATGATCTCCTGCTGGGCGTTCTTGCGCAGCGCGTAGTTGGTGTGCGAGTTCATGCCCATCGGGCCGGGCCGGTACAGCGCGGAGACGGCGGAGATGTCGGCGAACTCGGTGGGCTTCATCAGGCGCAGCAGGGCGCGCATCGGGCCGCCGTCGAGCTGGAACACGCCGAGGGTGTCGCCGCGGGCGAGCAGCTGGTAGGTGGTGGGGTCGTCGATCGGGATGCTGTCGATGTCGATGTCGACGCCCCGGTTGGCCTTCACGATCTTGATGCAGTGGTCGATGATGCCCAGGTTCCGCAGACCCAGGAAGTCCATCTTGATCAGGCCCATGGCTTCGCACGACGGGTAGTCGAAGCCGGTGATGATGGTGCCGTCCTTGTCCCGCATGTGCAGCGGGATCAGGTCGAGCAGCGGAGTCGAGGAGAGGATCACCGCGGCCGCGTGCACGCCGGTGCCGCGGATCAGGCCCTCGATGCCGAGGCCGGTGTCGATGATCTTCTTGACGTCCGGCTCGTTCTCGTACAGCGAGCGGATCTCGGTGCCCTCGTTGTACCGGGGGTGCTTCTCGTTGAAGAGGTCGGCCAGCGGGACGCCCTTGCCCATCACGTCCGGCGGCATCGCCTTGGTGATCCGGTCGCCCATCGCGAAGGGGTAGCCGAGGATCCGGTTGGCGTCCTTGACGGCGGCCTTGGCCTTGATGGTGCCGAAGGTGTTGACCTGCGCGGTGTACGCGGAGCCGTACTTCTCGGTGACGTAGCGCACCATCTGGTCGCGCTGGCGGTCGTCGAAGTCGATGTCGACGTCCGGGGGGTTGATCCGCTCGGGGTTGAGGAAGCGCTCGAACAGCAGGTCGTGTTCGAGCGGGTCGAGCTGGGTGATGCCGGTGAGGTAGGCGACCATCGAGCCGGCCGCCGAGCCGCGGCCGGGCCCGACCGGGATGCCGTTGTCGCGGCCGTACTGGCAGATGTCGGCGACCACGAGGAAGTAGGCGTCGAACCCCATCGGGGTGATCACGCCCATCTCCAGCTCGACCCGGTCCAGCACCTCCTGGCTGGGGTTGTCGCCGTAGCGGTGCTTCAGGCCGGCGGCGATCTTCTTGCGCAGGAAGGACGCCTGGGTCTCGCCCTCGGGCACGTCGAACTGCGGCATCCGGTCGACGTAGGTGAAGACCTCCTCGTACGACTCGATCCGCTCGGCGATGGCGAGGGTGTTGTCGCAGGCCTCGGGGAGGTCGCGGAACAGCTCGCGCATCTCCTCGGCGGTCTTCACGTAGTAGCCCGAGCCGTTGAACTTGAAGCGGTTCGGGTCGTCCTTGTTCTTGCCCACGCCGACGCAGAGCAGGCTGTCGTGCGCGTCGGCCTGGTCGGCGGTGACGTAGTGCGAGTCGTTGGTGGCCAGCAGCGGGATGTTCAGGTGCTTGGCCAGCCGCAGCAGGTCGGCGCGGACGTCCTGCTCGATGGACAGGCCGTGGTCCATCAGTTCGAGGAAGTAGTTCTCCTTGCCGAAGATGTCCTGGTACGCGGCGGCGGCCTTGACCGCCTCCTCGTACTGGCCGAGCCGCAGCCGGGTCTGCACCTCGCCGGACGGGCAGCCGGTGGTGGCGATGATCCCGGTCGCGTTGGCGGCGATCAGCTCCCGGTCCATCCGGGGCTTCATGTAGTAGCCCTCCATCGAGGCGAGGGAGGAGAGCTTGAACAGGTTGCGCAGGCCGGCGGCGTTCTGCGCCCACATGGTCATGTGGGTGTAGCGGCCGCCGCCGGAGACGTCCTTGCCGCCCTCGCCGTCCGCGCCGGTGGGGCGCTGCCCGCCCGGGGACCAGAACACCTGCTTCTTCTCGAAGCGCGAGCCCGGGGCGACGTACGCCTCGATGCCGATGATCGGCTTCACCGCGGTCTTGGCGGCGGCGTGGAAGAACTCGTACGCGCCGAACATGTTGCCGTGGTCGCTCATCGCGATGGCGGGCATGCCCTGTCTCTCCGCCTCCGCGAACAGCTTCCCGTTCTTCGCGGCGCCGTCCAGCATCGAGTACTCGGTGTGGACATGCAGGTGGGCGAAGCTGTCGGACACGGCGCTCTGGCTCCTTGCGGAAGGCGGAAGAAGCACCCACCCTAATGCGAGCGCGCCGCCTCGCGGGCACTTCGGCGACGGTCGGCGGCGCGCGGCCGGATCCGCGGACGCGGCGGCGGGCGCCGGGTCAGCCGGCTCCGCGCAGGGGCCGGCTGTCCTCCACGAAGACCTTCAGCGAGCCCCGGTGCTGCTCCGCCCGGGCCGTGGCCCGTCCGCCCGTCTCCCGCACCCGCAGCGCCGTGCGGTCGAAGAAGTCCCGGGAGCCGGAGCCGAGGTCGGACAGCGGCAGGTCGCCGTAGTAGGCGGTGAGCGCGTCTCCCTCGGTGCGCAGGGTGACGTCGAAGGACTGCTCCCGGGTCGCGCCCGCCAGTGCCTCACGGGCCCCGGGCCGCCAGGGCGTCCAGTGGCCGATGAACGGGAGGACCAGGTCGGGGCGGATCCCGCGGCAGTGGTCGACCGCCATCCGCTGGAGCCGGTCCCAGCGCGGCATCAGCAGCCGCAGCCCGCCGGCCCAGTACCGGCTCTGCCGCCGGTCCGTGACGACGAGGGCGTCCCCGTCCCCGTCGTGCGGGTCGTACTCGTCGTCCTCGACCGCGTCGAGCTCGACGAAGGCGTGGCAGCCGAGCGGGAGCGGGGACACCTCGGCCAGGCTGCGCAGGCTCCCGCCGAGCGGGACGAGGTGCCGGTCGTACAGGTACGCCATGTGCCGCTCGTGGTCGGTGCCGCCGTGTTCCGGCGGGGCGGCGACGCCGACGGCGTCCGGGTTGTGGGCGTGGTCGGGGCGGGGGACGAGCTGGACGACCACCGGGAGGAGTTCGCCGCCGTCCCGCCGGCCCCGACCGGGCTGGCGCAGCGCCAGCCGGTCCTGGACGAACGAGCGGAACGCGGCGCGCGGCTTCTCCTCCCGCCACAGCCCCACGCCGATGGCGGACCCGGGATCCCCTGCCGGAATCATCGTGATCCGGGATCGGGGGTCGACGATCGAACCGGCCGTGACATTCATTTCCTGACGCCCCACTCACTGCGCTGAATCCGGGTGACCGCGGTCGCCCGACGGTACGCCACGACCGGTCCGGCGCCGGCCGGCGCCCGGCTTCCGTTCAGCCCTTGACCGCTCCGCCGGTGAGGCCGGAGGCGATCCTGCGGTGGACGGCGAGGAAGAACACCACGACCGGCAGGGCGGTGAGGGTGGCGCCCGCCATCAGGCCGCCGTAGTCGGTGCCGAAGCCGGTCTGGAAGGAAACCAGCCAGATGCTGACGGTCTGTTTCTGCGGGCTGGACAGCAGGACGTAGACGAGCACGTACTCGTTCCAGGCCTGGACGAGGGCGAACACCGAGGTGGCGACGATGCCGGGGGCGAGCAGCGGCAGCACCACCCGGCGGAACGCGCCGAAGCGGCTGCAGCCGTCGATCATGGCCGCCTCCTCCAGCTCGACCGGGACGCCGGCGACGAAGCCGCGGAGCATCCACACCGTGAACGGCAGCGTGAACACCAGGTAGGTGAGGATCACGCCGATCAGGCTGTCGGTCATCCCGACGTCGTTCAGCAGCAGGTACAGCGGGATGACCAGCGCCGTCAGCGGGACGGTCTGGACGATCAGGATCACCACCACGAAGGCCTTGCGGCCGGCGAAGCGGAACCGGGCGACGGCGAACGCGGCGAGCGCGCCGACCAGCAGGGAGAGCACCACGGTGCCGAGCCCGATGAGCGTGCTGGAGCGGACGCCGGCCCAGAACGTCTCGGTGCGCAGGGCCCGGGCGAAGTTGTCGAGGGTGGGCCGGCCGGGCCAGAACTCCGGCGGCACCCGCAGGATCTCGGTGGCCGGCCGGAACGCGGTGAGCACCATCCAGTAGACCGGGAAGCCGATCACCGCGGCGACCAGCAGCCCCAGCAGGTCGTGGCCCGGCGACCGCCGCCGTCTCATTCGACCTCTCCCGTCCGCAACGTCCGGCGCAGGTGGACCACCGAGCCGGCGAGCAGCAGCACGACGGTGACCAGGGCGATCGCCGCCCCGGCGCTGTACCGGTTGACGGCGAAGGACTCGATGAAGGAGTAGACGCCCAGCAGGTAGTACTCCCGTTCGGGCTGGCCGCCGCGCATCAGCCAGACCTGGTTGAAGACCCCGAAGTCCCAGATCGCCGACAGTGTGGTGACCATGACCAGGACCGGCCGGACCGTCGGCAGGACGACGTGCCGCAGGACCTGGAACGGCCGCGCCCCGTCGAGCGCCGCGGCCTCCTCCAGTTCGGGCGGGACCTGGGCGAGCGCGGCCCGCAGGGTGATCGCGGCGAACGGCAGCGAGCCCCACACCACGACGGCGACGATGACGGCGAACCCCTGCCAGGGGTCGGTGAACCAGTTGTGGCGGGCCAGGTCGACGCCGGGCAGCCGGGAGAGCAGCCAGTTCACCACCCCGTAGTCCGCGTCGAACAGCCAGCGGAAGATCGACGCGGCGACCATCACCGGCATCGCCCAGACGGTCACCAGCATGCCGGCGAGGACGGCGCGCACCCACGGCGAGGCGCGGTGCATCAGCCGGGCGGTGAACAGCCCGCAGAGCACGGTGAGGGCGACGCACACGGCGGTGAAGAGCACGGTGCGCGCCACCACCGTCCAGAAGAACCCGTCGCCGAGCACCCGGCGGAACTGCTCCAGGCCGGCCCAGGGCGGGGCGGAGCCGTTGAACAGCTGTTCCCGGGTCAGGTCCTGGAAGGCCAGCACGACCATGTCGACCAGCGGGTAGCCGAGCACCAGGACGAGCGCCAGGGCGGTGGGGGCGATCAGCAGGTAGGGCAGCAGTCGCGGGCGGCGGCGGGCGGCCCGCCGGCCGCCCCGGTCAGCGCTCATTGATGACTTCGTCGATCCGCCGGTCGGCGTCCCGGGCGGCGTCCTGCACCGACGCCTTGCCGTTGGCGATCCGTTCGAGCATCTCGGGCAGCACGTTGGACTTCTCCACCGACGTCCAGCCCGGTGCGAACGGGGTCATCCAGCCCCCGGTGGCGGCGGCCCGGGCGGACGGTCCGTTGAGGCCGCCGGCGGCGACCTCGGCGAGCTGGGCGGTGTTGTTGGGCAGGGTGTTGGCGGCGATCAGGGTCTGCTGCGACTGCCGGTCGGTGAACAGCCTGATCCAGTCGGCGGCCAGGTCCCGGTGCGAGGACTTGGCGGGCACGGCCAGCGTGGAGCCGCCGAGGAACGGCGGCAGCAGCTTCCCGGACGGGCCGGGGAACGGGAAGGTGGCGAACTTCCCCTTCAGCTTCGGGTCCCCGCCGGAGCGTTCGTCGGCGGCCGCGTCCGCCTCCCAGGTGTTGCCGTAGAAGACGCCCACCCGGCCCTGGCCGACGACGCCCGGCTGGTCGCCGTTGTCCTTGGCGCGGTCGCCGACGTAGTAGGCGTCGATCAGCCGCTTCCACTCGGTGAGCCCGGCGACCGAGTTCGGCGAGGACAGCGACGCCTTCCAGCGGTCGCCGTCCTTCACCGCGATCTCGCCGCCCGCGTCCTTCACGAACGCCATGGCCGCGTACCAGTAGCGGCCGGGCAGGTACAGGGCGGAGAAGTTCGGGTCCGCCGCGCCGTTGGCGGCCTTCAACCGGTCGAGCGCGGCCAGCAGTTCGGGGTAGGTCGTCGGTGCGCCCGGCAGGCCGGCCTGCGCGAAGTAGTCGGTGCGGTAGATGCCGACCCGGGCACCGACGTAGTACGGCACGCAGTACGTCTTCCCGTGGTCGCGGCAGGCGTCGGCGAGCGCCGGCAGCCAGGCGCCCGACTGGTCGTAGCCGGCCGGGTCGAGGGCGGCGAACGCGCCGTTGACGATGTAGTTGGTGGTCTCGCTGTTGCCCATCTCCACCACGTCGGGCACGTTCTTCCCGGCGAGGACGGCGTCCAGCTTCTGGTTCTTGGTCGTCCACTGCTGGTACTGGACCTCGACCCGGACGCCGGGGTGGGCCCGGGCGAAACGGTCGTTGGTGGTCCGGACCAGTTCCGGCCAGCTCTCCTGGGCGTCGACGGCCAGCCAGACGGTCAGTCTGCCGCCGGCCCCGGATCCGCCTCCGGGGCCGGAACTGCACCCGGCGGCGGCCAGGGCCAGCAGGAGGACGAGAGCGGCGGGCCGGCGGCGTGCGCGCACGGTCATGGGTGGTCTCCAACGTCGCTGTGGGGGTGGGGATCTGACTACCCATCAGGAAGCCGGGCTCGCACAAAGGTCTAGACATTTGGCCGGAAGATGACCTTCGGTGGCCCGTGGAGCGCGGGTCGTGCGTGGGGAGTGGATCGGGCGGCGGGAGTCCGGCTCCGCGGTGAACGTTTCACGGCGCGGCGCGGCGGGTCCGGCGGTGTGCGGCGGCGGTGCGACCGGGGCGGGCGGCCCGGCTCCGGCGGGTTTCGGCAGCCAGCGGGGCCGGGCCGCAGTTCGGCATCAACTCCGGTGCGGCCCGGGCGAGTTGTCCGGCTTCGAGGCCCGGATGCCGTCCGTTTACACGTCCTTGACGGGGCGTTACGTTGAGCGATGGGAGCGCTCCCAACTGCGGGTCGCTACCGGTACGAGCATGGCTTCTCCCCAGTCAGGCAGCCTGCCCGGGCGGGACGGCGCGGGCGGGTCCCATCCACCAAGGCGGTGAAAGTTCCATGTCACGAGGCAAGATCCTCCCGATCGGCGCGGCGCTCGCCACGGCGCTCGCAGCGATCTGCACCCTGCTGCTGGGCCAGGCCCCGGCGAGCGCGCACGGGGTCGCGATGGTCCCCGGTTCGCGGACGTACCTGTGCTACCAGGACGCGCGCACCGCGAACGGCGCGCTGACGCCGACCAACCCGGCCTGCCAGGCCGCGGTGGCGCAGAGCGGCACCACTCCGCTCTACAACTGGTTCGCGGTGCTGGACTCGGCCGCGAACGGCCGCGGCCAGGGCTACGTCCCGGACGGCACCCTGTGCAGCGCCGGCAACAAGTCCCCGTACGACTTCTCCGCCTTCAACGCGGCCCGCGACGACTGGCCCAGGACGCACCTCACCTCCGGCGCCACGATCGAGGTCGACTACTCCAACTGGGCCGCGCACCCGGGCGAGTTCAGGGTCTACCTGACCAAGCAGGGCTGGTCGCCGACGACCCCGCTGGCCTGGGCCGACCTGAGCCTGCTCACCACCGTCGCCAACCCGGCGCAGGTGGGCACCCCCGGGACGGACGGCGGCCACTACTACTGGAACCTGACCCTCCCGACGGGCCGCAGCGGCGCCGCCGAGATGCTCGTCCAATGGGTGCGCTCGGACAGCCCGGAGAACTTCTTCTCCTGCTCCGACCTGGTCTTCGACGGCGGCAAGGGCGAGGTGACGGGCATTCACCTGCCGACCTCCTCCGCGTCGCCGACCGCGTCCCCGACGTCCTCGCCCAGCTCCTCCCCGAGCGCCTCGCCGAGCAGCTCCCCGACGTCCTCGCCGTCGCCCTCGCCCTCCGGATCGATGCCGAGCAGCGGCTGCATGGCGACGTACAGCGTCGTCGGCTCCTGGAGCGGCGGCTTCCAGGCCTCGATCGAGGTGATGAACCACAACGCGACGCCGATCAACTCCTGGACGCTGAAGTGGCAGACCGGAGCCGGCACCACGATCACCAGCCTGTGGAACGGCACGCTGACCGCCTCCGGCAGCAACGTGACGGTGCAGAACGCGGCCTACAACGGCACCGTCGCCGCGAACTCCAGCACCACGCTCGGCTTCACCGCCAACTCCACCGGCAACGACTTCCCGACCGGCTCCCTCTCCTGCACCGCCTCGTGACCACCGCGCCCCGGACCGGGCCCGCCGCCCACGGCGGTCCCGGCCCGCGGCGATCCCGGACAACACACCGACGACGCAAGGAGGTTCGGCATGGTGCGACGTGACGCGAGGGGCCGAGGGGCGGTGGGCGCCGGGCTCGCCGCGCTCGCGGTGGTGCTCGGACTGCTGTCCGGCTTCGGTCCGCGCCCGGCCTGGGGCGCGGGCGCCGCCGCCTGCCAGGTCGGGTGGACGAGGAGCGAGTGGGCCGGCGGCTTCACCGCCCAGGTGACCGTCACCAACTCGGGTGCGGCGGTGACCAGTTGGAAGCTGACCTGGACGTTCGCCGCCGGGCAGCAGGTGACCTCGGCCTGGAATGCGCAGATCGGCCGGAACGGCGCCGTCGTCACCGCGGCCAACCTGGCCTACAACGGCACCGTCCCCAGCGGCGGTTCGGTCGCCTTCGGACTGCAGGGCACCTGGTCCGGCAGCGACCCCGTCCCCACCGACTTCGCCTTCAACGGGGCGCCCTGCTAGAGCGGTTCGGGCAGCGCGTCGCCGACTCCCGGCGGCAGCCCCGGTCCGTCGCCCGGCCCCACGTCGGGCGGCGGCGCCGGCTGCTCCGGGGCCGTGGTCTGCTCGGGCTTCGAGGACCAGAGCGGCAGCACCCCGACCGGCGACTGGACCGTCGCCGCGCCCGACTGCTCCGGCTCCGGCACGGTGGCCGTCGACACCGCGGTCGCCCACAGCGGCAGCCGCTCGCTGCGGGTCGACGGCCGGGCCGGCTACTGCAACCACGTGTTCGCGGCCACCACCAGGAACATCTCGGCCGTCGGCCCGGTGGTCCACGTCCGGTACTGGGTGCGTCACACCACCGCGCTGCCCGCCGACCACATCGCCATGGTCACCATGGAGGACGCCGACAACGGCGGCAAGCACCTGCGGCTGGGCGGCCAGAACGGCGCCCTGCAGTGGAACCGCGAGTCCGACGACGCCACCCTGCCCGTGCAGAGCCCGGCCGGGGTCGCGCAGAGCGTGCCGCTGCCGGTGAACCAGTGGGTGTGCGTGCGCTACGCCGTCGACACCACCGAGCAGTCCATGGACACCTGGCTGAACGACCAGCAGGTGCCCGGCCTGCACGACGACGGCGTCCCCACCCCGGACATCGACCAGCAGTGGCTGAGCCGCACCACCCCGCCGCGGCCCACCACCCTGCACCTCGGCTGGGAGGCCTACGGGAACGGCGCCGACACTCTCTGGTACGACGACGTGGCCCTCGGCTCCGCGCCGATCGCCTGCTGAACCCGAGCGCAACCACCGCGCCCGGGCCGGCCGCCGGGCGCCCCGGTCACCGCGAGCGGCGCTGCCGGGTCAGACCCACGGGCCGCAGCCGCCCCAGCTCGCCCCGTCGTCGGCGCAGGCCTCCGCCGCGCCGGGGGAGTAGAGCATGTCGGTGTAGATCGCGCCCCAGTAGCCGGAGCTGTCCAGCCAGTGGTGGTAGGCCCGGTGGGCGCCGTCGGCCTGGCGCCAGACGAACACCGTGGCGTCGCCGGAGTAGCCCGTGGAGACGATGCGTCCCCAGTTGCTCCGGCACTTCGGCGACCACCACAGCTCGACCTTCACGGCCGCGGGGCCGCCGCCGTAGTTGCTGTCGTAGTGCGGGACGACCGGGTAACTCGCCACCACGAACGCGTCGTTGAGGCAGGCGCCGCCGTCGGCCGCGGCGTCCGCGCCGTCGCAGTTGGCCGAGCTCGGGCTCGCGGCGCAGGCCGCGGCCGAGGCGGCGTGGGCGGCCGGCGCGCCGGCGGTGAACTGGGCGGCGAGGGCGAGCAGGGCGCCGCTGCCCGCCAGCAGTGCGCGGCGCGCCCGGCCGCGTGCGGCCGACGGCTGCTGCGGGTCGGTCGCGGCCCGCCTGTCACGGATGCGCATGGATCCTCCCTGGGCTGGTGTCGTCCGGGCGGGGGCGTCCCGTCCGGGCCGGTCCGGGGAGCCGGCCCCGGCGACGGCCATTGCAGCCGGGCGGCCGAGCGGCGGACAAGGGCCGCCGGAGCAGCGGTGAACGCGGCCTGACAACCGGCCCGGAAACCGTCGGACCGACGGGCGTGCGGCGTCCACCCGGCCGAACAACGCCGAACAACCGGACGAACGTGCGCCCCGGCGGCGGGAGGTGACGGATGCTCAGGCCGCCGGGCGAACGCACGTTCGTCAGCGGGCGGCCGGGCGGGTGCCCCTCCCGGGGCGCGGCCCGCGCACGCCTTTGACCTGCGGCGGCGCGCGGGCGGCGGCTTCGCCCGGGTTGCGGGGCGGCGGGGCTTGCCTAGCGTGGATCGGACGTGCCCGCTGTCGCGGCGGCCGCGAGGTCCGCGGGCCGGAGAGGCTCGGTCCGCCCCAGGGGAAGGTGAGATCCGATGGAGAGTCTGCTGACCGGCCGGACGGCGGTCGTGTACGGGGCGGGGTCGATCGGCGGCGCCGTGGCCAGGGCGTTCGCCCGGGAGGGCGCCCGGGTGTTCGTGGCCGGCCGCGGGGAGGCCGCGCTGAAGCAGCTGGCCCACGACGTGGAGTCCGAGGGCGGCTCGCTGGTGACCGCGCAGGTCGACGCGCTGGACCGCGACGCGGTCGAGGCGTTCCTGGACTCGGTGGTGGAGCGGACCGGCGGCCTGGACGTCTCGTTCTGCGCGACGTCCACCCGGCGGCCGGGCGGCGAGCAGGGCGCGGCGCTCGGCGAGCTGTCGTTCGAGGACTTCTCGCTGCCGATCATCGACTTCACCAAGGCGCAGTTCGTGACCGCCAACGCGGCGGCCGCCCGGATGGTGCCGCGCGGCCGGGGCGTGGTGATGATGATGACCGCGCTGCCCTCGCAGGTGCCCTTCCCGTACACGGCCGGGTTCGGGCCGGCGTGGGCGGCGGTGGAGGCGTTCTCCCGGACGCTCGCGGCGGAGCTCGGGCCGGACGGGGTGCGGGTGGTCTGCCTGCACTCCGCCGGCTCGCCGGGGGCGGCGCAGACCACGCTGGCGACGGACCTGCCCGAGCTGCCGGCCCGGGCGGCGGGCTGGCAGGAGCGCGCGGAGGCCCGGAACCTGCTGGGCCGCTGGCCCTCGCTGGAGGACGTCGGGAACATGGCGGCGTTCATGGCCTCGGACCTGGCCGCCGTGACGACGGGGACGACCGTCGACCTGAGCGGCGGCATGGTGAACCACTGACGGACGGCGGCCACGGGCCCGGCGCTCCCGGCGGGGAGCGGCGGGCCCGGGTCGCGTCCGGCCGTGCGACGGGTCAGATGTACAGGGTGTTGGGCTCCAGGCCGCACAGGACCCGGCCGTAGAGCTCGGCGTTGGTGTCCGGGTTGATGAGGGCGTGCAGGGCGACCGCCTGGATGTCGCGGGCGATCTTCTGCAGCGGCACGTCGAGGTAGATCGAGCTGCCGCCGCTGATGCCGACCAGCGTGTCGACGGCGTGCTTGGCGAGCCGGGTCGCCTCGCCCTGGTCGTTGCGGACCTGGGCGCGCTCCTCCAGCTTCCAGGCCTCGCCACTGGCGGCCTTGGCGTCCACGGTGGCGGCGGCGCGGCGGGCGTGGAACTCCGCCTGGTCGATGCTGTTGACGGCCTCGGCGACCCGCAGGTGGGTGATCGGGGCCTCGTTCTGCGCGGTGTAGTCGGTGTAGGTGATCTTCCGGCCGGGCAGCCGCTCGAAGAACACCTCGCGGGCGGCCTTGGCCAGGCCGACCGCGACGCCGACGCCGGAGGCGGCCGCGACCAGGGAGGCCGGGGTGCGCCACACCGGGGAGTCGGCGTTGGCCTGCGACAGGCCCTGCGGGCGCATGGCGGCGCCCATCGGGATGATGCGGTGCTCGGGGATGAACAGGTCCTCGGCGACGGTGGTGACGCTGCCGGTGCCGCGCAGCGCGACGGTGTGCCAGTCGTCGACGATCGACAGGTCGCTCATCGGGACCAGCGCCATGATCGGCTCGGGTTCGGCGTCCGGGCGGATCAGGATCGCGGCGATCTCCTGCCAGCCCGCGTGCCAGGCCCCGCTGACGAACTTCCAGGAGCCGTTGAGCAGGATGCCGCCCTCGGTGGGCACGGCCGTGCCGGTGGGGCTGTTGGTGCCGCAGACCCGGGGGGCCGCGGAGGTGAAGACCTCGTCCTGGGCGCTGTCCGGGAAGAGGCCGGCGATCCAGGTCGGGATCCAGAAGACGGAGGAGGTCCAGGCGATGGCGCCGTCGGCGCGGCCGAGCTCCATCGCGACCTCCACCAGCGTGCTGGTGTCGCACTCGTAGCCGCCGTGGCGCACCGGCGTCCGGAGCCGGAAGACGCCGGCCTCGGCCAGCGCCGCGACGGTCTCCTCGCTCAGCCGGCGGTTCTCCTCGGACCAGGCGGCCTGCTCGCGGAGGACCGGCACCAGCGCGGAGACCCGCTCGACGATTTCTTCCCGGGTCGGTATTCCGGTGGACGACATGATTTCCTCCTGGGCGTTTCGGTGGCGGGGGGTGACCGGACCGGAGTTTCCATTCACGCGGTCACCGGGAAACGATTTCACCGAACGGGAAGGAGGAGCCTCTTCTGAATTGCCCGACCCCGGCGGGAGGTGTTCCGGGTTGCGCAAGAAGGAAGAAGGAAACGGTGTTCGGGCGTGTCACGGTGGTCCCAGCAACGACCCCGGCCGCCGATTTCCGGCGGCGGCACCGCAGCGAGGAGGCCCGCGTGGAACTGTCGCCCATCGTGACGAAGGAAGAGTGGCTCACCGCCCGCAAGGAACTGCTGGAGCAGGAGAAGGAGCTCACCCGGCTGCGCGACGCGGTCTCGGCGTCCCGGCGCGCGCTGCCGCGGGTGCGGATCGAGAAGGAGTACGTGTTCGAAGCGCCCGGGGCGTCGCTCACGCTGCTCGACCTCTTCCAGGGCCGGCGGCAGCTGATCGTCCGTCACTTCATGTTCGACCCGGCGTGGGAGGAGGGCTGCCCCGGCTGCTCGATGCAGGCCGACTCGGTGGGGCACCTGGCCCACATGCACAACCGCGACACCTCGTTCGTCATGGTGGCCCGGGCGCCGATCGCGAAGATCGAGGCGTTCCGCGAGCGGATGGGCTGGGACCTTCCGTTCGTCTCGTCCCACGGCACCGACTTCAACCGGGACTTCAACGTGACCACCGACAAGGGCGAACTCCCCGGCGTGAGCTCGTTCCTGCGCGAGGGCGACACGGTCTACCACACCAACTCGGTGTACGACCGCGGCAGCGAGGTCACCCTGAACACCTACAACTACCTGGAGATGACGCTGCTGGGGCGTCAGGAGGAGGGTCTGGAGCGCCCCTGGGACTGGTGGCGCCACCACGACCGCTACGACGACGCCGACGCCAAGGGGCCCGGCGAGAACTGGTGGAACGGCCAGGACAAGTTCAGCTCCTGAGCGTTCACCGGACGGCCCGGGTGGCCGGCCCCAGGGGCCGGCCACCCGGGCCGTTCCGTCGCGCCGTCGCTCAGAGCTCGCCGGCCAGGAAGCCCAGGATCAGGCGGTTGACCTCGGCGGGCTTCTCGACCAGGCCGACGTGGCCGGCGCCCTGGACCACCTCGGCGTGCGAGCCCTCCGGAAGGCCGTCGAGGATGGCCGCCAGCGTGGCGTCGGTGATGGCGAAGCTGGGGTCCTCGGAGCCGAACAGGTTGAGGGTGGGCCGGCTCGGCGGGGCGCCCCAGACGGCGGCGTGCTCCTGCACCCACTGCGGGGTGCCGAAGCGGT
The DNA here is from genome assembly GCF_042734615.1 of Kitasatospora sp. NPDC059646. Taxonomy (NCBI): domain Bacteria; kingdom Bacillati; phylum Actinomycetota; class Actinomycetes; order Kitasatosporales; family Streptomycetaceae; genus Kitasatospora; species Kitasatospora sp. NPDC059646. The sequence continues at coordinate 156,464 of NZ_JBHWDS010000005.1, forward strand.
CCGGCGGGAAGGCGGTCCGGTACAGGGCGAGGGCCGCGGCCAGGTTCTCGGGGGCGCGGAGGGCGTCCTTGGCGTGCTTCAGGTCCTCGGTGGCGTCGAAGCCGTCCGCCGTGAACTTCCGGTAGATCCAGTCGAGGTAGGCGAGGTCGTCGGCGGCGACGACCTGCTCGGCCACGGCGGTCTGGAAGAACCAGAAGTGGCTGAGCGCGTCGGTGCCCTGCGGGGTGAGGACCATCGGCCCGAAGACCGGGAGCGGCGGGACGTCGCACACGACGACCTTCGACCAGCGGTCCCCGTCCTGGGCGGCGCCCCACACCGCGGGGGCGCTGAAGTCGTGGCCGACCAGGACGGCGTCGCCGTCGCCGCCGAGCGCCTCGTGCAGGCCGTTGACGTCGGCGACCAGGTCGGCGACGCCGAAGGAGCCGTTCGGCGGCAGCGTCGTGGGGGCGAAGCCGCGCAGGTAGGGGGCGACGGCGCGGTAGCCCGCCGCGGCGAGCGCCGGCATCAGGTACCGGTAGGTCGCCGGTGACATCGGGAAGCCGTGCATCAGCAGGGCCAGCGGGCCGTCGCCCTGTTCCAGGTAGGCGAAGTCGATTTCGTTGACGGTGATTCTTTCGACTGTCACGGTCGGGTCCGTTCCTCGGGGCGGAAGGGGAATGCGGGCGGCGGCCGGGCGGAATTCGTCCGCGCGGTGCCGGCGGGCGACGGAGCGGGCCCCGCGGAATGTCCGCGGGGCCGCTCCGCCGATCGCTCTCCGATAATCCCGGGGATGAATCCGGACCTCTTCTCCGTGGGTGCTATGTTCGGCGGCCGGGCCGCCGGGGGGTCAGCGGGTGGCCGCCTGCTCGCCGACCTCGACCTTCGGGGCGGCGGCGGGCGCGGCCTTCGCCTCGGCGCGGGCGCGCAGGCCGAACCAGATCAGCGCCACCGCGAGCAGCGTGACGACCACGTCGACGGCGAGCGCCAGCCGGATGCCGTCCAGCTGGACGGCGCGGGAGGCGGCGACGGCGCTGAGGATCGGGATGCCGATGGTGACCGCCACCTGCTGGCTGAGCGCGGCGAGGCCGGTGGCCAGGCCCTGCTCGGAGTCCGGCAGGCCGGAGGTCGCGGTCACGGTGTAGGCGACGATCGAGGTGACGTGGCCGAAGAAGCTGATGAACAGGGCGGGGAGCAGCACCGCCAGCATCACCCGGTCGGTGCCGAGCAGGATCAGCGGTGCGGTGGCGAGGCCCTGCACGGACAGGCCGACGGTCAGGACGGTGCGGGTGCCGAAGCGGCCGATCGCCTTGCCCGCGATGACGCCGGCGGCGACGGCCGCGAGGCCGGGGACGCCGAAGATCAGGCCGGTGGTCAGCGGCGCGTAGTGCAGCACGTCCTGCAGGTACAGCGTCATGAGGAAGATCAGCGCGCTCTCCATCGAGAACACGACGAGTCCGGCGAAGTTGCCCCACTTGACGGTGGGCCGCTTGAGGATGCGCACCGAGGCGAGCGGAGCGGCGGCGCGCAGCTCGATCACCCAGAACACGCCGAGCAGTGCCACGCCGGCGGCGGCGATCAGGACGTTCTTGTCGATGATGCCGTAGATGAAGGCCAGCAGGCCGGCCGTCACCGAGACGGCGCCGGGCACGTCGAGCCGGACCTTCTCGGGGGCGCGGCTGTCGGCGATCAGCCGGGGGGTGGCGATCAGGATGGCGATCGCCACCGGGACGTTGATCAGGAACGCCCAGCGCCAGCTCAGCAGGCCGACCAGGGTGCCGCCGACCAGGGCGCCGACGGTGAAGCCGCCGGACAGCAGGGCGCCGTTCAGGCCGAGCACCCGCTCGCGCATCGCGCCCTCGGAGAACGAGGTGGTCAGCAGCGACAGGGCCGCGGGGGCGGCCATCGCGGTCGACAGGCCCTGCAGGACGCGCGCGGTCAGCAGCGGGCCGCCGCTGTCCGCGATCCCGCCGAGCACCGACGCCACGGTGAGCAGCGTGATGCCCGCGAGGAACAGCCGGCGGCGGCCGAACAGGTCGGCGATCCTGCCGAACAGGAGGGTGAAGCCGGCGGCCGGCAGCGCGTACGCCGATGCCACCCACGGCAGGTCGTCGGAGGATATCCCGACCCCGGAACCGATCTGGGGGAGTGCGACGTTGAGGATCGAGAAGTCGACGGACAGCATGAACTGCGCGCCCAGCAGGACGAACAGGGTCAGTCTGAGCCGGGTGCTCATGCGGTTCCGGGAGTCGGGAAGCGTGGTCATGCGAGCAAGGGTGGGAGATCGCCCGCCGGGTAGCCAGACACCTGCTGTTCGTCTCACTGCGAAGGCTACGCTTGGCAGTGGGACTTTCAGCATAATGAGCCTCATGGATGAGCTCGGGAAATTTCTCAAGTCCCGTCGGGCCAGGCTCAATCCGGCGGAGGCCGGACTCGGATTCTACGGAGAGCGGCGGAGGGTGCCCGGCCTGCGCAGGGAGGAGCTCGCCCAGCTGGCCGGCGTCAGCGTGTCCTACTACGCCCGGCTGGAACAGGGGTTGGGCCAGAACGTCTCCGACGCCGTCCTCGACTCGCTGGCCCGGGCGCTGCGGCTGGACGACACCGAGCACGCCCACCTGGTCGCCCTGGCCCGTCCGAACCGGTCCGCGCCGGGCGGCCGCGCCCGCCGGGTGACACGTCAACTCCCGCACGGGTTACAGCGGTTGATGGCGATGATGGGCGACGTGCCGGTGATGGCGATGTCGCCGACCTCCGACGTGCTGGCCTGGAACCCGCTGGCGCACGCGGTGTTCGGGCAGGACCGGGACAGCCTGCCGAACATGACCCGGATGATCTTCCTCGATCCGCCGACCCGGGCGCTGTTCGTCAACTGGGAGGTCAAGGCCCGCTCCGTGGTCTCGCACCTGAGGATGGTCGCGGCGCGCTTCCCCTCGGACGGCCGGGTGCGCGCACTGGTCGGTGAACTCCTCACCGTCAGCGCCGAGTTCGCGGAGCTGTGGGACGACCACTCGGTGTCCACCTGCGATTCGTTCACCAATGTGCTGGACCACCCGCGGGTCGGCGCGCTGACGCTGTACCAGGAGGTGCTGCGGACCGAGGAGCCGGAGCTCATGCTGGTGACCTTCACCGTCGAACCGGGCTCCGCGTCGGAGACGGCGCTGCGGCTGCTCGGGGCGCTCGCCGAGGAGCGCGCGGACCGCCGGGTGGCGGTCTCCTGAACCGCGGGTGACGGCCCGTCAGGCCGGGCGCGCCACCGCGTCGACGGCCGCGGCGGCGGTGGCCCGCAGCCGGGCGGCGTCCGCGCCGGCCCGGGAGCGCAGGTTCACGCCGTGCGCCAGCAGGGCCAGCACGTCGGCGGCGAGGTCCGGGTCGGCGCCGTCGGCCAGTTGGCCCCGGCGCTGCGCGCAGACCAGGGCGGCGCGCAGGGCGGCGCGCAGCCGCCGGTGCTGCCGGTCGAGGACGGCCCGCACCCGGGGGTCGCCGTTCTCGCCGCCCGCGTGGGCGTTGGAGACCATGCAGCCCCAGCGGGCGAACTCGCCGGTGCAGCGGGTCTCGACCAGCCGCTCGAAGAAGGCGTGGACGGCCGGCAGGCCGCGGTCGTCCTCCTCCAGCGGGCCGAGCAGGGTCCGCGACCGGGTGTAGCGGTCCAGGGCCGCGCGGTAGAGGTCCTGCTTGCCGCCGAAGGTCGCGTACAGGCTGGAGCGGCTGAGGCCGGTGGCGTCGACGATGTCCTGGATGCCGGTGGAGGCGGCGCCCTGCCGCCAGAACACCCGCATCGCCCGGTCGAGCGCCGCGTCCGGATCGAAGTGCTTGACGTCCGCCATGGTCCACCGTCCCGTCCTGAACCGACGGTTCCAAGATATCCGGCCCGCCCTTGACCGGGGGAGCGGAGTCGGCACTATCGTGGAACGACCGTTCCAGGATCGCCGCGAGAGGGGAACAGCACCGTGAGCGTCAACGCCGAACTGCGTGCCTTCTTCGAGAGCCGTCAAAAGCAACTCCCCACCGAGGTAAGGGAGGTGATGCAGCGGGCGACCCGGGAGCTGGCCGCCTCCGGTCGGGCGGAGCGGGCCCTGGCGGTCGGCGCGAAAGCGCCGTCCTTCACCCTCCCCTCGGCCACCGGCCGGAGCGTCGCCCTGGCCGACCTGCTCGCCGACGGCCCGGTGGTGCTGACCTTCTACCGGGGCGCCTGGTGCCCGTACTGCAACATCGCGCTGCGCTCGCTGCAGCAGCACCACGACGCCGTCGCGGCCCGCGGCGCCCGGCTGGTCGCTGTCACCCCGCAGGTCCCGGACGAGTCGCTGACGCAGGCCGAGAAGAACGGGCTGGCCTTCGAGGTGCTGAGCGACCTCGGCTGCGACACCGCCGCGCGGTACGGCCTCGCCTTCGACCTGCCGGAGGACCTCGCCGCCGCCTACGCCCGGGCCGGCATCGACCTGGAGCGCTCCAACGCGGGCCACCCGCGCACCCTGCCGATCCCGGCGACCTACGTGATCGACCGCACCGGCACCGTCCGCTGGGCCTTCGTGGACGCCGACTACACCGCCCGCGCCGAGCCGGCCGACATCCTCGCCGCACTCGACGCGCTGAACTGACGGTCCGTCGGATCGAGCACGTTCTACCCGCGTTGATCGGAGGGTGCGGTCAGTCCGCTCCCGGTCGGCGGGCCCCCGGTCGGGAAGTCCGGCCGGGGGCCCGCGGCGGCGGCCGGCGACGGGCCCGCGGAGCGTCGCGACGGGGCCATTCCGGGGTGCCGAAAACCGGTGCAGGAGATTCCGGTCGTGCGCGGACGGTGTCCGGCCCGACACGGAAAACCGGCCCGCATTGTGCGCGTGTTCGAGCGGATTCGAGCAGGGGCTACCGGGCCCCGGCCCGCGTCAGGCGTCTGCGTCTCGCCCCGTCCAGTTCCGGGAGCGCCAGCAGGATCGGCAGGTCCAGCTGGGTCACCTCGCGCAGCTGGACGTCGGTGCTGTACGCCCGGCCGCCCCGGGTCCGCACCGCCCAGCCCGAGCCGACCAGCCGGGGCGGGCGGATCTGGTGCCGCAGCGAGGCGTCGTCCACGGCCACCGCCGCGGCCCGGATGAACCACAGCCCGTCGGGGACGTGGAGGTGGAACGGGCGGGCCTCGTCCAGGATGTCGCAGGCCTGCGGATAGCCCTCCATGATCGGCGTGTTGAACGCCCCCACGTACACCCGGACCGGGCCGACCTCGGACGGGAAGTAGAGCTGCCCGGTCACCGAGGACAGGCCGTGCCCGGCCCGGGCGGCCGGCGGGACCAGCGGCGGCAGGTCGTCGTCCTGGGCCAGCGAGCGGTACCGGGTCGGCGAGACCCCGACGCTGCGGGTGAAGCGGCTGGTGAAGGTGCCCAGGCTGTTGTAGCCCACCCGGTAGGTGATGTCGGTGACGCTGTCCGGGGTTTCCAGCAAATGCCGTTTGGCCATGAAGATCCGGATCGCGGTGAGGAATCGTCCGGGCGACGTGCCGGTCAGCTGATTGAACATCCGGGAGTAATGGAATTTGCTGTAGGAGGCATCTTCCGCCAGTTGTTCCAGCGAAATCGGATCCGCGTGGTACCGCCACATCGTGTCAATACTCTGCTCTATTGCCGCCGCAATCGACATTCGGATATCCCTCACCTGGGCTCGTTGGTGTCCGGTCGCCTTGCCTTGGATCGGTGGTCCCGTTCGGATCTTCGCGGAGTCGCTGTCCGGCCCGCCCCGGCACGGGGGCGGGCGGCCCGGCGGCCCCCCAACTGGCGTGATGCTCCCGTGCCCGCCGGAACCCGGCCGGGCGGCACGCCCCGGCCGGGTCCGGCGCAGACACATCGTTTTGCCAATGGAAGACTCTCGCACCTTCTGGATTGCGGTTTGGGCCGAGTATCGGAAATCAGCCACCGGCGGTGGCGGTCGTACGTCCCTGAACGGACGCCGCCGGGTGCGGGCGGCACGCATGGAGAAGCCCGCCCCCCGGCCGCCCCGGAAAATGAACGCGGGATCGGATTGAACGCGCTTCATCGGGGAAGGGAATGCCAACATGGCCGCAATGCAGGACGTCTGTGTCGACCTGGCGACGGAAGGATCCGCACTCGCCCGGCTGGTGGCCGGCCTGTCGCCCGGCGAGTGGGACGCGCCGACCCCGGCCCCGGGCTGGACGGTCCGGCACCAGGTCGCGCACCTGGCACAGGTGAGCCGCCTGATCGACCTCGGGGTGCGCGACCCGGCCGGCTTCGAGGCCGCCGCCGCGCCCGTCCGGGAGGACTTCGAGGCCGGCATGGCGGCCGGCCTCGCCGAACGCCTCGCCGAGCCCGTCCCCCGCCTGCTGCGGCACTGGGAGGAGTGGCGCGCCGCCGCCGAGAAGGGCCTCGCCGCCACCCCCCGGCGCGACCCGGTGCCCTGGCTGGCCGGCCCGCTGCCGGCCGGCGTGCTCGCCGCGGTCGGGCTGATGGAGCTCTTCGCGCACGGCCAGGACGTCCACGACGCGCTGGGCGTCCCGTACGCGTTCACCGACCGGATCGGGCACGTCGCCTTCCTCGGCACCAGGACCAGGGACCTCGCCTACCTGGCCCGCGGCCTGCAGCCCCCCGCCGAGCCGTTCCGGTTCGAGCTGACCGCCCCGTCCGGCGTCGCCTGGGCGTTCGGCCCGGACGACGCCGAGCAGCGCATCTGCGGCCCCGCCGCCGACTTCTGCCTGCTCGTCACCCGCCGCCGGCACCGCGACGACCTCGCGCTGACCGCCGCCGGCGCCGCCGCCGACCACTGGCTGGGCATCGCCCAGACCTACCTCGGCGCGCCCGGCGCCGGCCCCGGCCGGATTGGGCAATCTCGCGTATAGAGCGGCCGGTCGGCGGCCTGGTTTCCTCGCAGTCGGGCCGGTCCGGCCCACCCGCCACGAGGGACCTGGAGGTACCGTGCCGGAACGACGGACGCATGGCTGGCTGCTGCTCGGACGGGCCTGCGCCACCGCGTCGATCATCGCCGGGCACCTGATCGCCGCCCTGCCGCAACTGCTCACCCGCGGCGGCCGGGCCCGGCTGGCCGACCGGGCGCCGCGGCTGCTGACCGCGCTCGGCCCGTTCTTCGTCAAGGCCGGGCAACTGGTCAGCACCCGCCGCGACCTGCTCCCCGAGCGCTGGTGCGACGCGCTCGCCGAACTCGCCGACGAGGTGCGCCCGCCGCGCCGCGCCGCCGTGGCCCGCACCCTCGCCGCGGCCGGACTCGCCGACGCCTTCGCCGAGTTCGAGTGGGAGCCGGTGGCGTGCGGCAGCATCGCCAGCGTCCACCGCGCCCGGCTCGCCGACGGCACCGAGGTCGCCGTCAAGGTGCAGCGGGACGGCATCCGCCCGGTGCTGGAGGCCGACCTGCGCCTCGCGCTGCTCGGCGCCCGGGCCGGCCGCGTCCTGCCCGGCATGCGCGACCTGCCCGCCGAGGAGATGATCGGCCAGCTCGGCGCCGCCGTCCTGCACCAGCTCGACTTCGCCGCCGAGCGCGACTCGCTGCTGCTGCTGCGCGCCAACCTCGGCGCCCACACCGACCTGCGGATCCCGGCCCCGGTCGAGGAGCTGTGCGGACCCGGCGTGCTCACCATGGAGTTCGTTCCCGGCCTCGGCCGCTTCCGCCCGCTCGGCATGACCCTGGAGCGCCGCCAGGAGGTGGTCCGCGACGTGCTGCGGGCCGTCTACCGGATGCTGTTCGTCGACGGCCTGGTCCACTGCGACCTGCACCCCGGCAACCTGTGCCTGGACGCCGACGGCCGGGTGGTCGTGCTGGACGCCGGGTTCGTGGTGCGGCTGCCCGACCCGGTCCGGCGCTCCTTCGCCGGGTTCTTCCTCAACATGGCGCAGGGCAACGGCCCCAAGTGCGCCGACATCGTGCTGGAGAGCGCGGCCCGGCTGCCCGAGGGCCTGGACCGCGAGGGCTTCCGGGCCGCCGTGACGGAACTGGTCGACGAGGCCTTCGGCGCCCTCTCCAAGGACTTCGAGCTCGGCGCGTTCGCCCCCCGACTGTTCAAGCTCCAGCGGGACTTCGGGGTCTTCGCCGCCGCCGAGTTCGCGTTCCCGCTGCTGTCGCTGCTGGTGCTGGAAGGGATGATCAAGGAGTTCGACTCCGAGGTCGACTTCCAGGCCGAGGCCGTCCCCGTGCTGATGGCCTCGTTCGCCAAGGACGTCCAGGTCGACGCCGAGGCCGCCGCCCGGGGCCGGGCGTGAACGCCGGCCCGCTGGTCGCGGTGACCGGCGGCACCGGCTTCCTCGGCTCGCACACCGTCGCCGCGCTCGCCGCCGCCGGCGCCCGGGTGCGGCTGCTGGTCCGCGACCCGGCCCGGGTGGCCCCCGCGCTCGGCCCGCTCGGCACCGACCCGGACACCGTGCGCACCGTCGTCGGCGACGTCACCGACCCGGCCGCGGCCCGCCGGCTCTGCGCGGGCGCGGACGCGGTCGTCCACCTCGCGTCCGTGTACTCCTTCGACCGGCGGCGCCGCGCCGACATCGCCCGCACCAACGTGCACGGCACCGAGGCGCTGCTGCGGGCCGCCGTCGACGCCGGCACCGGCACCGTGCTGCACGTGTCCACCGTCGGAGCGCTGATCCCCAGCGCCGAACCGCGGCTGCACCCCGGCAGCGCCGTCGGCCGCCCGGCCGAGCCGTACCTGGCCAGCAAGGCCGAGTGCGAGCGGATCGCCCGCCGGCTCCGTGCGGACGGCGCGCCGGTCCGGATCGCCTACCCGCCGGCCCTGCTCGGCCCGCACGACCCCGGGCTCGGCGACCAGACCGGCCGGCTGCGCGACACCCTGCGCGGCCTGATGCCGCTCTGGCCCACCGGCGGCTTCCCGCTGGGCGACGTGCGCGACACCGCCGCCGTACTGGCCCGCCTCGCCACCGCGCCGGACCCCGGCGCCCCGGACCGGGTCTTCACCCCCGGCCGCTACCTCGGCACCGGCGACTACCTGGCGGCCCTGCGCGCCGCCACCGGCCGCGCCCTGCCCGCGGCCCGCCTCCCCGGCCGGGCGATGCTCCCGGCGGCCCGCCTGGCCGACCTGCTGCAGCGCTGGTGGCCCTGGCACATCCCGGCCGAGTACGGCGCGGCCTACACCTGCGTCCACGCCGTGCCCGTCGCCCCGGACGCCGACGGCGGCGCGGGCCCCGCGCCCCGGCCGGCCGAGGAGACGATGGCCGAAACCGTCCACTGGCTGTACCGGGCCGGTCTCCTGACGTACCGTCAGGCCGGCCGCGCGGCCGAACGGCCCGGACCATGACGGCGGCACCGCGCCGCACCCCGCAACCCGAGGAGACCCCCGTGACAGCGGCACCGACCCCGCACGACCCGACCGAGCAGCTCGCGGCCTACCGGCGCAGCCGGGAGGCGATAGCCGGCCTGGCCGCCGCCCTGCCGGACCCGGCCGCCGTCGAGGTGCCCGCCTGTCCGGGCTGGAGCGTGCGGGACCTGGCCGGGCACCTGGTGCACATCTGCGAGTCGTTCGTCGCCCTGGAGGACAGCCAGATCGACCTGGCCCCCGCCGCCGGCCTCGGCACCGACGAACTGCTGGCCCGCTGGGCCGAGTTGGACGCCGAGCTGCCCGCGGCCCTGGAGCGCAGCCCGGAGCTGCGCCGGCGGATCCTGCTGCTCGACGTGTTCTCCCACGAGCTCGACCTGCGGCTGCGGCTGGACGCGCCCGTCGAGCCGACCGCCCACCCGGCGTTCGACGGCTCGCTGGACCTGTCGACGATGGGCTTCGGCCTGGCGGTGCACGGCGGCGGGCTGCCGGCGCTGCGGATCGAGACCCCCGGGCGGTCCTGGGTGGTCGGCGAGGGCGAGCCCGCGGCGACCGTGCGCGGCCCGGCGGTGGACGTGTTCCGGTCGCTGACCGGCCGCCGCACCCGGACCCAGATCGAGGGCCTGGAGTGGACCGGGGAACCGGCCGGGAAGTGGGCGGAGGCGTTCGCCTGGGGCCCGTTCACGCCGCCCGCGGCCGAGGTGGAGCCCGCCGGACGCTGACCGGGCGCGGGGACGACGAAGGGGCGGGACCGGCTCGACGGTCCCGCCCCTTCGCCGCGCGGCGGCCCGTCACGTCCCGGTCAGCGAGGGCACCCGCACCGGGACGGCGTCCGGGGCGAACCGCTGCGGCGAGTCGAGCCCCGGCAGAGCCAGCAGGATCGGCAGGTCCAGCGCGGTGAGCTGACGGGCCGCCAGCCGCACCGGCGGGTTCTCGTGGCCGTGGCGCACCGTCAACTCCGGCCCGGAGGCGACCAGCAGCGGGCGCCGCTCCCACGGCGGCGCCGGGAAGTCGCTCGCGGCGACCACGGCCGCCCGGACGAACCACACGCCCTCGGGGACGCACAGCGTGAACGGGCCCGGCCCGTCCAGGATCTCGCAGGCGACCGGCCGGCCCTGCACGATCGGCTCGCGGAACGCGCCGACGTAGATCCGCACCGGGCGGCCGAGCTCGGGCGAGCGGATGCTGCCGTGCACCGCGCAGGTGCGGCGGCCCTCCGCGTGCGCGGTGCCGGTGCGCTCGGTCAGGCCGGCCCGGGCCAGCGCCCGGTAGCGGGCGGGGGAGAGGCTGACGCTGCGGGTGAAGCGGCTGGTGAACGTGCCGAGGCTGTTGTAGCCCACCCGGTAGGAGATCTCGGTGACGCTGAGGTCGGTTTCCAGCAGCATGGTCTTCGCCTGGTGCAGGCGGACGGCGGAAAGGAACCGCCCGGGCGACGTTCCGGTGAGATTCCGGAAGACCCGCGAGAAGTAGAACTTGCTGAGGATCGCGGTGTTCGCGATCTCGTCGAGCGAGAGCGGCTCCTCGTATCTGTCCCACATGGTGGATATCGCGCGTTCGACAGCGGTCTGCACAGCGTCTCTCCAATGTCGTCGATGAATCGGAGGCGGTCCCCGGGTGAATTCCGGGAGGCTCCGTCATTTCTCCTCGAAGCGGGGCCGAGCCGTTTTGCGGAGGCGAATCGGGATGGGCCGAAATCGAATGTGCGGAAACCGGGTGCGCGGAAACCGGGCGGTCCGGAAAACGGTGCGCGGAGGCCGGCGGGAGCGCGTCGTCCGGCGCACGGCGGAGAAACGGGGGCGGCGGGGCGCGCCGGAATACCGGCGGGCGGCCCCGGAGACGAATTCCGGGGCCGGGGCGGCGGGCCGGGGGATCAGTCGTCGGACAGCAGGTGGCGGACCCGCCGCAGGGCCGCCCGCTGGCTCGCCCAGGAGCAGGCCGCGAGGATCTCCCGGTCGCCCGCGCCGGCCTGCCGGACGGCGCCGACCACCCGCTCGTCGACCCGGTACGAGGCCAGCGCGGTGAGCAGCGCGAGTTCGCCCAACGGGCGCTCGCCCGGCGGCAGTTCGTTCAGCGGCGCGTCCAGCCAGGCCCGGCCGAGGCCGGGGTCGGCGCCGTCCCAGCGGGACAGCGCGCCGGCCACCGCCTCCCGGACGCCGGCGGGCAGCAGCCCCTCGCCGACCCGCTCGACGGCCGCCGTGCTGCGGGCCAGCGCGTCGGCGATCCGCGGGTCGGCCGCGGCCCAGTCCAGGTCCGCCGGCAGCGGGGCCGGCGGCAGCAGCGACAGCGAGGTGCCGGGCGCGGTCCCGGCCCGGGCGGAGGAGCGCATCAGGCCGATCAGTACCCGCAGCACCGGCCCGATCGCCTTGGCCGGGGCGTTCGGCGGCAGCGGGCGCGGGCCCAGGAAGACGTTCACCACCCGGTTCAGGTAGTGCAGGCACAGCGCCGTCCCGGCGAGCTCGGGGAGCAGCTCGGGCGGGAACGGCGGCTTGCCGGTGCCGGCGACCCACGCCGACAGCTCCTCGGCGGCCGGCCCCGGCGCCCCGGCGCGGCGGCGCGGCAGCGGCCGCAGCGACAGCGAGTCGAGCATGGTGCCGTGCATGGTGGTGCAGAACGGGCACTCGTTGCCCGCCGACACGGCGGCCGCCACCGCCTCCTTGGCGGTCCGCGGGGCGCGGCCCTCGGCGAGCATCGTCTCGCGCAGCGTCGTCCAGGACGCGGCCAGCAGCTCGGGGACCGGGGCGTGCAGCGCCACCGGCGGGGCCAGCACCCCGAAGTCGCGTTCCAGCTCCCGGTAGATCCGGGCGGTGTCGCCGGCCGCGTCGCCGAACGACACGGTCGACACGTGCCGGACCTGGATCAGGGAGAGCCCCCGCAGCGGCGCCTGGACGAGGCGCCGTCTGCCGCTCACGAGCCCGCTCCGGATCCGCTCACCGGGCCGCCGCGCTGCGCCCCCCGCTCGTCACCCGCAGGCATCCGCGAGTCCTCCCCTCCGGCTCGTCGTGTGTGCTGTCGGTGCTGCACCCGATCGTGACATCCGGACCGGGCTCTTCCTTCTCCGTCCTTGCGCTGTGCCCCGGCCGGGGCCGGGGCACGGCGCGGGGCCGACGGCTTCCGCGGGCGGGCGTGCGGGAGCGCGCACGGCAGGGGCGCCTCCGGGCCCGGGGGCCGGGGAGGCGCCTGCCGAGTCGGCGAGGTCCGAGGGGAATCCTCGGGCATGCCTAGGGAATTGGGAAGAACGCGCGGACGAACCGCTCGAAGAGCGCGTCGCCGATCGTCCACCGCATCCGCGGCAGCAGCCGGGACGGCACGCCGATCCGGTAGCGGATCCGCGGCCGGTCGCTGCTGACGGCCTTCTCGATGACCTTCGCCACCGTCTCGGCGCGGACCGCCATCCGGCCCCGGCCGGTGGGGTGGTCGGTCTCCCGGTAGGCGCCGTGCCAGTCGACGAAGTACTTCCAGAAGTCGTCGTACAGGCCGGTCCGCTCCTGCCCGGACATGCCGAGGTCGGCGACCGACATCGGCACGAACCCGCCGAGCACCGGCGACGGCTCGATCAGCACCACCTTGATGTTGTCCCGGGCCACCTCCAGGCGCAGCGAGTCGCCGACGGCCTCCAGGGCGTGCTTGGTGGCCTGGTAGTAGCCGCGGCCGGGGGTGGCGAACTGGCCGAAGATCGACGACATCATGACGACCCGTCCGCCGCCCTGGGCCCGCATGCCGGGCAGCACCAGCTGGGTCAGCCGGCACAGCCCGAACAGGTTGGTCTCGAACTGGCTGCGCACCTCGTCGATCGGGGTCTCGCCGATGGTGCCGTTGAGGCTGTACGCGGCGTTGTTGATCAGGGTGCCGACGGCGCCGTGCTCGGCGCTGATCTTCTCCACCGCGGCGGTCATCGACTCCTCGTCGTTGACGTCCAGGTGGAGCACCCGGATGCCCTCGGCGGCCAGGTCGGCGAGCGCCTCGGGGCGGCGGGCGGTGGCGTACACCGGCCAGCCGGCCCGGTGCAGCCGCAGGGCGGCGGCCCGGCCGGTGCCGGAGGACATGCCGGTGCTGGAGGAGGCGCCGGTCAGCAGGATCGCCCGCGAGCGCCCGCTCACCTGCCCTCCGCCAGGCGTTCCGCGGAGACCGTGGCGTCCTCCGGCTGGGAGGCGATCCGGCTGCGGGTGACGGAGTTGCCGAGGCCGAGGCCGTCGACCAGGCGGTTGATGAAGGCGAACAGGGCGGCGGTGAAGACGGCCTCCAGCATCTCCTCGTTGGTCCAGCCGGCGGCCTCGGTGGCGGCCCAGTCCTCGTCGGTGATCCGGAAGGCGCCGGTGCCGACCTTGGTGACCAGGCGCATCAGCACCTTGGTGCGCTCGTCGATCGGGAGCTCCTCCACCGAGGGGGCGTTCTCGATCGCGTCGGTGAGCTCCTGCGGGCCGCCGAACTGGGCCAGGAACCAGTTGTGGGTGCCGACGCAGTACGGGCAGCCGTTGACCTTGGAGCTCCAGGCGGAGATCATCTCGCGGGTCGCGCGCGGCAGCACGCCGTCGTTGAAGACGCCGCCGTAGCCGGCGATCACCACCTCCAGCAGGTCGGGGCGGCTGGAGACCAGCCGGAACATGTCCGGGACGAAGGGGATGCCCATCCGCGACTTGATCGCGTCGTACAGCTCCTTGGTGCGGCCCTCGGCGGCTGCCTCCTCGACCAGCGGGACGCGAACCGTGCTCAACACATTCGGATCGGTCATGGGTGATCGCCCTCCCTTTTCGACGGTGCGGACGCCCTGCGGAATTCCCGGGAAAAGCCGGGAGAATGCGCGGTATTTCCGGCCTGCGGGCGGCTGCGCGGTTTTTCCCATGGTGGCAGGAACGGGGGTGCGTTCCCGTCTCCCAGATTGCCCTGACCGGGCCGGCCCGGCGCACGCCGACGGCCGCCGCGGTGCGCGGGGCACCGGGGCGGCCGTCGGGTCGTGCGGGGTCGGGCGGGGCGGTCTCACTCGGCGCGCAGCCAGTCCGCCAGCCGCTCGCCGATCATGATCGAGGTGAGGTTGGTGTTGCAGTTGACGATCTGCGGCATGACCGAGGCGTCGGCGACGTACAGGCCCTCGACGCCGTGCACCCGCAGCCGCTGGTCGACCACCGCGCCCTCGTCCTCGGCGGTGCCCATCCGGGCCGTGCCGACCGGGTGGTAGCCGCTGTCCAGGCTGGTCCGGACGTACTGCTCGACCATCGCGTCCTTCTCGATCAGGCGGTCGCTCAGCACGATGAAGCCGTCGCCGCGGGAGGCGATCCCGGGGTGGTTGGCCAGTTCCCAGCAGGTGCGCACGCCCTCGACCATCTTCTCCAGGTCGCGCTCGGTGGAGAGGAAGTCCAGCTGGATGTCCGGCCCGGCGGCGGGGTCGGTGGAGGCCAGCCGCAGCCGGCCCACCGACTCGGGCTGCTGGTCGACCACCATCACGCCGAAGATCATCGGCGCCTGGGCCAGCATCTGGAGCTCGGGGAACAGCGTCAGGTCGAAGTGGTTGACCATGTAGTACTGCATGTCGTTGAAGTCGGCGGAGCCCTTGGAGGTGGTCCGCACCATCGACTGCAGGAACGGCACCTGCGCGTCCACCTCGCCGTCCTTGGGGCGCAGGAACACGCCGGTGCGCGGGTGGTCCTGCAGGTGGGCGCCGACGCCGGGGCGGTCGAGCCGCACGTCGACGCCGAGCCGGGCCAGGTCGGCGGCCGGGCCGATGCCCGAACGCATCAGCAGTGTCGGCGAGTTGACGGCGCCGGCGGACAGCACCACCTTTCGCGCGCGGAGCTCCTCGGGCTCCCCGCCGTCCCGCGCGGCCAGCACGCCGGCGGCCCGGTCGCCGTCGAACAGCACCCGGTGGACCAGGACGCCGCCGGCCACCGTCAGGTTGGGGCGGGAGCGCACCTCGGGGGTGAGGTAGGCCATCGCGGTGGAGACCCGGTAGCGCGGGTCGCGGCGGTTGGACGGGATCGGGCCGATGCCGGTCGCCTCGGGGTGGTTGTGGTCGGCGACCTCGGGGAACCCGGCGGCCAGGCTCGCCTCGGTGAACGCGGCCTGCATGGGCGTCATCTCGTCCGGCCCGAAGCGGCGGATCGGCACCGGGCCGCCGCTGCCGTGGTACCGGTCGGAGAAGTCGAGGTCGTCCTCCAGCCGCCGGTAGTACGGCAGCACCTGCTCGTACGTCCAGGCCGGGTTGCCGGCGGCCGCCCACCGCTCGAAGTTCTCGGGGACGCCGCGCAGCGCGATCGTGGCGCCGACCGCGGAGGAGCCGCCGGTGATCTTCCCGCGCGGGAAGATGATGCGCCGGCCGTCCAGGATCTCGGCGCGGTAGCGCCAGTCGTGCGCGTGCATCGACATTGCGTTGCCGTCGGTGATTTCGTGCGGGATGTCGGCCCGCTCGGGGAAGTCCGGACCGGCCTCCAGGAGAAGCACGGAACGGCCGGGATCCTCGCTCAGCCGGGCCGCGAGCGCTGCGCCGGCGGAGCCGGACCCGACGACTATCACGTCATACGTGTGCACCATGGATTAAACCTCGCCAGACGGGGATTCGAAGAGGCCGATCTCAGCCGAGTTTCTCAGCGGACCGGTGCCCGGTCTTCTCCGAGACTGCCCAACCGCGCACTCCCGGAAATCCCGCCCGGCGGCCGGTGCGAACCCCGGCAACGTCAGAGAAGCACGCTTTGCGGACCCGGGACATCCTCAAGTGTCAGGTCCGGCGGGGGATAGTCGCCGAATTGTTCGCAGCCGCCCCGGACAGCCGATTCACGTCGCCCACGGGAGGGAATGGAAATGTCGCCACGACGACGATTCCGCAGGCTCGTACCCGGGTTGGTCACCGTATTGGTGGCCGCCTCGATGTTCTTCGTCATCCGTTCCTCGGTGGCGGTCGCCGGCGGCGACGACGCGGCAGCGGCCTACAAATTCAAGGAACTGCCGATCGCCATGCCGCCCGGCTACGAGTCCCGGCAGATGAACACCATCCGCAAGGTCAATCCGGCGTACGAGAAGATCCGCGCCTGGATCTCGTCGGTCGGCGCCAGCATCGCCATCAACGACGTCACCGGCCACGGCCTCGCCGACGGCATGTGCATCGTCGACACCCGCACCGACTCCGTCGTGGTCACCTGGACCCCGACCGCGCCCGAGGCCGACCGGTTCACCCCGTTCCTGCTCGACGGCAAGCCGCTGCCGATGGACGACACCATGGCGCCCACCGGCTGCACGCCCGGCGACTTCAACGGCGACGGCCGCACCGACTTCCTGGTCACCTACTGGGGCCGCACGCCGATCCTGTTCATGGCGAAGGCGGACGCCGCCACCCCGTCCCCCGAGGCGTACGCGGCCCGCGAGCTGGTCGCCTCGGAGAGCCTCGACGGCCGCTACCACGGCCCGCGCTGGAACACCGACGCCGCGTACGTCGGCGACCTGGACGGCAGCGGCCACCCGTCGATCATCATCGGCAACTACTTCCCCGACTCCGACGTGCTCGACCCGAACGGCCTGCGCAACGTCCAGATGAACGACTCGCTGTCCAGCGCCAAGAACGCCGGCGGCGACCACGTGCTGCGCTTCCACTCCTCGACCACCGGCAACGAGCCGGACGCCCGGTTCGTCGAGGAGAAGGACGCCATCGCCTTCGACGCCTCCACCGGCTGGACGCTGGCCATCGCCGGCGCCGACCTGACCGGCGACGCCCTGCCCGAGGTGTACATCGCCAACGACTTCGGCCACGCCCACCTGCTGCACAACGTCTCCACCCCGGGCCGGATCCGGTTCGAGGAGGCCACCGGCGAGCGCACCCCGACCACCCCGAAGTCCTTCGTCCTCGGCAAGGGCTCGTTCAAGGGCATGGGCGTCGACTTCGGCGACGTCGACGCCAACGGCAGCTTCGACATGATGGTCAGCAACATCACCGTCGCCTGGGGCCTGGAGGAGAGCAACTTCCTCTGGATCAACCAGGCCAAGGACCAGGCCGAGATGAAGCGCAAGCTCTCCGCCGGCGTCGCCCCGTTCACCCAGGAGGCCGCCGACCACGGCGTCGCCTGGACCGGCTGGGGCTGGGACGCCAAGATGGGCGACTTCCTCAACAACGGGCAGCAGAACATCCTGCAGGCCGACGGCTTCGTCAAGGGCGACATCGACCGCTGGCCGTGGCTGCAGGAGATGGCCATGACCAACGACGACCTGCTGTCCAACCCGAAGATCTGGCCGAACGTCGGCCCCGGCGACGACCTGGCCGGCGGCGACGTGATGGCCTTCTACGCCCGCACCGCCGACGGCAAGTTCGCCAACATCAGCAAGCAGCTCGGCCTCGCCGTGCCGATCCCCACCCGCGGCATCGCCACCGCCGACACCACCGGCCGCGGCGCCCTCGACTTCGCGATCGCCCGGCAGTGGGGCCCGCCGGCCTTCTACGCCAACCAGTCCCCGGCCCTCGGCCACGACCTGACGCTGCGCCTGTACCGCCCCGCCGCCGGCTCCACCGCCGGCCAGGGCCTCGCCACCACCGGCGCCCCCGCCTACGGCGCCACCGTCACCGTCACCACCGCCGACGGGAAGAAGCAGATCGGCCAGCTCGACGGCGGCGGCGGCCACGGCGGCTTCCGCAGCTTCGAGGTCCGCTTCGGCCTCGGCGCCCAGAGCGGCCCCGTCACCGCCGACATCACCTGGCGCGACGCCACCGGAGGCGTGCACACCAAGACCCAGCAGCTCACCGCCGGGAGCCACACCCTCATGCTGACCGACGACATCAAGGAGGTGGCGGCCCGATGACCGCGACCGACATCGCCGGCGTGGCCGCCCGCCACGTCCGCCCCCGACCCGAGAAGAAGCAGCCCAACCGCGACCCGCGCTACCTGGCGCTGCGCAACTTCGCCATCTCGATGTCCGTCTTCAACATCTTCGGCTACACCCTGCTGGGCTTCGAGCAGCCCTGGCTGTGGCCGCTGATCTGCGCGCCGTTCGGCTACGTCGTCGAGCTCGTGCTGGAGATGATCAGCGCCTGGGCGCAGGAGCGCACCCCGCGCTTCCGCGGCAACGGCCTGCGCGGCCTGTACGAGTTCCTGCTGCCCTCGCACATCACCGCGCTCGCCGCGAACATGCTGCTCTACGCGAACGACCGGCTGCTGCCGATCCTGCTCGCCGTGTTCATCGGCGTCGCCGCCAAGCACGTCCTGCAGGCGCCGGTGTACGGCCGGATGCGGCACTTCATGAATCCGTCGAACTTCGGCATCACCATGGCGCTGGTGCTGTTCGGCTCCTGGGTCAGCATCGCCCCGCCCTACGAGTTCACCGAGAACGCCAACGGCTTCTTCCGGATCGGCATCCCGCTGATCATCACCACCGCCGGCACCGTCATCAACGCCATGCTGACCAAGCGCGTCCCGCTGATCGTCGGCTGGCTCGGCGGCTTCGTGATCCAGGCGCTGCTGCGGCACTGGATCTGGGACGTGGCGATCTTCTCCGCGCTCGGCCCGATGAGCGGCGTCGCCTTCGTCCTCTACACCAACTACATGATCACCGACCCGGGCACCACCCCGTCCAAGGGCCGCAACCAGTTCATGTTCGGCGCCTCGGTGGCCATGGTCTACGGCGTCCTGATGCTGTTCAACGTCGTCTACACGCTGTTCTTCGCCACCACGATCGTCTGCGGCCTGCGCGGCGCCGGCTGGTGGGTGGCGCACTTCCGGAACCGGAGCAAGCAGGGCAGCGGACCCGTCGCGGTCCCGTCCGGCCAGTCGGGGGCACCCGAGCGACCCATGGGCAACGAGGCGGTGGCGGCGTGACCGGCACGGAGCACGAGACCGACCCGGCCGGCGGGCAGCCGGCCGGCCGCGGCCGGATCGCGGTGGTCGGCATGGCCTGCCGCTACCCCGACGCGGAGAACCCCGAACAGCTGTGGCAGAACGTGCTCGCCGGCCGCCGGGCCTTCCGCCGGCTGCCCGACGTGCGGATGCGCGCCGAGGACTACTGGTCGCCCGACCCGGCCGCGCCCGACCGCTTCTACAGCGCCAAGGCCGCCGTCATCGAGGGCTTCGAGTTCGACCGGGTCCGGTACCGCGTCGCCGGCAGCACCTTCCGCGCCACCGACATGACGCACTGGCTGGCCCTCGACACCGCGGCCCGCGCCCTGGAGGACGCCGGCTTCCCGTTCGGCGAGGGCCTGGAGGACGCCAACACCGGCGTCGTCATCGGCAACACCCTCACCGGCGAGTTCAGCCGCGCCAACCTGATGCGCCTGCGCTGGCCGTACGTCCGCCGCACCGTCGGCGCCGCGCTGCGCGAACAGGGCTGGGACGACGCGCAGTTGAACGCCTTCCTGGACGGACTGGAGGGCCGCTACAAGAGCGCCTTCCCGCCGATCGGCGAGGACACCCTGGCCGGCGGACTCGCCAACACCATCGCCGGCCGGATCTGCAACCACTTCGACTTCAAGGGCGGCGGCTTCACCGTCGACGGCGCCTGCTCGTCCTCGCTGCTGTCCGTCTCCACCGCCTGCGACGCGCTGATCGACGGCCGGATGGACGTCGCCGTGGCCGGCGGCGTCGACCTCAGCATCGACCCGTTCGAGGTCATCGGCTTCGCCAAGACCGGGGCGCTCGCCACCGGCGAGATGCGGGTCTACGACAAGGGCTCCAACGGCTTCTGGCCCGGCGAGGGCTGCGGCATGGTGGTCCTGATGCGCGACGAGGACGCCCGCGCCCAGGGCCGGTTCCGCTACGCCACCATCCCCGGCTGGGGCTACTCCTCCGACGGCAAGGGCGGCATCACCCGCCCCGAGGCCAGCGGCCACCGCCTCGCCCTGACCCGCGCCTACCGGGCGGCGGGCTTCGGCATCGAGACGGTCGGCTACTTCGAGGGCCACGGCACCGGCACCGCCGTCGGCGACGCCACCGAACTGCGGGCCTTCTCCGAGGCCCGCCGCGCGGCCGGCGCGCAGGCCCCCGCCGCGATCAGCACCGTCAAGGGCAACTTCGGCCACACCAAGGCCGCGGCCGGCGTCGCCGGCCTGCTCAAGGCGATCCTGGCGGTCCGCCACCAGGTCATCCCGCCCGCCACCAGCCACGTCGACCCGCACCCCGAACTCACCGGCCCCGCACCGGCGGTGCGCGTCCCCGACCGGGCCGAGCTGTGGCCCGACGACGCGCCGATCCGGGCCGGCATCTCCTCCATGGGCTTCGGCGGCATCAACGCGCACGTCGTCGTCGAGCACGCCGACGGCGTCCGGCGCACCGCCGTGCCCGTCGTCGCCCACCGCCTGGTCTCCTCCCGGCAGGACACCGAGCTGTTCCTGCTCGACGGCGCCGACCCGGACGAGCTGCGCGCCAAGGCGGCCCGGCTCGCCGGGTTCAGCGCCCAGCTGTCCTACGCCGAACTCGGCGACCTCGCCGCCACCCTGCAGGCCGACCTCGCCGACCGGCCGCTGCGCGCCGCCGTGCTGGCCTCCTCGCCCGAGCAGGCCGTCGAACGGTTCACCGCGCTGACCCACCTGCTCGACTCCGGGGCCCGCTCCGCGCTCGGCACCGCCCAGGGGATCTTCCTCGGCAGCGCCGGACGGGCGCCCCGGATCGGGTTCCTCTTCCCCGGCCAGGGCGCCGGCCGGCGCGGCGACGGCGGGGCACTGCGCCGCCGCTTCGCCGCCGTCCAGGAGCTGTACGCGCGGCTGGGCCTGCCCGTCGACGGCGACCAGGTCGCCACCGACGTCGCCCAGCCCCGCATCGTCGCCGCCTCGGTGGCCGGCCTGCGGGTGCTGGAGCGGCTCGGCATCGAGGCGGTCCGGGCCACCGGCCACAGCCTCGGCGAGCTCACCGCCCTGCACTGGGCGGGCGCCATGGACCAGGACACCGTGCTGCGCGCCGCCGCCGCCCGCGGCCGGATCATGGCCACCGCCAGCGACGGCGGCGGCGCGATGGCGGCGCTGGCCACCACCCCGGCCCTGGCCGAGGCGCTGATCGTCGGCGAGCCGGTCGTCGTCGCGGGCTACAACAGCCCGGGCCAGACCGTGGTGTCCGGCCCCGCCGCGGCGGTCGAACGGGTCTGCGCGCTCGCCGAGCGGCAGGGCGTCGGCGTCGGACGCGTCCACGTCTCGCACGCCTTCCACTCGCCGGCCGTCGCCCCGGCCGCGGCCGGACTCGCCGACCACCTGGCGACGGAGACCTTCGGCGCGGTCGGCGACGGCCTGGTCTCCACCGTCACCGGCGACCTGCTGCCCGCCGACACCGACGTGGTGGACCTGTTGACCCGTCAGGTCGTCCAGCCGGTGCGCTTCACCGAGGCGCTGCAGGCGATGGCCGGCCAGGTCGACCTGCTGATCGAGGTCGGGCCCGGCCAGATCCTCAAGTCGCTGGCCGCCGACGTCCTGCCCGCCGTGCCCGCCGTCGCCACCGACGCCGACGCGGTCTCGCTGGCCGGGCTGCTCGGCGCCGTCGCCGCCGCCTGGACGATGGGTGCGCCGGTCCGCCACGGGGAGCTGTTCGCCGACCGCTTCACCCGGCCGCTGCCGCTCGACAAGGAGTTCCGGTTCTTCGCCAGCCCCTGCGAGGCCGGCGGCGAGGACTTCGTGCTGGAGCGCACCGAACGGGCGGCGGCGCCGCAGCCCGCCGCCGCCGGCGGCCCCGCCGCGGCCCGCGCCGGTGAGGGCGCCTCCAGCCTGGAGGTGCTGATCCGGCTGGCCGCCGAACGGGCCGAACTGCCCGTCGACACCGTCGACCCGTCCGCGAACCCGCTGGACGAACTGCACCTGAGCTCCATCACGGTCGGCCAGATCATGAACCAGGCCGCCCAGGAACTCGGCATCTCCGCCCCCATGGTCACCACCGCCTTCGCCACCTCCACCCTCGGCCAACTCGCCGAACTGCTCGACGAGTTGGCCCTGCAGTCGCCGGACGCCGGCCGCCAGCCGGCCGCCGCGGCCGGAGTGGCGCCCTGGGTCCGCCCGTTCGAGGTCGACCTCACCGGGACCGCCCCGCCCGCCCCCGCGGCCGGACCCGGCGGCCACTGGGAGGTGTTCGCCACCGACCGGCACCCGCTCGCCGCGCCGCTCGCCGAGCAGCTCACCGCCGCCGGCCCCGGCGACGGCGTCCTGCTCGCCCTGCCCCGCGACTGCGACGAGCGCCACGTCGGCCTGATGCTGGCCGCCGCCCGCGCCGCACTCGACCCGGCCCGGCGCGCCGCCGGCACCCGGTTCGTCGCGGTCGGCGACCGCCGCGGCGCGGCCGGCCTCGCCAAGACCCTCCACCTGGAGGCCCCCGACATCCCCGTCACCGTCGTCACCCTGCCCGTCGCCGACGACCTGCCCGCCGACGAGGCCGAGCGGATCGCCGCCCGGATCGCCGCCGACACCGCCGCCACCACCGCGTTCGCGGAGGTGCACTACGACGCCGACGGCACCCGCCGGGTCCCGGTGCTGCGCGCCGTCGACCTGCGGCCCGACCCCGAGCACCAGGCGCTCGGCCCGCAGGACGTCCTGCTGGTCACCGGCGGCGGCAAGGGCATCACCGCCGAGTGCGCCATCGCGCTGGCCGGCGCCAACGGCGCCGCGATCGGCCTGCTGGGCCGCTCCGACCCCGCCCTGGACACCGAACTCGCCGACAACCTGGCCCGGATGGCCGCCGCCGGCCTGCGCGTGCACTACGCCCGCGCCGACGTCACCTCCGCCGACCAGGTCAAGGCCGCCGTCGCCGAGATCGCCCGCGAACTCGGCCCCGTCACCGGCCTGCTGCACGGCGCCGGCCGCAACGAGCCGCAGTCGCTCGCCACCCTCGACGAGTCCTCGTTCCGCCGCACCCTCGCCACCAAGATCGACGGCGTGGAGGCCGTCCTCGCCGCCGTCGACCCGGCCGCGCTGCGCCTGTTCGTCACCTTCGGCAGCATCATCGGCCGGGCCGGCCTGCGCGGCGAGGCCGACTACGCGACCGCCAACGACTGGCTCACCGAGCTGACCGTCCGCTTCCAGCAGGACCACCCGGACTGCCGCTGCCTGGCCCTGGAGTGGTCGGTCTGGTCCGGCGCCGGCATGGGGGAGCGGCTCGGCGTCCTGGAGGCGCTGGTCCGCGAGGGCATCGAGCCGATCCCCGCCGACGACGGCGTGGCGCTGCTCGGCCGGCTGCTCGCCACCCCCGGCACCGCCCCGGCGCTGGTGGTGATGGGCCGCGCGGGCGGCCTGCCGACGATCGCCCTGGAGCGCAGCGAACTGCCGCTGCTGCGCTTCCTGGAACGCCCCCAGGTGCACTACCCCGGCATCGAGCTGGTGGTGGACGCCGAACTCACCGGCGGCGGCGACCGCTACCTGCCCGACCACCTGCTCGACGGCGACCTGCTGTTCCCCGCCGTCCTCGGCATGGAGGCGATGACCCAGGCGGCCACCGCGCTGACCGGCCGTCAGGGCGCCCCGGTACTGGAGGACCTGGAGTTCCTGCGGCCCATCGTCGTCCCGGTGAGCGGCGCGACCACGCTGCGGGTCGCCGTCCTCGCCACCGGGCCCGACACCGTGGAGGCGGTGCTGCGCAGCAGCGAGACCGGCTTCCGGGCCGACCACTTCCGGGCCGTGCTCCGGTTCGGCGTCCCGCGCCCGGCGGCCGAGCCCGCGCCGGTCGGCGACGAGGTGCCGCGGGTGCCGCTGACGCCCGGTCAGCTGTACGGGCCGGTGCTGTTCCAGGGCGACCGCTTCCAGCGGCTGCTCGCCTACCGGGACCTGGCCGCCAAGCACTGCCTCGCCGAGATCGACGACACCCCGCGCACCGACTGGTTCGCCGGCTACCACTCCGGCGACCTGCTGCTCGCCGACCCGGGCACCCGCGACGCGCTGATGCACTCCATCCAGGCGTGCGTCCCCGACGCGACCCTGCTGCCGGTCAGCGTCGAACGGCTGCACCTGGCCGACGCCGACGCCGCGCGCACCGGCCGCCTGCTGTTCCTGGACGCCCGCGAGCGCTCCCGGGACGGCGACAGCTACCTGTACGACCTGGCCGTCCGCGACGAGGCGGGCGCGACCGTCGAGAGCTGGGAGGGCCTGCTGCTGCGGGCGGTGCGCAAGCAGGACGGCTCCGGGCCGTGGCTGCCCGCCCTGCTCGGCCCGTTCCTGGAGCGGCGCGTCGAGGAGGCGTTCGGCCACCCGGTGCGGTGCGTGGTGCTGCCCGGCGGCGACGGCTCGGGCGGCCCGGTCGCCGACCGGCGCCGGCGCACCGCCGAGGCGGCGAGCTGGGCGCTCGGCCGGACCACCGAGGTGCACCACCGCCCCGACGGCCGGCCCGAACTGCCCGACGGGCGGCGGATCTCCTCCTCGCACGCGGCCGGCGTCACCTTCACCGTGGTCGCCGACGAGGCCGTCGCCTGCGACGTCGAGACGGCCGCCGGCCGCACCGCCGAGGAGTGGGCGGGGCTGCTGGGCGAGGACGGTGCCGCGCTGGCCGAACTGCTGGCCGCCGAGCGCGGCGAGCCGTACGGCACCGCCGCGACCCGGGTGTGGGGCGCGGTGGAGACGCTGCGCAAGGCGGGCCACGCGGTGGCGCGGCTCGGCCTGGACGACGCCCCCGGGCTGCCGGCCGGCTGGGTGGCGCTGCGCGGCGGCGCGCACCGGATCGTGAGCTTCGTGACGGCCCTGGACGGCGTCGCCGACCCGGTGGCCTTCACCGTCCTGACGGGAGGCGCCCGGTGACCGCACCGGACTACTACGAGTACCGCCACCTGGTGGGCTTCGAGGAGACCAACCTGGTCGGCAACGTCTACTACGTCAACTACCTGCGCTGGCAGGGGCGTTGCCGGGAGATGTTCCTGCTGGAGAAGGCCCCCGAGGTGCTCGCCGACGTCCGCGGCGACCTGAAGCTGTTCACCCTCAAGGTGGACTGCGAGTTCTTCGCCGAGATCACCGCGTTCGACGAGCTGTCCATCCGGATGCGGCTCGCCGACCTCACCCAGACCCAGGTCGCGTTCACCTTCGACTACGTCAAGATCGCCCCCGACGGCACCGAGTACCTGGTCGCCCGGGGCCAGCAGCGGGTCGCCTGCATGCGCGGCCCGAACACCGACACCCGCCCGACCAGGGTGCCCGAGCCGCTGCAGCTCGCCCTGGAGCCCTACGCCGTCGCCGCGACGGCGCCCGTCCTGACCGGCACCAGCACCGTGGGGTGATCGCCATGTCCTCCTTCCCGTCCGCGTCCGCGCCGCTGCCCCGCTCGCTCGACCTGCCGCCGCTGCCGGTGGAGGCGCCCGAGGCCGACCTGCACGACCCCCGGGAACTGCGCGGGGTGCTGGGGCGCTTCGCCACCGGCGTCACCGTGCTGACCGCCGGGCGCGACGTCCCGTGCGGCATGACGGCGAACTCCTTCACGTCCGTCTCGCTGGAACCGGCGCAGGTGCTGGTGTGCGTGGTGAAGTCGGCGGCGGTCCACGCGGCCGTGCTGGCCGAGGGGGCGTTCGCGGTGTCGGTGCTGGCCCGGGACCAGGAGTGGGTGGCGCGGCACTTCGCCGACCGTCGGCGCCCGCGCGGGCCGCGGGAGTTCGAGGGGATCGGCCACACCCGGGGCCGGCACACCGGGGCGCCCGTCCTGGACCACGTCCAGGCGTGGCTGGAGTGCCGGCTGGGCGACGTCCACGAGGGAGGTGACCACACCATCTTCGTCGGCACCGTGCTGGGCGCGGGCCGCTCCACCGGCGGCGACCCGCTGCTCTTCCACGGCGGCGCCTTCGCCCGGCTCGCCGGCTGACGGCACGCCTCCCCACCGACGCCCGGCCACCTCCCCGGCCGGGCGTTCGGCGTGCCCGCGCCCCGCTCCGCGGGTCGTGAAGTCCCGTGCGCGGGAAGCCGGAAGGGGCCCGGACCGCTCACCGGGAGCGGTCCGGGCCCCTTCCGGGCGGAGGGTCAGTCGCGCGGCCGCACCGTCATCGGCAGGCCGCCCTTGACCCGCAGGGTCAGCATCGGCTCGGCCCGCACCCGGTGGCCGGGCGGCACGGCCAGCCGCAGCCGGCGCAGCAGGACGACCAGCACCACGGTGGCCTCCAGCAGGCCCAGGCTGCTGCCCACGCAGACCCGCGGGCCGGCGCCGAACGGCACGTACGCGTAGCGGTGGCGGCCGGCCGCGCGGCCCTTGGCGAAGCGCTCCGGGTCGAACCGGTCCGGGTCGTCCCAGAACTCCGGGTGCCGGTGCAGGGTGTACGGGCAGAGCACGACGTCGGCGCCGGCGGGCACCCGGTAGCCGCCGATCTCGTCCTCGGCGAGGGCCTTGCGGGGCAGCAGCCAGACCGCCGGGTACAGGCGCATCACCTCCTGCAGGACCATCGAGGTGTAGGTCAGCCTGTGCATGTCCTCGATGCCGGGCAGCCGGTCGCCGAGCACCTCGTCGACCTCGGCGCGGACCCGGTCGCCGACCTCGGGGTGCCGGTCGAGCAGGTACAGGGTCCAGCTGAGGGTGCTCGCCGTGGTGTCGTGGCCGGCCAGCAGCAGGGTGACGAGTTCGTCGCGCATCCGGGTCCGCCGGGCCACCGGGTCGCGTTCGTCGGCGGTGGCGTCGACGAGCCGGGACAGCACGTCGTCGCGGGTGCCGTCGGAGGCGGGCCGGCGGCGGCGTTCGTCGGCCAGCGCGGCGACGATCCGGTCCAGTTCGGCGCGGGCCCTGCGGAACCGCAACTGGAGCGGGAGCGGTACCCAGGAGGGCACCGAACTCAGGCTCATCATCTCGAAGATGGCCTGGTCCTGGACGATCTCGAACGCCTCGCCGATGGATTCGTACGCGCCGAGGTCGGCGTCCAGCAGGGTGCGGCCGAGCACGCCCAGGGTGAGCGAGGTCATCTCCTGCCGGATGTCCACCGGGCCGGTGCCGGCGGTGCGGCGCAGCCGTTCGGCGAGCGCCGCCGCCTCCTCGGCGATGACGTCGGCCTGGCGGTTGATCCGGCGGGCCTGGAACACCGGCTGGATCACCTTGCGCTGGGCGCGCCAGAGTTCGCCCTCGCTGGTCAGCAGGCCGTCGCCGAGGGCGCGCCGGGCGTGCACCAGGCCGATGCCCTTGTGGTAGTTGGCGCTGTTGTCGGTGAGCACCCGGCGGACGTGGTCGGGGTGGTTGAAGAAGTACAGGGTCTTCGGGCCGAGCGGCAGGCGGACCGCGTCGCCGTAGGCCGCCGCCGCGCCGGTCATGACGGACAGCCGGTCGGCGGCCATCCGGGCCAGCAGCACGGGGGTGGCGGCCCGGGACGGCCCGGGGGGCCGCCGGCCCGCCGTGCCGCGCGGCCGGGCGGCGGCCGGCGCGGGTTCGGCGGCGGTCATGTGCGGGCCCCGGAGGCGCCGCTGACGATCCGTTCGGAGATGGCGCGCCGCCACACCTCGTACGCGGTCTCGGCGCCGTCGACGGCCGGCCGGGGCCGGGCCTGCGTGCACACCGCGGCGGCCTGCTGCGGGGTGAGGCCGCAGAGCACCGCGGTGGCGGCCTCGGCGTGCTCGGTGAGCAGCCCCGACTCGACCCGGGCGGTGGCGGCGAACGCCGCGCCCTGGGCGAGCTGCGGCCGGTGCGGGCCGGCCCGGTCGAGCAGCAGCCGCAGCTCGGCGTCGGTGGCGCCGGCGGCGTAGCAGGCGGCCAGGCCGACGCCGGCCCACAGGTCGGGGTGGCGGTCGGCCTGGTAGCCGTCGACCAGGTCGGCGACCACGGCCGGGTCGGTGCCGCCGATGAACCACAGGGCGCGGCCGATGCCCTGGTCGATGGCGTGCCCGGCGTAGCCGCGGGTCTCGTCGCCGGGCCACGGGAAAGCGGTTTCCCGGTGGTGTCCGTGCACGTACCGCGCGGTGCGGAAGTAGGCCTGGTGGAAGCCGTACCCGTCCAGGGCGAGCCAGCGCAGCAGCGGGTCGGCGGGTGCGACGGCCGCCCAGCGGAAGCGGGGGAGCCGGGCCATCGCCCAGCCGACGCCGACGTGCACCATGTAGTCGTGCGGTGCGCCGTGGCCCGCCAGGAACTCGGCGACCCGGCCGCTGCCGGGCAGCGGCAGGCCGTCCAGCATGGCCAGGCCCATGGCCGCGCCCTCGTAGGCGAAGCCCCGGTAGCGGACCGGGATCCGCTCCAGCCGGTGGTGCGCCTCGTCCTGGTCGCGCGCCTCGACGGCGATCGCGTAGCCGTCGAGGAAGGTCCCGCCGACGGTCTCCAGGTTGGTCCGCGCGGCTTCGTCCTTGAGGTGGAAGCCCCTGGTGGACAACTTCGTCTCGTTGTGGCTCGGTGTCAACAGGCGCCGTCGTGCCGCCCGCCAGCCTCCGCTCATCACTGCCTCCAGCCCGCCGCGCGCCCGGATGGCCGCAGCTCTCCGGTTACATGCTTGGGGCCCCGGGGAGGCGGGGGCTTCTCCGAGTGTGCCGATGCCGGGCAACACGGAAGTAGTCACCGGCCCGGGCCGATCCACGACACTCTGTCACGCCCCGCGCGCGCACCCTTTCCTGACGCCCCCTCAGGAGCGACCCTCCGTGAGCTGAGGAGACCCCACCTTGACCGAGACCATCACGGGCCGGACGGTGAAGGCGCCGCCCCGCGCCACCTCGCTGTTCGTCAACGGCCTGTTCCCGCGCCGCCGCGCCCTGGTCGTCCTGCTGGGCCTGCTGGGCGGGCTGCTGCTCGCCTGGGCCTGGTCCTCGAAGCTGGCCGACGACGAGATCGGCTTCACCACCGCCAACCACCTGCTGGGCCACGACGCCAAGTCCACCCCGCTGACCGGCATCGCGGCCGGCGTGCTGTTCGCCTTCGTCTCGGGCCTGGCCGGCTCGTTCACCGCGTGCAACGTGGCGGTGTTCGGCGCGGTCGGCCCGCTGGTCGGGCAGATGAGCCTGACCCGCCGTCAGCGGCTGGTGCACGCGCTGCGCCCGCTGGGCTGGCTGACCGCCGGCATGCTGCCGGTCTCGGCCGGGTACGGCGTGCTGGTCGGCCTGTTCGGCACCCACCTGCCGCAGTTCTCGACCGCGTCCGCGCACGGCACGCTGTCGCCGCGGATCCTCCAGGCGATGATCGTGTTCGGGGTGATCGGCCTGGTGATGCTGGTGATCGGGCTGGCCGCGGCCGGTGTGCTGCCCGATCCGCTGGCGGGGGTGGCCCGCCGGTTCCCGAACGCCCCGCTGGTGCTGATCGGCGCGCTGGTCGGCGGCTTCCTGATCGGCCGCCCGTACCCGCTGTTCCGCAACCTGTTCCGGCACGCCGCGCAGGAGCACAACCCGCTGTACGGGGCGGTGGCGTTCTCGCTCCAGTCGATCGGCAACATCCTGGTGATGGCGCTGCTGTTCCTGGTGCTGTCGTTCGCGCTGGGCACGCCGGTGCAGCGCTGGCTGGCCACCAAGCCGGGCCGGGCGGCGACGCTGACCGCGACCGCGTTCCTGGTGGCGGGCGCGTTCACGGTCATCTACTGGGACGTCCGGATCCTCGGCAACCTCGGCTACCTGTGGTGGCCGAAGGCGCCCTGGAACGCGTAGTCCACCGGTCCGGCGGGCGGCGGCGGGTCGGCTCCCCCCGGGGGGCGGGCCCGCCGCCGCGCTGTGCGGCCCGGAGCGGCCGCCGGGGTGCGGCGCGGGCTCAGACCGGCCGGCGCGCCGCGCGGGCGACCGATTCGCGGGCGCGCGCCGGTGCGTCGCCCGCGCCGAGGATCATGCCGCACACCTGGGCCTCGAAGCAGACGTCCGCGGTGAGCGGTTCCACCAGGTAGCCGCCGAGGTCGAGGGTGACCAGGCCGTGCAGGGCGATCCAGAGCTGATGGGCCACCAGTTCCGGCTCGGAGGGCAGGAAGCGCTCGGCGGCGACGCACCGCTTGACCGCGCGGACCAGGGCGTCCAGCGTGTAGCGGCCGTGCTGCCGGTCGGCGTCGGTGAGCGAGAACCCGCTGAGGCTGGAGCCGCCGAACATCACGTTGTAGAGGTGCCGGTGCTCGCGGGCGTTGGCCCGGTACGCCCAGCCGAGGGCGACCACGTCGGCGACCGGGTCGTCGGTCTCCTCGACGGCCTCCAGGCGCCGGTTGAGGAGCGTGAAGCCCTCGCGGACCATCGCCCGCACCAGGTCGTCCATGCCGCCGAAGTGGGTGTAGACCGCCATGGTGGAGGTGCCCACGGTGGCCGCCAGCTTGCGGGTGGACAGCGCGGCCGGTCCTTCCTCGCTGAGCAGCTTCGCCGCGGCCTCGATCAACTGGGCGCCGAGATTCGGGTCGACCTTGCGTGGGCTCACTCTTGACAGTATGTCAGCCGCCTGTGACCCTAATCAATGACGGCGTTATGTAACAGCGCTATTGACGGAGGGGGCGGTCATGCCCGGCACCACCGGCCACACCACCAGCAGCCACCCGCACAGCACCACCCACCTGCTCGGACCCGGCTACCGGCCGGTGCCCGCCGAGACCGCGCACA
This sequence comes from Kitasatospora sp. NPDC059646, assembly GCF_042734615.1. Taxonomy (NCBI): domain Bacteria; kingdom Bacillati; phylum Actinomycetota; class Actinomycetes; order Kitasatosporales; family Streptomycetaceae; genus Kitasatospora; species Kitasatospora sp. NPDC059646. The sequence continues at coordinate 187,057 of NZ_JBHWDS010000005.1, forward strand.
CCGACCTCACCGTCCGCGGCACGCTGCCGCCCCAACTGGACGGCACCTTCCTGCGGATCGGTCCCAACACCCGCGGCGAGCACGACCCCGCCGTCCAGCACGCCTTCGCCGGCGCGGGCATGGTCCACGGACTGCGCCTCGGCGGCGGTCGCGCCCACTGGTACCGCAACCGCTGGCTGCGCGACGACGCGCTCGCCGCCGAACTCGGCGAACTCCCCGTCCCCGGACCCCGCAACGGCCTCGACGGCAACGTCAACGCCAACCTGGTCCGGCACGCCGGCCGCACCCTGGCCGTCACCGACGGCGGCGCCCTGCCCCTGGTCCTCGACGCTGAGCTGCGCACCGTCGCCCGCACCGACTTCGACGGCACCCTGCCGGCCGGCCTCTGCGCCCACCCGCTCACCGACCCGGTGACCGGCGAACTCCACGCCGTCGCCGTCGACCCGGCCGGCGACCGGGCCGTCCTGCTCACGGTCGGGACCGGGGGCCTGGTCCGCGCGGCGCTGCCGGTGCCGGTCAAGGGCCGCCCCTGGATGCACGCCTTCGCGCTGACCGAGCGCCACGCCGTCCTGTTCGACCTGCCGGTCGCGCACGACCCCGCCGAGGCCCGGGCCGGCTCGCCCGTCCCCTACGCCTGGCAGCCCGACCGCGACGCCCGGGTCGGCATCGTCCGCCGCGACCGCCCGGAAGCCGCCCCGCTCTGGCTGGACGTACCGCCCTGCTTCGTGTTCCACCCCGTCAACGCCTTCGAGGACGCCGACGGCCGGATCACCGTCGACGTCGTCCGCCACGAACGGGCCTTCGACCGCGACCGGCTGCACCCCAGCGAATCCGCCCCCACCCTGTGGCGCTGGACCCTCGACCCCCGCGAGGGCGCCGTCGTCGAACGCCGGCTCGACGACCGCGTCCAGGAGTTCCCGCGGATCGACGAACGGCGCACCGGACTCCCGTACCGCTACGCCTTCACCGTCGAACTCACCCCCGGGCAGGGGGCGGCCCTGTGCGGCCCCGCGCTGCTGCGGCACGACCTCGCCACCGGCCGCACCGACCGGCACGCCTTCGACGGCGGCCGGCAGGGCGGCGAGGCGGTGTTCGTCCCGCGCGACGCACTGGCCCCCGAGGGCGACGGCTGGCTGCTCACCCTGGTCCACGACCCGGCCGCCGACCGCAGCGAACTGCTGGTCCTGGACACCGCCGACTTCACCGGGCCGCCGGTCGCGGTCGTGCCGCTGCCGGTGCGGGTGCCGCACGGGTTCCACGCGCAGTGGGTGCCGTCGCGGTGGTGAACGGCCGGCCCGGGCGCGGCGGTCGGGCGGCGGAGGGCGGCGGGCCCGGGCGCAGCGCGCAGGTGGCGCCGACCAGCAGCATCCGGCCGAAGAACGCGGCCAGCGCCGGGTCCGGCAGGCCGGTCGTCGAGGCGACCGTCCGCCACAGCACGCCCCAGTGCCGGGCCGCCGCCGCGCGGATCACCGGGTCCGCGGCCGCCGCCGCGTGCAGCTGCCACTGGAAGGCGAAGGGGCTGCCCGCGCCGACCATCCGCCGCCAGGCCCGCTCCCCGGCCCGCAGCGCGGCGACGCCGTCCGCGTCCCCGGCCGCCGCCGTGAACGCCCGGGCGGCGTCGGCCGTCGCCAGTTCGGCGGCGGCCAGGAACACCGCCCGCTTGGAGTCGAACAGCCGGAACAGGTAGGGCTGCGAGACGCCCGCCAGGTCCGCGATCGCCACCGTGGTGGTCGCGTGGAAGCCCTCCCTGGCGAACACCTCGACCGCCACCCGCACCACCGCTTCCCGCCGCTGAACCGCTGTCATGCGCACCGGAACCCACCTCCAGCGCCGAGTGTCGCCCGCCGATCGAGGGCCCGGCTTCTTCGAGACTGCCGGGTGCGCCGCCGCCCGCGGCCGGCGGCGCGGCCCCGGGCAAGCAGGGAGAAGTCCGCGCCGGGCCCCCGGCGCTACCGTGCGGGGAAATCGACCGCACCGACTCCGGCCGGCGACCCGGCCCCGCCCGGAACCGCCTGAGCGCCGCGTCCGCCGACGCGGCGCTCAGGCGCTTTCCGGGCGCCCGCACGACCAGCGCCAACTACCCTGGTGGACACCGGTTCTGACGTCCAATCAGGTCCCTTCTCCACCCCGCCCCGCGACCGAGAGGCTCCCGCATGACCCGCACCGGAACCCGCCCCAGGATCGTCGTGGTGGGCGCTGGCCTGGCAGGCACCGCCACCGCCATCCGCATGCTCCGCTTCGCCCGCCGCCCGGTCGAGGTGGTGCTGCTGGAACGGCGCCCGGACTACCGCTCCGCCGGGGTCGCCTACCACCGGCGCGGCAACCCCTGGGACCACGTCTTCAACATCCAGGCCGGGCGGATGTCGGTGTTCCGCGAGGACGTCCTCGACTTCGTCCACTGGGCCAACCGGGAGGCCGACCGCGGGGACTGGCCCGCGCACTGGGCCGACCACGAGTTCACCGAACCGGGCCCGGCGCCCCGGCGGATCTTCCAGGACTACCTGGAGCAGCGGCTCGCCGAAGCCGCCCGGGAGGCCGCGCCCGGAGTGCAGCTCACCGAGGCCGACGGAGAGGCCGTCGACCTCGAACTCGCCGCGCAGGGTGTGGAGTTGACGGTACGTCATTGCAGCGGCGAGGAACAGGTGCTGTCCGCCGCGCACGTGGTTCTGGCCACCGGACTGGAGCTGAAGGACCTGCCGTTCGCCGCCGACGTGCTGGAGCACCCGCGCTTCGTCCGCCACCCCTACTCGGCCGAGGGCGTGCGCAGGCTGGAGGCACTGCCGCCGGACGCCGAGGTGGTGATCGTCGGCTCGGTGCTCAGCGCCTACGACTCGGCGGGGCTGCTGCTGCGCCGCGGCCACACCGGGACGATCCGGCTGGTCTCCCGCACCGGGACGATGTTCCGCTCCTACCCGGGCGCCCACGAGCACGGCGTCGTCGAACTCGCCTGCCCCCGGCGGCTGCTGGAGCCCTACCGGAACCGTGAGGAGTTCCTGCGCCGGGTCCGCGGCGAGTGGGCCGAGGCCTGCGGGACGGTCGCCCGCGAGTATCCGGACATCGCCCCCGAGGTGGTCGCCGAGCGGGTCGCCAAGGCCTGGGAGCCGCACCTGCCGGCCGCCGTCGAACGCATTCCGTCACCCGAACTCCGCGGTCTGCTCGACGAGTTCGGCACCACCATCGCCGCCCTCCGGGTCGGCGCGGTGCCCTACACCATCGAGGTCATCGAGCGGGCGATGGACCCCGGCCCGGTGCGGCTGCTGGTCGGCGGCGTCCAGGCGATCACCCCCGCCGAGTCCGGCCGGCTGGAGGTCACCGTCGCCACCGCCGACGAGAAGCAGACCGTCCTGGCGGACCTGGTGGTCTCCAACTTCGGCCGGGAGACCGACTACCGGCGCGTCGAGGAACCGCTGTGGCGCAACCTGCTGCGCCGCGAACTCGCCACCCCGCACGGGCGCACCGGCCGCGGCCTCGACGTCGACCACCGCGGCGTCCTGCTCACCCCGTCCGGGACGCCCGCCGGCCCGCTCACCGCCGTCGGCCCGCTGCGCGAGGGCGACGAGATCGTCCGCAACGGCCGCACCGGCGCGTTCGCCTTCAACCTGGCCGCCATCAAGAACCACTCGATCGCGGTCGCCGCCCACGTGATCGAGCAACTGGAGCTGGCGGGCGGCGAGTTCGGCTCCGGGGCCGATCACGAGTTGGCCGAATCCGGTGCCTCCGACGGCACGTTCGAGGAAGCAGCCGACCCCGCGTTCGAGCACGCTGTGAGTCTGGAGGTGAGGAGGATGGCGACCCGGGCCCGCTCCCAGCGGGAGCAGCTCGACGCCCACCTGGACGCCCTGATCGGCCCCCTCACCGCCCCGGACGACACCGGACGCCGCCGACTGCGCGCGGCGATCAGCCGGTCCGCCGTCCGGCGACTCACCGACGTCTCCATGACGCCGCGCCAACTGCGCCGTCACCTGGGGATCGCGGACACCGGGGACACCGACGAGGAGGACTGAATGGACGGGCGACGGATCCAGGGCTTCATGCTCACCGGTGGCACCCGAGCCACCCTGCGCGGCACCTGCAACCGCACCGGGCACCCGCAGGAGGGATCCATCCTGATCGCCCCCCACCTGGAGGCGGGCCTGTACGACGCCATCGTCACCGCCGGCGCCGTGGTCTGCGGCGGCGGCGGGCAGACCGGCCACATGCAGTCGCTCTGCCGCGGCCGCGGCATCCCCGTGCTCCGGGTCGACGAGGCCGACCTGGCCCACCTGGTCGGCGAGGTGACCCTCGACCTGGAGAACGGGTCGATCCTGCTCCACCCCGACCCGGCGCCCGCCCCCGGGCCGCGCGCCGAGCCCACCGCCGAGGACCTCGGCGCGGCCTGCGCCGTCATCGCCGACTTCCAGGACATCCGGACCGTCAACTCCTGCGGCCCGAACGCCAAGCGCGTCGAGTCGTTCTTCATCCGCGAGGAGTTCCTCTGCCTCGCCGCCGGCCTCAGCCCGTTCGACGCCCTCGACGGCGGCCCCGCCGAGATCGCCGGCTACGGGCGGGCCGTCGCCGAACGCCTCTGCTCCTTCGTCGAGGAACTGCTGCCCGACCAGCGGATCGTGCTGCGCCTGCTCGACCTGCGCTCCGACCACGCCGCCAGCGTCACCGAGCAGTCCGCCGTCGCCGTCGAACCCAACCCCGAACTGGGCCTGCACGGCGCCCGCTGGCTGCTCGGCTCCGCCCCCTACCGGGACGCGCTGCGCACGGTCCTCGACACGCTGCACAGCCGGCTCGGCGACCGGGCGCAGCGCGTCCACCTCTCGGTGCCGTTCCTCAACGACGCCGACGAGTACGCGCAACTGCGCGCCCACCTCGAACTGCCGCCCAGCGTCTCGCTGTCCGCCTTCATCGAGACCCCGGCCGCGGTGCACGCCACCCCGCAGATCTGCGCCGCCGGCGCCAGCGAACTGTTCGTCGGGGTCAAGGACCTGGTGCAGTTCTACCTGGCCGCCGATCGGGGCAACCACCTGGTCGCCGACTCCTACCAGACCCGGCACCCCGCCGTCCTGGACGGCGTCCGCCGGGTCGTCGAGGCCGCCCGCGCCGCCGGCACCCCGGTCCGGGTCTTCTCCCTCGGCACCGACCTCACCCACTACCTGGCCCGACTTCCCACCCCCGACGGCTACATGATGTGCACCGCCGAACTCACCGAGGTCATCCGGCCGCAGGCCGCGCCGGCCGCCGCCGCACTCGCCGGTTAACCCCGGTGCGGCAAGCGGTGGTTGACGTGGCGTCAACAGACCTGACCGGGGAGAATCTGAGCACTCTGGAAGAAGCCCGGTCCGGTGTGCGGCCACCACTCTGGGGCACGCGCCGCCACCCCGCGTGCCACCGGAGCTCCCGCCCTCCTCCGTCCGCTAGGAGAACCAGACTGATGACGACGCACACCGCCCCGCCGAGAACCGCGCCGCCCGGGCCGATCGGCCGCCTCAACGTCGGATCGCACCGCGCCGCCCTGAACGTCTTCATGGTGGTGGTCCTCGCCCACTGGGCCGAACACCTCGTGCAGGCCTACCAGATCTGGGGCCTCGGCTGGTCGCTCCCGAAGTCCAAGGGCCTGCTCGGGTACCAGTTCCCGTGGCTGGTGACCTCGGAGTGGATGCACTACGGCTACGCCCTGATCATGATCATCGGCCTGTTCCTGCTGCGCCCCGGATTCGTCGGCCGCGGCCGCACCTGGTGGACGGTGGCGCTGGCGATCCAGTTCTGGCACCACATCGAGCACCTGCTCCTGCTGCTCCAGGCGCAGACCGGGCACTTCCTGTTCGGCAAGGCCGTGCCCACCTCGGTGCTGCAACTGGTCTTCCCCCGGGTCGAACTGCACCTGTTCTACAACACGGTGGTGTTCATCCCGATGGTGATCGGGATGTACTACCACCTGCGGCCCAGCCGCGAGGAACTGGCCGGGATGACGTGCAGCTGCCGGCACGCGGTGCACCGCCACGAGGCCGCGGCGGCCGTGTGAGCGCCGCCGGATCGCCGCGCTCCTTCCAGCGCGCCGTCCTGCTCGGCGCCGGGGTCGCCGTCCTGCTCCTCGCCGGACTGCTCCTGGTCAGTGCCCGTCAGCCGGTCCGGCTGGCGGGCATCACCCCGGCCGACGGCAGCGCCCTGGAACGGGCCCCGCAGGAGGTCGCCCTCAGCTTCACCGGCGACGACTTCCGACCGGGCTCGGTCTACCTCCAGGTCAACGGGCCCGACGGCACCCCCGTCACCGACGGCCCGCCCCGGCTGGACGGCCGCCGCCTGGTCGCCCCGCTCCGGACCGACGCCCGGGGCGGCTACCGGGTCGTCTACCGGCTCGTCCTCGACGGCGGCCGCGAGGTGGCCGGCACCACCGGCTTCGACGTCGGCCCCGCCGCCCGCCCCGGCACGGCCCCGGTGAACGAGAACGCCGACGCCCACAACCACGCGATCGACGGAGCCTGGAACCTGCTGCTCCTCGTCGTCGACGCCGTCCTGCTGCCGGGCGCCGTCCTGCTGATGCTCCGCGGCCCCCGCCTGCGCCGGGCCCGCCCCGGCGGCCGCACCCGGGCGGCGTCGTAGCACGGTGCCGCGCCGCCGGGCGGCTGCTGCGAAAGGTGCGTCGACTCCGCTGTGCCGGGGCGCGATCGGCGGACTCGCAGCACCGCTCCGGCCTCAGTGCCGGGGGTGGACCCCGGCCTCCGTCGGGGTGCGCGCGCCCTCCGACTCCGCGCCGAGGCCCGCGAGCAGGCGCAGCCCGTCCTCGCTGGGGCTGCCGGGGGCGGCGGTCAGCACCAGCAGTTCGACGCCGGACTCGTCCGGGAGCGAGAAGTTCTCCTGGTGCAGCTCCAGCAGGCCGACCAGGGGGTGCCGGTACGTCTTGCTCCCGTGGGTGCGGGCGCGGACGTCCGCCCGCGCCCAGAGGCGGCGGAAGCGCTCGCTGCCCATCGCCAACTCGCCGATCAGGGAAGCCAGTCGGGGATCGTCCGGGTACTTGCCGGCGGCCAGCCGCAGGTGGCCGACCACGTCCAGGGTGCAGTGCTCCCGGTCCGCGTACAGGCCGTCGTCGGACTCCTCCAGGAAGAGGTGCCGGGCGACGTTCAGGCCCGGCAGCGGGCGGCCGTAGAGCAGTCCGGCGAGCCGGTTCCCGGCCAGCGCGTCCAGCCGGTGGTTCATGATCAGCGCGGGTGCGTCGGCGACCAGGTCGAGCACGCGCAGCAGCTCCGGCCGGACCCGGGTGCCGGGCGTCCTCGTCCCGCGGCGGCGCTGCCGGGCGAGGCGGTCGAGGTGCTCGCGCTCCGTCTCGTCGAGGTCCAGCACCCGGGCGAGCGCGTCCAGCACCTGCTCGGACGGCTGCGTCGCGCGGCCCTGCTCCAGGCGCACGTAGTAGTCGACGCTGACCCCGGACAGGTGCGCCACCTCCTCGCGGCGCAGCCCCGCGACCCGGCGGCGGCTGTCGGTGCGGATGCCGACGGCGGCCGGGTCGACCCGGGAGCGCCGGGTCCGCAGGAAGCCCGCGAGATCGTCCATGCGCTCAAGTATGGGCCCGGGCGGGCGCGGTGAGGGTGGCCCTGCCGATACCAGGAAGTCCGGACCGACGGTCGAGGAGCCCCTGAACGGCGGGCGCTCCGGCGGCCAGGATCGGAGGCAACCGATTCGAGGAGTTCCCCGTGAAGACGCTGATCGTCCACGCCCACCCGGAGCCGAAGTCGCTCAACGGCTCGCTCAAGGACCTCGCCGTCGCCACCCTGGAGGGCGCCGGCCACGAGGTGCGGGTGAGCGACCTGTACGCGATGAACTGGAAGGCCGTCGTGGACGCATCCGACTACGGCCCCGCCGCCTCCGCCCCGCTCAAGGTCGCCGCCGACTCCGGCCGGGCCTTCGAGGCCGGGACGCTCACCCCCGACGTCCTCGCCGAGCAGGAGAAGCTCCTGTGGGCGGACACGATCGTCTTCCAGTTCCCGCTGTGGTGGTACACCATGCCCGCCATCCTCAAGGGCTGGGTGGACCGGGTCTTCACCTACCGCTTCGCCTACGGCGTCGGCGAGCACAGCGAGACCAAGTACGGCGAGCGCTACGGCGAAGGGACGCTCGCCGGCCGCCGCGCCCTCCTCTCCGTCACCGTCGGCGGCCCCGCCTCCCACTACGCCGCCCGCGGCATCAACGGCCCCATCGACGACCTGCTCTTCCCGTTCCAGCACGGCATCCTCTACTACCCCGGCATCGAGGTCCTCCCGCCCTTCGTCCTCCACGGCACCGACCGCCTTACCCCCGAGGAGTACGCCGCCGCCACCGAGGCCTGGCGGCAGCGCCTCCTCACCCTGGAGACCACCGACCCCGTCCCCTACCGACGCCAGAACTTCGGCGACTACGAGATCCCGTCCCTCCACCTCAAGCCCGGCCTCGAACCCGCCGGCCGCTCCGGCTTCGCCCTCCACGTCCGAGGCTGACCGCCCCGCGCAGGGCGGCGAGTCGGCGCGACTTCGCCCCCGTGCCGGGGCGCGGTGGGCTGCCGTCGAAGCGCGGACGCACTCGGGGGAGGGCACGGTCCGTGGCCCGGCTGCCCGGCGGGGCGCCGCCATTCGCGCCCGGCCGGGCGGAGAAGCTCGGCAGGACGCCGGGAAGGCGTTGAAGAACCTCTACCGGCACGCGGGCGACAACCTGAGGAAGGTCGCCAGGAACGTCCGCGAGGTCGAGGAGAAGCACGCCAAGGACCTGGAGAAGATCCTCAAGGGCGAGGGCAAGGGAGGTGTCCCGCACCCGCGTCCCGGTGGCGGCGGGCGGCCCGGCAAGGGCGGCGGCTCCCACCCGAAGGGGCGCGGCCGCGACCAGGTGAAGAGCCCCCGCACCGAGGGACGGCCGCACGGCTCGCGCACGTGTCCGGGCGAGCCCGTCGACATCGCCACCGGCCGGATGTTCATCGACCAGGTCGACGCGGCCCTGCCCGGGTCGCTGCCGCTGGAGTTCCCGAGACGTGCACGGCCACGGACGTCGCCACCGGGGAGCGCCGCTTCCTCCGGTTCGGCCGGGAACTGCTGCAGGAGGCGGGCCCGCTCCCGCCGGACATCGGCTGACGGCAGGTCAACGCGGCCGCGGCCGGCGGCGATCGGGCGCGAACCGGGTTCGTAGGATGGGACGGAGCTCCTCCGGGAGGGAGATCGGGCCGGAGGGGTGCGGGTGGCGGGCGGGATGCGGCAACTGGTCGGGCGGGCCCGGGAGTCGGGGGTGCTGGACGGGCTGCTGCGGGAGGTGCGGGACGGGCGCAGCCGGGCTCTGGTGGTGCGCGGGGAGGCGGGGGTCGGGAAGTCGGCGCTGCTGGACCGGCTGGCGGGGCAGGCGGCCCGGATGCAGGTGGTGCGGGCGGCGGGTGTCGAGGCGGAGTCCGAGTTCGCGTACTCGGCGCTGCAGCGGCTGTGCGCGCCGCTGCTGCCGCAGCTCGACCGGCTGCCGGAGGTGCAGCGGGACGCCCTCGGGGTGGCGTTCGGGCTGAGCGCCGGGCCGCCGCCCGAGATGCTGCTGGTCGGGATCGCGGTGCTCGGCCTGTTCGCGGAGGCCGCCGCCGTCTCGCCACTGGTGTGCCTGGTCGACGACGCGCAGTGGCTGGACCTGATGTCGCTGCGGATCCTGGCGTTCGTCGGCCGCCGGCTGGACGCGGAGTCGGTGGCGCTGGTGTTCGCCGAGCGGAGCGCCGACGGCGCCGCCCGGGAGGAGTTCGCGGGCCTGCCGGAGCTCGTGCTGCACGGCCTGGCCGACGCCGACGCCCGGGCGCTGCTCGACACCGTGCTGCCCGGCCCGGTGGACGCCCGGGTGCGGGACCGGATCGTCGCCGAGACCGGCGGGAACCCGCTGGCCCTGCTGGAGCTGCCGCGCGGCCTGTCGCCCGCCGAGCTGGCGTTCGGCTTCGGCGGGCCGGGCGCCGGCCCGCTGGCGACCCGGCTGGAGGACGGCTTCCGGCGGCGGGTCGACGCCCTGCCGGCGGACACCCGGGCGCTGCTGCTGGTCGCGGCGGTCGAACCGGTCGGCGACGGCCCGCTGCTGTGGCACGCGCTGCGCCTGCTGGGCATCGGCCTGGAGGCGGCCGCGCCCGCCGAGGCCGCCGACCTGATCACCCTCGGCGCCACCATGCGGTTCCGGCACCCGCTGGTGCGTTCGGCGGTCTGGCGCGGCGCGGACGCCGCCGACCTGCGCGCGGCGCACCGGGCCCTGGCGGAGGCCACCGACGCGGAGCGCGACCCGGACCGGCGGGCCTGGCACCGGGCGCACGCCGCGGTCGGCCCGGACAAGGAGGTCGCCGAGGCCCTCGAACGCTCCGCCGACCGGGCCCTGGCGCGGGGCGGCCGGGCCGCCGCCGCCTGCTTCCTGGAGCGCGCCGCCGCACTCACCCCCGCCCCGACCGAACGGGCCCGGCGGGCGCTGGCTGCCGCCGGGGCGCACCTCGCCGCGGGCGCGGCGGCCCGGGTGCCCGACCTGGTGTCCGCCGCCGAACTCGGCCCGCTGGACCGCCGCCAGCAGGCCGACGCGCACCGGCTGCGCGCCAAGGCGTCGGCGCGGACCGACCAGGGCCTCGGCGTGGTGCAGCCGCTGCTGGACGCGGCGGCCCGGCTCCGCGACCTCGACCCGGCCGCCGCCCGGGAGACCTGCCTGGCCGCGTTCGGCGCGGCGGTCTGGGCCGGCCGGCACGGCGACGGCGCGCTGCGGCGGGTCGCCGACGCCGCCCGCGACCTGCCGCCCGGCGACGGGACGGCCGACGCCTTCCTGCACGCCCTGGCCGTCTGGGCGGCGGACGGTCCGGCCGCCGCCTTCCCGCTGCTGGCGCACGCCCTGCGCGCCCCCGCCGCGGACGCGGCCCCGGCCGTGCTGTGGCCGGCCGCCGACGCCGCCGCCGAACTCGGCGACCTGGCGGCCTGGTTGGACGTCACCGACCGGGCGGTCCGGGCCGCCCGGGCCACCGGCACGCTGTCGGTCCTGTCGACGGCGCTGCCGTCGCGGGCGGCGGCGCTCGGCTGCGCGGGCCGCTTCCCGGAGGCCTGGGACGTGCTCGCCGGGGCCCCGGCCGTGGAGGAGGCCGCGGGCGCGGCGAGCCGCACCGTCACCACGGCGCTGCTCACCGCGTACCGGGGGCAGCAGCGGCCGGCGCTGGACCTGATCGAGGCGATGGAGCGGGACGGCGAGCGGCGCGGCCTCGGCCGGCTCACCGCGACGGCGGCGTGCGCCCGCGCGGTGCTCCACAACGGCCTGGGCGCCTACCCGCAGGCGGTGGAGGCGGCGCTGCGCGGCGTCGAGCACCGGGACCTGGCGGTGCACAACTGGACGTGCCTCGAACTGGCCGAGGCGGCGGACCGGGCCGGCGACCCGGCCGCGGCCGCCCTCGCCCGCGGGCGGCTGGCCGAGTGGGCGGCCGCCGGGACGCCCTGGGCGCTCGGCGCGAACGCCGTCGCCGACGCCTTGGCGGCGCCGCCGGAGCGGGCCGAGGACCGGTACCGGGAGGCCGTCGACCACTTCGCCCGCGGCGGCCTCGGCGTGTTCGAGGCCCGGGCCCGGCTGCTGTACGGCGAGTGGCTGCGCCGGCAGAACCGGCGGGCCGGCGCCCGGGACGAACTGCGCGCCGCGCACGGGGCGTTCACCGGGATGGGCGCGGAGGCGTTCGCGGAGCGGGCCCGCCGGGAGCTGCTCGCCACCGGCGAGACCGTCCGCCGGCGCGCCCCCGGCGGGCCCGCCCTCACCCCGCAGGAGGCGCAGATCGCCCGGCTCGCGGCCGCCGGGCGCCCGAACGCGGAGATCGGCGCGCAGCTGTTCCTCAGCCCCCGCACGGTCGAGTGGCACCTGCGGAAGGTGTTCGCCAAGTTGGGGATCTCCTCCCGCCGGGAGATCGAGGGCGCGCTCGCCGACCGGTGAACCCGCCCGGGGTCAGCGGGTGGCGCGGGCCGCCTGCTCGACGACGCCGGCCACCACGCCGGGGTGGGACACCGCGACGGAGTGCGAGGCGGCGACCTCGGTGGTGCGGGCGTGCGCGCGCCGCGCCATGAACCGCTGGGCCTCGGCCGGGATGTTCAGGTCCTCGGTGGTGACCACGTCCCAGCTGGGGACGGTCCGCCAGGCGGCGGCGGTGGCCGGCTCGGTCAGCGCGGCCTGCGCGATCGGCCGCTGGGCCGCCGCCGAGAGCGCGGCCGCCCCGGCGGGCACGTCGGCGGCGAACTGGGCCCGGAACCGGTCCTGCCGGATGTACAGGTCGGTGCCGGTGCTGCCGTCCGGTGCGGTGAACGGCACCGGGTCCAGGGCGTCGGCCAGTGTCGACCCGGGGAACCGGCCGGTCAGTTCGAGCGCCGACTCGCCCGGTGCGGGCAGGAAGGCGGCGACGTACACCAGCGCCCTGACCCGGGGCTCGCCGACGGCGGCGGCGCTGATCACCGAGCCGCCGTAGGAATGGCCGACCAGCACGACGGGGCCCCGGACGTGGTCGATGACGCTGCGCAGCGCGGCGGCGTCGGCGGCCGGGCCGCGCAGCGGGTCGGCGGCGGCCACCACCGGGTAGCCGTCGTGGCGGAGCCGGGCGACGACTCCGTTCCAGCTGGAGGCGTCGGCGAACGCGCCGTGCACCAGCACGACCGTCGGCTTCGGCCCGCGGTCCGCGTCGGCCGGGTCGGCGGACGCGGAGGCGGCGCCCGTGACGGCGACGACCGCCGCGGCGGCGAGGGCGGCGGCGAACCGCCGGCAGGTCTGCCGGGTGGTGGACATGGCGGTGCTCCTGGCGGTGGAGGGCGGAACGGGGGAGGCGTCCACCCTCGCGCGCGCTCCGGACCGCCCGCATCCGTCATCCGACTGAGCCGACCTGCTTCCTGATCGGGCGTCAGTTGACCGATGCGCCGGGCCCGGTGGGGCCGCGACAGTGGGGTCGCGATTCCCGAGTACGAGGAGAGACCCATGGATCGACGGCTTCCGAGGCTCGCGGCGGCGGCGTTCGCGCTGGCGGCGGCCGCGGCCGTCAACGCACCGGCGAGCGCCGCGCCCGGCCCGCCGGCCGCCGCCGGGCCCGGCGCGTTCGCCTGCGCCCCGCCCCGGCTGTCGGCGCCGGAGGGCGCGGTGGTGGAGTCGGTGACGGCGACGGCCGTCCCGGCGGGCACGTTCCAGGTGCCGGGCGCCCCGCCGCTGGGCGGCTACCCGGTCGCGGACGTGCCGGCGCACTGCGAGGTGACGGTCACCCTGACCCACCCGGGCGCGAACGACCGGGTCAGGGTGTGGACCTGGCTGCCGGAGTCCGGCTGGAACGGACGCTTCCGGGCGGAGGGCGGCGCCGCCTACGCCGCGGGGAACATCGGCGCGGTCGCCGCGGCCGTCAAGCAGGGCTACGCCACCACGACCACCGACGCCGGCGTGGACACCGGCGGCCTGGACAGCAGTTGGGCGCTGGACCCGCAGGGGCGGGTCGACGAGGCGCTGCTGCGGAACTTCGCCTCGCGCTCGGTGCACGAGGCGGCCGTGGTCGGCAAGCAGGTGGTCGGCGGCGTGTACGGCCGGGCCGCGTCCTACGCCTACTTCAACGGCTGCTCCACCGGCGGCCGGCAGGGCTACGTGGAGGCGCAGCGGTACCCGACCGACTTCGACGGCATCAACGCCGCCGCGCCCGGCATCAACTGGAACCAGTTCGAAGTGGCCACGCTCTGGCCGCAGGTGGTGATGAACCAGGAGCGCACCTACCCGACCGGGTGCGAGTTCGACGCGTTCAACCGGGCCGCGGTGAAGGCCTGCGACCGGCTCGACGGCGTCGCCGACGGGCTGGTCTCCGACCCGGACCGGTGCGACTTCGACCCGCGCCGCCTGATCGGCACGAAGGTGGTGTGCGACGGCAAGGAGTACACGATCGGCGCCGCCGACGCCGAGGTGGTCCGCAAGATCTGGGACGGTCCGCGCGACAGCCGCGGCAAGCGGCTCTGGTACGGGCTGCCGGTCGGCGCCGACTTCTCCTACCTGGCGGCCAGCTCCACCACGGACGGCGTCACCACCGGCCTGCCGTTCACCGTCCCCGCCCAGTGGGTCGCCGAGTTCGTGCAGAAGCAGCCCGGGTTCAGCTCGGCGAACCTGACGTACGCCCAGTTCGAGGACGTCTTCCGGAGGGCCCGCGCCGAGTACGACCCCGTCATCGGCGGCCGGGACGCGGACCTCACCGCGTTCCGCGGCGCCGGCGGCAAGCTGCTCACCTGGCACGGCGACAGCGACCAGCTGATCCCCACGGCGGGCACCGTCGACTACCGCAAGCGGGTCGACGCGCTGATGGGCGGCACCAGGAAGGTCGACGACTTCTACCGGCTCTTCCTGGCGCCCGGCACCGCGCACTGCGGCCTGAACGACGTCGACGACCTGGCCGCGCTGACCGCCTGGGTCGAGCACGGCAAGGCCCCGGACGTGCTGCACGCCACCCTGCCCACCGCCGACGGCCGGACCGTCGCCCGGGACGTGTGCCGCTACCCGGCGGTCTCCCGCTACACCCACGGCGACCCGGCCGCCGCGAGCAGCTTCCGCTGCGTCAAACCCTGACACCCGGGGGCGGGGCGGCCGGGCCGCCCCGCCCCACCTCGCGGACAAGGAGTGGAAGTGGACAGCAGCGATCTCTTCAACGGTTCCGCGGACCCCCGCCGGGACCTCCCGCCGACCGGACCCCGCGCGCTCGTCCGGTCCCCGTCGCCCTTTCGCGACTACGTCCTGCACGGCCTGCCGAAGGACCTCGCCGCGGTCGCGGACGGCGGTCTCAGCTACCCCCGACTGGCCGCCAAGCAGCGGGAGCTGCTGGCCGAGCACGGCCGGCTCTGCCTGGCCGGCGACGACCCGCGGGCGGCCCGGGTCACCCAGCTCGACCTGCTCTTCATGCACAACGGGTTCGCTCCGGCCGGCCCGCGGGCCGCTCCGCGCGAGCTGACGGAGCTGATCTCCGCGCAGTGCGGGAGGTTCGGCTCGCTCGACCCGCACCTCAGCTACGAGCTGCTGATCGACGTGAACAGCGAGGAGTACGGACGCTGCGGCGACATCAGGGTCTTCACCCGGGGCCGACTCGGCGTCCTGGAGCGGGACTTCTACGTCGGCCACCACCTGTCCGAGCCGTGGGCCAGGTCGGCCGCCTACGCCCTGCGCACGCTGGTCGGCGCGCCGGACGCGGTGAAACCGGCCGAGGTCCTCGACGCCGCCGCCCGCAGCGTCGCCGAGTTCACCTCGCACATGGCGAGCTACCGCAGGCTGTCCGGCGAGGCGTTCGGCAGCTTCCGGCCCTTCCACCAGGGCCACCCGGGCGGTCCGCGCGGCGCGAGCGGAGCGTTCATGCCCAGCGTCCAACTCCTCGAACTGGCCCTGCTGCCGCCGACCGCGGAGTACGGCAGCTACCTGGACCAGGCGATGTCGTACTTCCCGTCCTGGGCCCGCCCGGTGATCGCCCGGTGGCGGGCCGGCTCCACCGCGGGCGCCAACGTGTGGCAGTCCGTGCGGGACGGCAGGCTGGTGCTCGACGACGCCGGGACCGCCGGCCTGGTGCGGCTCATCGACCGGTTCGTCGACTTCCGCATGGTGCACCTCGGGATCACCCGGCGGATGCTGCCGGAGGCGTTCGCCGACCGGGCCGGGCTGACCCGCCGGGAGATCGGCGAACAGGCCGGCGAGCGCGACATCCTGAACGGCGAGCACCCCGGCACCTCCGGCTTCGGCGTGCGCGACGTCCTCACCAACGCCGTCCACCGGCTTCTCGAACTCCGCCGGGAGGTCCTGACCCGGCACGCCGTTCCGACCGACCAGTAGGAGGCAGCATGTCAACGTTCCGGGTGGCCGTCGTCGACGCGTTCGGCTCGGCCTACGGCCACGTCGACGCCTTCGGAGCCGTGGGCGGCGAGGTCGTCCAGGTCCGCAGCACGCCCGAACTCCCGGTCGGCGTCGACCCGGTGGACCACCGGCGGTTCACTCGCACCCTGGTCCACGACGGCGACCCGGACGCCCTGGCGGCACGGCTGGCGGAGCTGCGGCCCGTCGCCGTGCTGGCCGGCCGCGAGACCGGGGTGGAACTCGCCGACACCCTCTCGGAGAAGCTCGGCCTGCCCACCAACGGCACCGCGCTGAGCGAGGCCCGCCGCGACAAGTACCTGCAGATCGAGGCGCTCCGGGCCCGGGGCGTCCCCGCGATGCGCCAGCTCCGCACCGGCGACGAGGCCGAACTGCGCTCCTGGCACGCACAGTTGGGCGGCACAGCCGTGGTCAAGCCGCTGCGCGGATACTGGGGCGACGGCGTGTCGTTCTGCGACACCCCGGAGGAGTCGGTCGCCGCGCTGCGCCGGCTGCGCGGCCGGGGAACGATCCTCGGCGAGCCGATCCACCAGGTGGTGGCCCAGGAGTACCTGGTCGGCGCCGAGTACGTCCTGAACACCGTCAGCAGCGAGGGCGCCCACCAGCTGACCGACGCCTGGCGCACCGACCGGATCAGCGCCAACGGCGTGCGGGACCTGGTCGTCGCCCAGGTGCTGCTGCGCCCGGACGACCCGCCGGTCGCCGAACTCGCCGGGTACGGCCGCCGGGTGCTGGACGCGCTCGGCATCCGCCACGGCGCCGCCCACCTGGAGATCAAGCTGACGCCGGACGGACCGCGACTGGTCGAGGCGGGCGCCCGCATGTCGGGGCTGCCGTACTACACCCGCCACGCGGTGGGCGAGGGCCAGTTGGAGTGGATCGTCGACGCCTACGTCCGGCCGGAGCGGTTCCGGGCCCGGGCCGGCCGGGGCTACCGGCGGCGGCACGCGTTCGCCTGGGCCGCGCTGGTCGCCCCGGCGGCCGGACGGCTGGTCCGCTACCGGGCCCTCGACCGGATCCGGGACCTGGAGAGCTTCCGCGACCTCACCGTGCACGTCCGGCCCGGTGACCCGATCGGCCCGACCACGTACGACCGGGGCTACCCGGCCACCCTCACCCTGGAGCACCGGGTGGACGCCGTGCTCGACCGCGACCTCAACACGGTGCGCCAGCTCGACGGCGACGGCATGTACGAGATCGAGTGACCGGTCGCCCGGTCACAGGCCCAGGTCGGCGGCCAGGCAGGAGAACCTGGCGGAGGCGCTGTCGGGGTCGTACGCGGCCACCGGCCGGTCCGCCGGCGGCCGCTCCTCGACCATGTCCGCGAAGGCGACCCGCTCCGGGAGGGCGCCGAACCGGGCCCGGCGCACCTCCGCCGCCCGCTCGTTCGGGCTCATTTCCGCCCCGCCAGGCGGTCGGCGTCCACCACGGCCCGGGCGAACGCCGTCGGCGCCTCCTGCGGCGCGTTGTGGCCGATCCCGGCGAGCACCCGGTGCTCGTACGGGCCGGTGAAGAACCGCCGGTAGCCGGTGCCGTCGGTGGAGGACAGGAACGGGTCCAGGGCCGGGTCCAGGGCGATGGCCGGCACCGTGATCGCCGGCCGGGCGGCGAGCTGCTGCTCGTACCGGTCGTAGCGCCGCTCGCCGTCGGCCAGGCCCAGCCGCCAGCGGTAGTTGTGGACGACCACGGCGGCGTAGTCCGGGTTCTCGAACGCGGCGGCGGTGCGCGCGAAGGTGGCCTCGTCGAAGTCCCAGGTGGGGGAGGCCTCGTCCCACACCAGCCGGCACAGGTCGCGGCGGTACTGCGGGTTCTCCATGGCGACCCGGCCCCGGTCGGTGGCGAAGTAGTACTGGTACCACCAGGTGTGCTCGGCCTTCGGCGGCAGCGGGTCGCGCTGCGCCGCCACATTGGTGATCAGGTAGCCGCTCACCGACACCAGCGCCCGGACCCGCTCGGGCCACAGCGCCGCGACGATGTCGGCGGTCCGCGAACCCCAGTCGAAGCCGGCCAGCACCGCCTGACGGATCCCCAGGGCGTCCATCAGGGCGAGGACGTCCAGCGCCACCGCCGACTGCTGCCCGTTGCGGGCCGTCGTCGGCGACAGGAACGAGGTCGTGCCGTGGCCCCGCAGGTACGGCACCACCACCCGGTAGCCGGCGTCCGCGAGCAGCGGCGCCACATCGACGAAGCTGTGGATGTCGTACGGCCAGCCGTGCAGGCAGACCACCGCCGGCCCGTGCTTCGGCCCGAGCTCCGCGTAGCCGACGTCGAGGACGCCGGCCTGCACCCGCCGCAGATCCGGGAACGAGGTGTGGGTGCCCGGGGCGACGGCCGGCAGCACCGGAGCCGGACGGCCGGCGGCCGCGGACGAGGTGGCCGGCAGGCCGGCCGACACGGCGGTGGCACCCACGCCGAGCCCGACCGCCTTGGTGAACGTACGCCTGTTGATCATGTCTGTTCCTCTCCGGGGACGGCTTGGCGCCCCACTCTTCTTCCATCGGCGGCCCGGCGCATCAGTCGAACGACGCCGAGACGCCCGGCAACTCGCCGCGCACAGCTGCCCGGTGCGCGTCCTGGACCGCCCGGCGAGGCCCTCGCGCCGCCCGACCGGGCGCGCGCTCACCCGGCGGACAGCTGCTCGGCGCGGCTCAGCGCGTCGCGCAGCGCCGCCCGCGTGGTGACGCCCAGTTTCGGGAACGCCCGGTACAGGTGGGAGCCGACCGTCCGCGGCGACAGGTGCATCCGCTCGCCGATCTCCTTGTTCGTCAGGCCGCCGGCGGCCAGCTCGGCGATCCGGTGCTCCTGCCAGGTCAGCGCGGCGGGCTTCGGGCGCCGCCCGGTCGGCAGGCGCACCACGTCGGCGCCCTGCCGTGCGGCGACCGGCAGTTCCGGCAGCGCGGCGGTGTCGAACCGGGACGGCAGGTCCGCGCGGACCGCGACCAGCAGCTTCACCGGCCCGCCCGCCAGCCGGCGGCCGACGAAACCGCACACCTCGGCGCTGGAGCCGTCCAGCCAGTGCCCGTCGTCCAGGACCAGCAGCAGCGGCCGCCGTTCGGCGGCCCGGGCCAGCAGGCCCAGCACCGCGACGCCGAGCGCCAGCACCGACGGCGGCTCGACCGGCCGCCCGCCGAACACGGCGTCGAACACCGCCCGGGCCGGCTCCTCCAACCGCGCGACCTCGCCCAGCAGCGGGTGCAGCAGGTGGTGGAGCCCGGCGTACGGCAGCACGGACTCCACCTCGACGCCCGCCGCCCGGACGACCGTCGAGCCCGCCCGCTCCGCCGCCGCCCCGGCCTGCCCCAGCAGCGCGCTCTTGCCGGCCCCCGGGCCGCCGCGCAGCACCAGGGCCCGCCCGTCGGCGGCCGCCACGAACGCCGCCAGCTCCGCCTCCTCCGCCGCGCGGGCCGCTGTCGCGGACTCCGCCCCGGCCGTCGTCGTGGTGCGGCCCGGCAGCGCGCTCCGGCCGGCCCGCGTCCGGCCCCGCAGGACCAGGGCCTGCCCGTCGGCGGCGGCCGCGGTGGCGACCCGCCGCCCCAGTGCGGTCATGTTCGACTCCATCGGCTCGGCCCTCAGTTCCCCAGGCCGGCCGCGCGGGCCATGTGGGCGGCGTACCAGGCCGGCCAGTCGGGGTCCGGGTGGCCGAGTGCGGCCTCGTGCGCGCCGTGGGCGAGGGCGGCGTCGCGCAGGGCGGCCTCGACCTCGGCGGCGGAGCGGTACACCACGTGGCCGACCCGGCCCGGGCGGCGGGCGGTCACCTCCTGCAGGACGAAGGTGTTGCCGTCCGGGTCGGCGAACGACGCGAAGGAGCCGTACGACTGCCGCTCCGGGTGCGGGCCGGCGACCCGGCCGACGGTGCCCGCGCGGTGGAAGACGCCGCCCGCGTCGTGGAAGACCTCGCCGACCTCGACCCCGGCCGCCGCCAACTCGGCGCGGGCCGCGACGATGTCGTCGACGACCAGGTGCACGCCGTGTTCGGAGCCCGGCGCCGCGTCGGTCACCCCGCTGCCGATGATCAGTGACGCGGCCGAGCCGGGCGGGGTGAGGTGCACGACCCGGAAGCCGCCGTCGCCGGAGAAGTCGACGTCCTCGCGGAACCCGATCCGCCGGTAGAAGGCCTTGGCCCGGTCGACGTCCGACACCGGGACGACCACGACCTCGATCTTGAATTCCACCATCGCCGACTCCCGTGCCGCGAAGGGGGCCCGGTCGGCCCCGACACCGCCCACCCTCCCGGGAGCGGGGGTCCCGTCGCGCCCGTGCCGGACCCTGGTCGGCACCCGGGCCCCCGGCCCGGGGCCGGGACCGCCGGCCCGTGCCCGGTGGCCGGCCAGGGTCCGGGCCCGGGTCGACCAGTGGCCGGCACCGGCTCGACCGGGTGGCGCGGGCGGCCAGTCTTGGCGCAACCGGTCACCGACCCGAGGAGCGCAGGGAGCACCCCCATGGCAACCATCCGATTCACCGAGCGGACCTCGGCCACCCCCGAACAGTTCGTCGCCTGCCTCACCGACTTCTCGCCCGGCCGGCGCGACCTGTTCCCCAACAGCGCCGACGAATCGCTGCGGGTCCACGCGGAGGGCGACGGCCACGCCGACGTCACCGAAGGCTCCGGCGGCATCTGGGAGCGGCTGCGCTACGACTGGTCCGACCCGCACCGCGTGGTGATGACCACCACCGACTCCAACCTGTGGGGCGGCGCGTCCGGCCACACCTACACCTTCACGCCGCTGCCCGACGGGTCCACGCGACTGGACGTCGTGGTGGTCCGCGAAGGCAAGAACCTCAAGGGCCGCATCACCGGACTGCTGCTCGGCACCGTCGGCCGGGGCGTCCTGGCGAAGGCCCTGAGGACGACCGTCCGGGCCGTCGAGGCCCGCCACCGGCTCTCCCCCCGCTGACCACCGCCCCCGAAGGGAACCGCCACCATGGCCGTCACCTACACCGCCGCCGTCCACGTCACCGGCGAGGGCCGCAACGGCGGCACCGCCCGCTCCGACGACGGACTGCTCGACCACCGCCTGTCCATCCCGAAGCCGCTCGGCGGCGCCGGCGACGGCACCAACCCCGAACAGCTCCTCGCCGCCGGCTGGGCCGCCTGCTTCCTCGGGGCGCTCCGGCACGCCGCCGCCCAGCGCCGGATCCGGCTGACCAGCACCGACATCACCGCCGAGGTCACCCTCCGGCACGGCGACGACGGCGAGTTCGCACTGCTCGCCACACTCGCCCCGCGCCTCGGCGGCGTCGACCGGCGGACCGCCGAGGAACTCGCCGAGGCCGCGCACCGGATCTGCCCGTACTCGAAGGCGGTCCGCGGCAACATCCCCGTCACCGTCACCGCCACCGCGGTCTGAGGTCCGCTACGGCCGCAGGTGCCGGCTCACGTCCCCGACCAGGCGGATCCGGACCCGCCGCTCCGTGAACCGCCACCGCCCGTCCCGGCGCGCGAAGCGGTCGTGGTAGCGGCCGGCCGCGACGGCCTGCAGCGGCAGGTCCGGCAGCGCCTGGAAGACGGTGACGTACGAGCGCGCGGTCGCCGTGCCGGCCCGCTCGTCGACCTCGACGGCGAGGTTGCTGGTGACGTGGTGGGTCCGCGGGGTGCCGTCGTCGTGGACGATCAGCAGGCCGCGGAACATCCGCTCGATCCCGGCGCGCCCGCGCACCGGCCCGCCGCCGCCGACGAACACGGCGTCCGCGAGCAGCTCGCCGAGTCCGGCGAAGTCGCCGTCGTCGACGAGTTCGGCGTACCGGGCGATCAGGTTCCCGATCGCCCGCTCGGCGGGCGCCTCGGCGGGTGCGGACACGGTTCCTCCGGACGGTTCCTCGGGGGCAGGGCCCGCAGTCTGCCACCCTTCACGGGCGCCCGGACCGCCGGCCGGGCTCTGCTGCCGGATCGCCGCGTCCGAGCCGCCCCCGGGCGGACCGCGCCGCCCGGCTCCCGGCGGACCGGGCGTCCGGCGTGCTCACGCCGGGTGGCCGCCGCCTCTCCCCGGGGCCGGGCTCAGTGCGGCAGCAGCGCCGCGGCGAGGAAGCGCAGGATCCCCTCCTGCGCGGCCCCGGCCTGCGGTTCGAGGCCGGGCAGGCTGAGGAAGGCGTGCTTCGCGCCCGGGTACTCGGTGAGTTCGACGGGTGTGCCGGCCGCGCGCAGCCGCTCGGCGTAGCGGCGGCCGTGGTCGGCGAGGGCGTCCTGGGTGGGCACCACGACGAGGGTCGGGGGAAGGCCGCCGAGGTCGTCGGCGTGCAGCGGCGAGAGCGCGCGGGCGTCGGCGCCCGGCGGGACGGCGAGGCGCCGGACGAGGCGCAGGAGCGGCAGGGCCGGAGTCGGGTGGTGGGCGTACTCGGCGATCGAGGGGTGGTCGAGCATCGTCTCGCTCACGTCGACGGCGGGGTTGACCAGGACCTGGGCCGCGACGGCGAGGCCGGCGTCGCGGGCGCGGAGGGCGGTCAGGGCGGTGATCAGCGCGCCGCAGCTCTCGCCGAAGAGGGCCGTGCGGGCGGGGTCGACGCCCCAGTCGGCGGCATGCCGGAGCAGGTGGCGGAGCACGTCCCAGTCGTCGTCGACGGCGTCGGCGAGCGGGGCGCCGGGGCCGAGCAGGCGGTGCTCGACCGAGACGAGGACGGCGGGGAGCCGGGCGGCGAGGCGGCTGTTGACCCAGTCGGACTGCACTGCCGTGCCGACGAAGCCGCCGCCGTGGACGTGCAGCACGAGCGGCAGGCCGTCGCCGCCCGTCGCGGGCCGGTACACCCGGACCGGGAGGTCGCGGCCGGGCAGCGCGATCCGCTGCCAGTCGGCGGTGGCGCCGGGGTCCGGCACGCCGAGGACGGCCCGGGCGGCGCCGGACGCCCGGAAGCGGTTCTCGGCGTCGCGGTAGGCGAGCAGTTCCTCCGCGGTGACGGTGTCGAAGTCGGGTTCCTGTGGCCGGAGTTCGGCCGTCTTCTCGGTCATGTGCCGCTGTCCCTCCCCCGGCCGGCGGCCGGGTGCGCCGGTGGTGTCGAACGGTGCTGCGCCCATTAATGCACGCGGTGCGTGCAACGGCAAGCGCATGGTCTAGGCTGAGGTCTCGACGAGAGGAACGGGATGACGGCACGCAGGCGATGGTCGACCGAGGAGATCCTGGACGCGGCGGCGACCCTGCTGCGGACGGACGACGCCGAGTCGTTCAGCGTGCGCAGACTCGCCGCGACGCTCGGGACCGACTCCTCCAGCCTCTACCGGCACTTCCGCAACCGGACCGAGCTGCTGCGCGCGCTCGCCGACCGGATCCTGCGGGTCACCATGGACGGCCACCGGCCCGAGGGCGACTGGAAGCAGCGCCTCACCGCACTGGCCCTGCGCCTGCGCGAGGCCTTCGGCGAACAGCCCCAATTGGCCGCCGTCTGGGGGCGCTACGGCTCCGGCGGCACCGGGTCCCGGCTGGTCATGGAGGAGGTGCTGCAGGCCCTGCGCGCCTCCGGGCTGCCCGACCGGGAGATCCCGGAGCGCTACCACCGCCTCGTGGTCCTGCTGGTCGCGCTGATCTCCTCCGAGGCCGGCATCGGCGGCCTCACGCCCACCGAGTACGAGCACGGCATGGAGCAGTTCCGGGTCGCCGTGCTCGGCGCCGACCCCGAGCGGTTCCCCGCGCTGTCCCACTTCGCCCGCGACATCCGGCCGTTGGCGGCGGACCGCCCCGCCGTGTTCGAGGACCTGCTCGCGGCCCAGCTCGCCGACATCGAGCGCCGGATCCCGTAGCCTGCGCGGGCCCGGCGGCCCCGCAGCTGGTCGGTCAGCCGTCGAGTTCCGCGGACGGCAGGTACGCGCCGGGGACGTCGGCCGGGGCGAGGATCGACTGCTCGCCCGGGTAGGGCTGCTGCCAGTCGTGCGCCTCGTACCAGGTGAGGTGGTTCATCTGGGCCGGGTTGGCGTGGTCGGGCACGGCGTCGGTGCCGGTCAGCCGCTGCTGCTTCTTCCAGTCGGACCACTTCCGGGCGGTGTCCGCCTCGGCGGCCGGGACGGCGCCGGCCGGCGCGGCGGCCGAGGCCGGGTCCTGCGGGGCGGGGACGTCCAGGCCGCAGGACGGGGCGGTGGCCAGGCCGCTGGTCAGCGGGGTGCGGTTCGGCAGGGCGGTGTAGGGCGTGAAGTCCGGGGTGGCGGTGAACGCCGAGGCCATCGGGGTGGCCGCGGTGTCCTTCTGGTTCATCGGCTTGATCCCGAGGATCTGCTCGATGGTGCGGACCATGTTGATCTGCGAGTAGTAGCGGCTGTCGACGGCGCCGCGCTGCGCGTACGGGCTGATGACCTGGATCGGGGCGCGGTGGCCGTCCACGTGGTCCAGGCCGGCCTGCGAGTCGTCCTCGACGACGAAGATCGCCGAGTCCTTCCAGTACGGGCTGTGGCTGATCTCGTCGACGATCCGGCCGACCGCGAGGTCGTTGTCGGCGACCTGCGCGGCGGCGTTGGCGGGGCCGCCGGTGTGGTCGCTGGACAGCCACAGCATGTTCAGGTTGGCCGGGCCGTTCTGTTCGAAGTCCTGCTTCCAGATCTCGGCGCGGTAGACGTCCGGCACGGCGGTGTCGAACTTCGGGAAGGCCGGCACGGACACGCTGTTCAGCGACGGGATCGGCGAGGACGAGACCAGCCTGTACGCGGAGCCGCTGCCGGTCGCCCGCATGGCCTTGGTGTCGCAGTACAGGTTCTGCCAGGTCGCGCCGGCCGGCTTGGCGAGGAACTGGTGGAACTCGCCGAAGTCCCGCACGGTCTGCCCGGACGCCTGGGCGCCGCTCCACAGGGTGCCGCTGACCTGGTGGCCGAGCGCGTCGTCCTCGGTGTCGTAGCTGCGGGCGTACTCGCCGGCCGAGGACTCGGTGTACTCCGGATTGTCGGCCTGCATCAGCCAGTTGTGGCCCTCGGCGGAGTTGGTGCCGATGTCGTACGTGTTGTCGTACAGGCCGAACTGGCGGGCCAGCGCGTGCTGGTTGGGCGTCACGTTCTCGCCGAACTGGGCCAGCGCCGGGTCGCCGTTGCCCTGCGGCAGGTCGCCGAAGACCTGGTCGTAGGTGCGGTTCTCCTTGACGATCAGGAAGACGTGCTTGATCGTCGACGGGTCGCCGATCCGGTTCGGGACGGGCACGGCCTTGTTCTTCCTGCCGGCTGCGGTCTTCGCGGCGTTGCCGGTCCAGTTGTTCTGCGCGAACACCTTGGCCGTCTGCTGCCGGATCACCTTGTCGCCGGGCAGGGTGAAGCGCACCACGCTGGAGGTGGTGTCGTGGGTGGCGTGGCCGGCCGCGCCGGTCGGGCGGAGTGCGTCGATGCCGCGGGTGTGGGAGACCAGCACCTGGTTGCCGGAGGAGGAGATCTCCGCCGGGAAGTAGTCGGTCGGCAGCAGGCCGACGTAGCTCGCCGGCTCCTGCGGGCCCGCGTACCGGTAGACGGCGATCGCGTTGGCCCGGCCGAGGGCGACCAGCAGGCGGCCGTCGTCGGTGAGGGTCACCGCGTCGGGCTCGTAGCCGATCGACGCCTCGGACCACGGCCGGGTGGCGATGGTCTGGACGACCCGGTCCTTGGCGGTGTCGATCACCGAGACGCTGTTGGTGGCGGTGTTGGTGACGAACACCGCGCCGTTCTTGGCGTACACGGCGGTCGGGTGCAGGCCGACGTCGATGGTGGCGGGCGCGGCGGCCGGGTTCGCCAGGTCGATCACGCTGACCGTGCCGGTGGTGGTCGCACCGGTGTCCGGGTCGGCCGGCACCTGGGTGCCGTACGAGTTGAGGGTGCTCTCGCCGGGCTGCGCGGGGCGGCCGCCCTCGTTGCTGACGTACAGCTTGCCGCCGGCCAGTGCCAGGCCGCGCGGGGCGTTGCCGACCGTCCAGCTCTGCTGGACCGTCCCGGCGGCGGTGTCGATCGCCACCACCCGGTTCTGGCCGTTGACCGCCGCGTACGCGGTCGCGCCGTCCGCGGCGAAGACCAGGCCGGCCACCAGCGCCTGCTGCGCGCCGCTCTTGGCGATCCGGACGGTCTTCGGGTTGGCGACGCTGCCGTCCGGGTTCACGTCGAACCGGGTCCAGCCGTCGGGCTGGCCCAGCCACAGCTGCCGGCCGTCGGGCGAGTACGTCGGGCCCTCCTGGCCCACGCCGTTGCTGCCGATCCTCGGCACGGAGGAGGCGGCGCTGCCGACGACCTGCTGCACCTTCCAGTTCTTCACGTCCACGATCGCCAGCGCCGCGCCGCCGTCGGTGATCGAGGCCGCCAGGTGGGTGCCGTCCGGGCTCACCGCGGACGACATGATCTTGCCGTTGTCGATCACCAGCCGCTCGCCGTACGGGGCGAGGTACTGGTTGCTGGAGACCAGTTCGCCCCGGTCGTAGACCTGGCCGACCCGGTTCGTGCCGAACGGGTCGGTCTGCGCGAAGCCGACGCCCGCGCCGGCCGCCAGGACGACGGCGGTGGCGGCGGCGGTGACGAGGGTCCGGCGGCGGCTCCGGCGGCGTGCCGTGCTCGCGCCGGGAAGACCGGCGGCACCCTGCCCGTCGCGGACGCGACGACGTGTGACCTGCATGCTGCTCATCCCTTCGATGGGGCCGGAAGCAGCTCGACGCTGCCGTCGAACTGCCAGAGCGGGTTCGGCGCGTCGCCGGCGGGGGTGCGCACCAGGAAGTAGCCGTTGACCTCCTTCGGCCCGTCGCCGTCGGCGACGAACCGCCCGTCGGGGGCGACGTCGAGCTGGTACACGGCCGTCCCGGTGGCGTCGACGCCGGGCAGGTGCCAGGACACGACGCAGCGCCAGTCGTTGCCCGGCCCCTCCGGCTCGACGCTGCTGCTGCCCTTGTCGCAGGCGGCCGTGGCCCGCAGCTGCTCCTCGGTGACGTCGGGACGGTTCAGCTCGGCGGTCTGGATCCGGTACAGGTGGGCGAAGGCGGTGGCGACCGAGCGCTGCACCTTCTCCTGCCCGATCCCGGAGCCCGCGGACCCGGCCGCCGGGGTGAGCACGCCGACGGTGGCGGCGAGCAGCGCGGCGAGCGGCAGCACCCCGAGGGCGACCGCGCGGCGCCCGGAGCCGTCGTGCGCCGGGTTGGTGAAGTCCCGCCGCAGGAACAGCAGTCGGGCCAGCAGCGTGGCGGCCACCGCCCAGGCCAGGGCGACCGCGACGCCGATCAGCAGCGGGCCGAGCTGCGCCGGGCCGGTGAACAGGCCGTTCCAGGAGAGGAACGCGTAACCGGGCAGGGCGAGCCGGACGGCGACCGGCAGCGGCATCATCTGCGCCAGCTGCCCGGCGAGCGCGACCAGTGCGGGCAGCAGCAGCCCCATCGGGTTGCGGCCCAGCGCCACCGATCCGAGCAGCCCGATCCCGGCCAGCGCCAGGGTCGGGGCGAGCGCGCACAGCCAGGCCAGCAGCGCCCGCAGCGCGGCGTCGCCCGGCGCCAGCAGGTGCCCGTCCAGGCCGACCAGCGGGTGGTTGCCGACCGCCAGCAGCCCGCCGGCCGTGCCGGACACCGCCAGGCCCGTGATCAGCAGCAGCAGGACGGTCAGGGCGGCGAGCGCCTTCGCGGCGAAGATCCGCCCGGGCGAGCGGACCGCGACCAGCAGGTGGCGCCAGGTGCCGAGCCGGTCCTCGGCGGCGAACACGTCCCCGGCGACCACC